>JBNJFE010000031.1:9555-17319 GCA_051746505.1 Campylobacterota bacterium
AGCAAAGCCGGTATCCAGGTCGCCAAAGCCGTAGACGCCGTTATCCTTTCGCTGGATTCATTGAGCGTGTATAAAAAAATCGATATCGCCTCGGCTAAACCCGGCCGTGAGGAGCGCGGCGGGATTGTGCATTTTGGCATCGACGAACTCTATCCGGATGAAAGCTTTAACGCCGCACTCTTTATCAGGCTTTATGACAAAGCCCGCAACTATGCCAAAGCCCACGGGAAAAACCTTATTATCCTGGGAGGTACGGGCTTTTACCTGCACACGCTTACCCACGGTATTTCCAGGCTTCCCGTTATTAAAGCAAAAGCCGCGGCTAAAACCAAAGAGGTTTTAAAGGATGTAGACAGGGCTTATGAGACACTGTTGCAGATTGATCCTAAAACCGGGATTGAAAAAAACGACCGTTTCCGGATAGAAAAAGCGCTGCAGCTGTATTATCAGACGGGTTTGACCCGCTCGCAGTATTTTGCCAAGCACCCGCCGCAACCGGTGATCAAAGAGCAGATACCCATCTTTGAAATCGACACGGACAAAGCCCTTTTGCATGAGCGCATTGCAAAACGAACACAGCAGATGTTTGAAGCCGGCATCGTCGCGGAGGTGAGCGCTTTGCTGCACGAATACGGCAGAGAGCCAAACTGTTTTAAAGCGATCGGGATTAAAGAGATTATTGGCTATATAGACGGCCAATACGATCTGCAACAGGCCCGGGAGCTGGTAACGGTACACACCAGACAGTTGGCAAAACGCCAAAGAACGTTTAACCGCTCCAAGTTCCCCCAGCGCCGCAGCCTGGAGTTGTCACAGGTGAGCAGGGAAGCTATACGAGCGTTCGCGAATTAAGCGCGTGGCCAAGGGAGAGCATGTCGATATTTTCAAGGCTGACGCCCGTGGGCACGCCCTGGGCGATCTTGGAAAAGGAGAGTTTCATATCCTGGAGTTTATCCTCGATGTATAAAATAAGGCTGTCGTTGGCCACCGAGGGTGAAAAGGCAAAGATGACTTCGCTGCAGCTTCGGGCCTGCTGTTTCAGATGCGTCGTATCCAGACTGTCCATGGCATCAATGACGTAGTAGTAGCCTTTGTACTGGCCGCTTTGCTCGATCGTTTCGATATCTTTGGGGCTTTGGACGATACAAAGAGTGTCTTCCCGCATCTCATCGTCACAGATTTTGCAAATTTCATCTTCACTGATATTAAAACACTTTTCACAGCGGCGCAGGCTCTGCAGCGCTTCTTCGATGCTGTGGGCGATTTTAAGTGCGTTGAAGCTGTCTTCTAAGACCATATGATAGGCCAGTCTGATCGCTGATTTGCGCCCGATGGCGGGCAGGCCCTCAAGGGCTTCGATCAGTTTTTCAAACTTATCGATCTTGTAATTCACGCAGATGCCTTTTTAGTTGCAATTATAACTCATTTTTGGTAAAATCGCCGATAAAAAAACGAGGATGTTTCATTGGTTGAATTAGATTATTATGAACTTTTAGAAGTTGATCGCGGAGCCGATCAAAAGGCCATCAAACGGGCGTACCGAAAGCTTGCGATGCAGTACCACCCCGACAGAAACCAGGGGGATGAGGAAGCGGAAGAAAAGTTTAAAGCCATAAATGAAGCATATGAAGTCTTAAGCGACGAAGAAAAGCGCGCGCTGTATGACCGCTACGGCAAAGAGGGGTTGAAACAAACGGGCTATCAGGGCTTCAGCGGCGGAGCCGAAGATATCATGGATATCTTTGAAGACCTCTTTGGCGGGCTTGGCGGTTTCGGCGGCGGCAGCCGGCGGCGGAGACAGCCTACGGATGCGTATCCGCTGGATTTAGAACTGCAGATGGTGCTTAGCTTTAAAGAAGCGGTTTTTGGCACCAAAAAAGAGGTTGAGTATGAATATAAAAAGCCCTGTGACGACTGCGGTTCCACGGGGGCGAAAGATGGCGAACTCAAACCCTGCACCCAGTGTAAAGGTCAGGGCCAGGTGTTTATGAAGCAGGGCTTTATGACATTTTCGCAACCCTGTCCCAAGTGTCAGGGCAGCGGCCGCGAAGCCAGCAGAAAGTGTGAAACCTGCAAGGGTGAGGGCTTTTTGGAAGAGATGGAAAAGTTTGAACTTGATATCCCCGAGGGTATCGATACCGGCCACCGCCTCAGAGTCGCGGGCAAAGGCAACCTTTCCAGAAGCGGCCACCGGGGCGATCTGTATGTGATCTTTGAAGTCAAAGAGGATGAACACTTTGTGCGAAACGGCAATGACGTGTATCTGGAAGTTCCGGTTTTCTTTACCCAGGCGGTACTTGGCGATACGATCACCATTCCCTCCCTAACCGGCGAGCTGGAGTTGGAGCTGCCCGTAGGCGCCAAGGATAAACAGCAGTTTCGTTTCACCGGCGAAGGGGTCAAAGATGTTCAGGGCAGTCAGAAAGGAAGTCTGGTCGCCCAGCTTAAAGTGATCTACCCCAAGAAGCTCACCTCCGAACAAAAAGAGCTGCTGGAACAACTGCACAAAAGCTTCGGGTATGAAAGCACGCCCCATGAAAACGTTTTTGAAAGCGCGTTTGAGCGGATCAAAAGCTGGTTTAAATAATATTTACTTATAATTGCTACCGATCGTAAAGCATACGTGATTTTTTTGGTACCGATGTGAGATCGGTACCGTTTTGTCGCTTCTGTTACGTTACAATAAGTGCAAATATTGTACTCACTGTAAAGGCGGCATATGGAATCAGAGACTGCACAGGTTATTATCGCTACGACACAACCCGCGCAGGCGGGGTTTTACGCGACGCGTTTTGAAAAAGACGGGCTGCACTGCCGGGCTATCCATACGCCGCAGTCGTTGTGGCAGCTGTGTGACAAAGCCTGCGAAATTCTACTGCTGGACGCATCCGTTTTTGATTATGATTATGATGTGCTGGCATCCTATCTACAGCGCAACTGCTGCAAATACGTGTTTGTACTGTTGCCAATAAGAGATATTGAACAAAAGGATCGACTGTTTGCTCTTGGAATGATCGATTATTTCTCCAGTGATCTGAATAAAGCCGCGATCTATGCCGAAATAAAAAAAGAGTTGGCAAAGATTAGACGTAATGAAACGTATAAAATTGCCGTATATGAAGAAGATGCTCATATCAGGCAGCAGCTGCAGACCCTGCTGCAACCCAGAGGATACCGCCTTTCTTTTGTCGGCGGCGGTGATGAGCTTTTTGGTGAAAACGCACTTGAATTTGATCTAATACTGATTGACACCGCAGCCAGAGCCGTGGATTCCACTGCGATGCTGAGTCGTCTTGGCAGTGGGGAGTTTGCCCACGCCGCCGTCATCGTATTGTCTGATCGCAAGGATTTTAATATTATCAGCAAAGCGCTCAAGCACGGGGCAAGCGATTATATAAAAAAGCCTTTTATCCTTGAAGAGGTGCTGATCAAGATCGATATGGCCACAAAGCTGTTAGAACAAAGAAGGCAGCGCGAAAGCGGCGAAAAACTGCTCAATGAGTATAAAGAAGCGATCGATGAAAGCACTATCGTTTCAAAAACAGATACGAAAGGGATCATTACCTACGCCAATAAAGCGTTTTGTCAAATCTCAGGCTACAGCCAGGAGGAACTGCTTGGCAAAGCCCACAATATCGTACGTCATCCGGATATGCCAAAAGAAGCGTTTGCCGATATGTGGGAAACGATCCAGGCTAAAAAGATTTGGCGCGGCGTGGTGAAAAACAGGCGCAAAAACGGGGATCACTACGTGGTTGAAACGATTATCAAACCGATCTTAAACGCCCACGGTCAAATCAGCGAATATATTGGCATCCGTACCGATATAACACAGCTGGAAAATTTTAAAAACAATCTGCAAAAACGTTTGAACATTACCAATAAAACGTTTAAAGAGGTGGTCAATCTTTCAAAGGAGTATGAAAAAGCCCTGGACGCGGGAACGATCATTTCCAGAACCGATACGCAGGGCAATATCGTCTACGCCAATGACCGCTTTTACGAAATCACGGGATATGGGCGCGACGAAGTGATCGGAAAAACCCACCGTATCATCAAGCATGAAGAGACCACGGACAGGCTGTACCGGCAGATGTGGGAAACCATCACCGCCGGACGCACCTGGTCGGGAACGCTGAAAAACCGCCGCAAAGACGGCAGCGAGTACGTGGTCAAATCCGTTATTTATCCCATCAAAAACAATGACGGTCACAACCTGGAGTATATGGCTATCAGAAGCGATATCACCGAAGTGGTTTTGCTGCACCAGGAAATTGAAAAAACCCAGCGCGAAGTGATCTACAAGATGGGCGAAATCGGGGAAACCAGAAGCAGGGAAACCGGCGAACACGTCAAGCGTGTCGCGGCGTATTCGTATCTGCTTGCCAAGCTTGCGGGTCTCAGTGAAGATGACGCCGATCTGCTCAAAAACGCTTCGCCGATGCATGATATCGGCAAAGTCGGTATCGCCGATGCGATCTTGCTCAAGCCCGGCAAATTAAACGATGATGAGTTTTTGACAATTCAGGAACATACCACGATCGGGCACAATATCTTAAAAGATTCCGAAAGGAGACTGCTGCAAACGGCCGCGATTGTTGCCCACGAACACCATGAAAAGTATGACGGCAGCGGATACCCCCGGGGCTTGAAAGAAGAAGAGATTCATATCTTTGGACGCATCACGGCTATCGTTGACGTTTTTGACGCGCTGGCTCATGACAGGGTGTACAAAAAAGCGTGGCCGCTGGAAAAAATTAGAACGCTTATTTCACAGGAGCGGGCCCGTCATTTCGATCCCCGTCTTGCCGATCTGTTTTTGGAAAATTTTGATGCGTTTGTAGCGATTAAAAACCGTTACAGCGATTAAAGGTTTTGCTCGCTGTTTTGGTGCTGGGCAACAAGCGTGGTTTGCTGCGAATCGGGCAGAATTTCGATCTTGTCCGGCATCCTGTTTGTCGCTACGGCTTGGTTGATGGTTTCAATCTGGGTTTGCAGATGCGCGTTAAAACGCTTTTTTTCCTCACCGCTGAGTTTGTCGGTGGCGACTTTAACGACGTTGAGCGGGTTGATGCGCTGGCCTCTTCGCTGTAGTTCCAGGTGCAGGTGCGGTCCGGTACTCAGTCCCGTTGATCCCACATAGCCGATAGTGTGGCCCGCCCTGACGCGTTTGCCGTTGTAGATACCGTTTCTAAAACCTTTCATGTGGCCATACAGTGTACGAAATCCGTTGCCGTGATCGATGATAACGGTATTGCCGTAGCCGCCTTTGCGTCCTTTGAAAACGACTCTGCCGGAAGCCGCGGCCTTGATGCGGGTCCCGGAATTGGCCGCAAAGTCAACGCCCAGGTGCGCCCTGTAACGTTTTAATATCGGGTGCCACCGTTTTTTACTGTAATGTGAACTGATCCAGGAATGCGCCGCGGCTACGGGCCGTATAATACGAAATCCCTGAACCTCGGTTCCCTCTTTATTATAATAGCGGTCATTGTAGTTGATCAGGTAATGGGGGCGTTTGTTGGTTTCAATCATCGCCATTTTGATTTCGGGTTTGCCGTGGGGTTTGCCAAGGCGCATATTCTGTTTGTAGCTGATGACGAGTTTGTCACCCTTTCGAATATTTCTGGAAAAATTAATACTGTGCTTGAAAATGGCCACAAACTCATCGGCCAGCTCTTTAAGACCGGTGTGTTTGACAATATCGTAATAGGGCGAGTTTTCCAGGGTGATGACAAAGGTGTCGGTGACGGTGGTATACACAATCGGCGACGTCGTGTAATGATAAGAGCCGTTTTTAAAATATATCCGGATCTGGAGCTCGTCGCTTATAGGGATCAAGGCTTCTGTGAGTTTGTTTTTGTCGTCCTTGGCGACAAAATAGCGTGTACCCGACTGAATGGATGCGGCTGATTCCTGATCCTTTTGGGGGAGGTCATAATACAACTTTTGTGGAACACCGTGGTCTTCAAAAAATGTTAAAAGTGTCTGTCCCTTTTCCCAGTAGCCGCTTTTGATGGTATCGGCGGTTAAAAATGTTGAAAGTATGAATATAAAAAGTACCAAGCGCATGAAAAATCCTGTTTTGTGTGATCAAGTTGCAATTATAGCAATTGTGCTATAATATCTGCATTAAAAACAATGCAAAAGCTACCGTATAATCGGAGGTTTTGCCAATTTATAAAGGGCAAAAAGATAATGAGAGTTCTTATTTCGCTGTTTTTCGCTGCTGCGTCTTTATTTGCGGTGCAGGCAAGCAATACGACCGTAAAGGAAGTAAAAGGCAAGCAGGTTATTTTAAACAAAGAGTATGTCAAAGGTATCAGCGGCGTTGTTATCCACACCTACGCCAAGGATAATAAAGCCATCGTCGCCGCGGTTGTGGCAACCGGGGGCAACACGGCCAAGATCGTGGATTCTAAAATGGTCAAAAACCCCAAACTGCCCGCAATCGCCACAAAGCCGGCTGTCGGGGATAAGGTGATTATGGGCTATCTGTACAACAGGAGTTTGCTGATTGTACCGAACGAGTCGACATTTAAACGTGCGCAGGAGCGTTACGGGGATATTGATTTTGTCAATCCCGATCTGCTTGCTTTTACGCTGATGAATGAAGGCCGCGAACTGCCAAACAGGCGTATTCTGCAAGAGTACTGCAACCAAAACGCCATCGGTTTGATCTATCTGGTTACGGCGGATATGGGATATTTTATCGATGTCAACAGTTTTGAAATCCTCTCAGTTGAACCCATCAACAGCGGCGACAAGCGTATGATGCCTTTTTATATGCAGCTGCAAAAACCCGGGTCTGATCTGGGCACGCTTTTTGTCGCGTTTTATGATCTGTTCCGCCAGGAGGTACTGGGTGAAGAAAATGTGTATGAAGATAATTACGACAAATATTACCTGCATTTACTAGGAAGCAAAGATGACGAGTAACGATATTGCCAATTTGCAACAAATCACGGGCAAAGAAAACGTCCTGTGTGACAAAGCCCATCTGATCGCGTACAGCTACGACGCTACGCGGATGAAGTTTGCCCCCGAAGCGGTGGTCTTTCCAAAAGATGAAGACGACGTCGCCAGGGTGCTTGCCTATTGCAATGATCAGGGCATCTATGTTACCACCAGGGGAGCCGGAAGCGGCTTTACCGGCGGCAGCCTGCCTAAAAGCGGCGGGATCGTGCTGGCGATGCAAAAGCATATGAATCAGATACTTGAGATCGATATGCAAAACATGGTCGCGCGCGTGCAGCCGGGCGTGATCAATATGGATTTGCAAAAAGCCGTAGAAGAGGTCGGACTGTTTTATCCGCCCGATCCGGCAAGCCAGGATTACTCCACAATCGGCGGCAACGTCAGTGAAAACGCCGGCGGGATGCGCGCGGCCAAATACGGGATCACCAAAGATTACGTCATGGCTTTGCGCGCGGTGCTGCCTGGCGGCGAAGTGATAAGAGCGGGCAAGAAAACGATCAAGGATGTCGCGGGTTTTAATATCGCAGGGATTCTGACTGCCAGCGAAGGCTCGCTTGCGGTGATTACCGAGATTACGCTCAAACTCATCGCCAAGCCAAAGATGAAAAAAACGGCGATGGGGATTTTTCCAAACGTACACAGCGCTATGGATGCGGTGTATAAAACGATGGCCGCAGGCGTCACACCCGTAGCGATGGAGTTTTTGGACCGTCTCAGTATCCAGGCGGTGGAGGAAAAATTTCACAAAGGCTTGCCACAAGACGCCGGAGCGATACTTATCACCGACGT
>JBNJFE010000031.1:17419-19016 GCA_051746505.1 Campylobacterota bacterium
TTCAGTGACGCGGAGATGGAACTGTTTCGCCGTATCAAATACGCTTTTGATCCAAAAGGGATACTCAACCCCGGTAAAATGGGACTTTGATGAAAGACAAAATCTGGAGGTTTATACTCAAGCTGTTTGAAGATGAGCTGACCTATTTTGCCTCCAGTCTGAGTTTTTACACGATCTTTTCGATCGTGCCTTTAATGATGATTGGGTTTTCCATCGCTACGTCACTGCCCAGTTTTGAGCAGTATTACGGCCAGATCGAGCAGTTTTTACTGCAAAACGTGATCCCGGTGAAAAATGAGCAGATTGGCGTTTATATCGATATGTTTCTGGAAAATTCCTCAACGATGGGGGTTTTCGGGCTGATCTACGCGCTGTTTGCCACGGCGATGTTTTTTGATAATTACGAATACGTCGTCGCCAAGATTTTTAAGGTCAGGAAAAAAAGCATTTGGAATATGCTCTCAACGTACTGGACCTTTATGACCCTGATGCCGATCGCTCTTGGGGTGTCGTTTTATCTGTCCGCGGCGTTTGGGGATTATACGGGCTTTGATCTGTCTTTTGTGCTGCCCTATCTCATCGTGTGGGCGACTTTTTTTGTAGCCTACAAGATTTCTACCAGTGAAACGATTTTATACAAAGCGGTTTTTATCAGCTCCTTTGTAAGTTCGCTGGTATGGTACATCGGCAAAAGCGTTTATATCTACTACGTGATGTATAACAAAGCCTACACGTCGCTGTACGGGTCTTTTAGTATGGTATTGTTTTTCTTTTTGTGGCTGTATGTTTCCTGGATCATTTATCTGTACGGTTTGAAAATGTGTGCGATTTTGCATGAAAAATACTCAAAGAAAGAGAGTGAGAATGCGCCTGAGTGAAGAACAGATCAAAGAGTTTGACGATAAAGGATTTTTGCTGCTGCCCGGCTTTGCCAAGGGGCAGTTGTGTGAAGATATCGTCCAAAAAGCAAAAGAGCATATGCAGGCTATGGAAGAACCCTATGAAAGTGAGCAAAGCTATCTGGGCATTGACGGAAAGCCCGTGCTTCGAAGGCTGCGGCAGGTGTATGACCGCGATGAGGTCTTTGCCAAATGGATGCGCGAACGCAAAATCAGACCCGTTTTGCGCCAGCTGCTGGGCCAAAGTCCGGTACTGGTCACAGCACACCACAACTCCATCATGACCAAAATGCCCTCGCGTACCTCGCGAACCGAGTGGCATCAGGATATGCGCTTTTGGTCTTATCAAAACAGTGATCTCATCAGCGTATGGCTGGCCCTTGGGCAAGAAAGCAGAGAAAACGGCGTGCTGGAATTTATCCCCGGCAGCCATACAATGGAGCTTGACCCCCGCCGTTTTGACGAAAACAAACGCTTCAGAGAAGACTTGGCGATCAACCAGGAGTTGATAGAAAAACGGGTGCATTATGAACTAAAGCAGGGCGATGTGGTGCTTTTTCACGCCAAGGTGCTGCACGCAGCCGGTGAGAACAAAACGTTTGAACCCAAGCTTTCTTTTGTCTACACCGTACGCGCGCTATCCAATAAACCGCTGCCAAAAACCAGAAGCGCGGAGTATAAAGAGTTTATCTTAGAGT
>JBNJFE010000032.1:0-10672 GCA_051746505.1 Campylobacterota bacterium
CATTAATAGTAGTATAAATAAAATTTATTGTCAAGGGATACTTTGTGGGATTAAAAGCAGATACGTGGATCAAAGAGATGTCACTGAAAAAGAAGATGATCGTACCTTTCTGTGACGATCAAATCGGTACGGGCGTGGTCAGCTACGGCCTCAGCAGCTACGGCTACGATATCAGGGTCAGCAACGAATTCAAAATCTTTACCAACCTTAATTCAACCGTCGTTGACCCCAAGAATTTCAAAAGCGAAAACGTCATCGATTTCAGCGGCGATGAGTGTATCATCCCGCCAAACTCCTTCGCGCTGGCCCGCACCGTGGAGTATTTCAATATGCCAGATGACGTACTGGCCATCTGCCTTGGCAAGAGTACCTACGCCAGATGCGGGATTATTGTCAACGTCACCCCCTTTGAACCCGGGTTTTCAGGCCATATCACGATTGAAATCTCCAATACGACGCCGCTTCCGGCAAAAATCTACGCCAATGAAGGTATCGCGCAGGTTTTGTTTTTGCAAGGCGATGAAGCCTGCGGTACCACCTACAAGGATAAAAAAGGCAAATACCAGTCCCAGGAGGGAATCACCCTGCCCAGGATTTTAAAATAATGTTACAAACTTACACGAATATGGCAGATGAAAACTATTAATCTCGTCTTAGGGGGAGGGGGAGCCAGAGGGCCTTTTCATCTGGGTGTTCTTGCTTTTTTAAACGAACACGGTTTTACCGTCAACGCTATTGCCGCAAGCTCGATAGGATCGGTCATCGGGGCTTCGTATCTCAGCGGAATCGATCCGCGCAGACAGTTGGAAATCTTTTGCGACAGGCGGATGAAAAAGCTATTTCAATTCACCCCTTTTCAAGGAAGCCTGTTTCAAATCGATACACAAAACCCCTTTATCTCAAACATGCTGCCCCATGATGATTTTGCCACCTTGCGCGCGCCGCTGTATCTGTGCACCCTCAACGTAAACAAAGCCCGCCGCCATATCTTTCAAAGCGGGCCTTTGCTGCCTGCGATCCTGGCTTCAAGCGCAATGCCGGGCCTCTTTAGCGCCCAAAAGATTGCGGGGGAATACTTTGCCGATGGCGGATTGATCGACAACCTGCCCGCTGATGTGTTTGCCCAAAGCCCCCATCAAACGGTCGTTGTTGATCTCAACCCCGAATTTCCCGACTTCAAACCCGGCGGCATCGTCAAAAGCTTTTTCAAAACATGGTATCAGGCATGGAGTTACAGCAGCAAACAAAGCGTGCAGCAAAGCGACTGCATCATCACAAGCGACAAACTGCTTCAACACAGTGTTTGGACCCTAAAGAGCAAAGGATTTGACGCACTGTTTGATCTTGGGTATGAAAGTGCGGCCAAAACGCTAACTGCTTAGCTGGGTTTTTTCCTCGCTTTGAATCAGCCACACGAATACTTCGGCCACGGCTTCAAAAAGCTGCGGAGGGATTTCATTGCCGATATCCACATTCAGCAGCGAATCGGCCAGGGCTTTGTTTTGAAAGACGCTGACATCGTACATTTTGGCTTTTTCCACGATCTTTTCAGCAACCGCGCCGCTGCCTTTGGCGGTGACGTGGGGCGCCTGACCGCTGTATTGTAACGCGGCGGCTTTAGCAAAGCTTGGATTTGAGTTTTTCCTCACTGATCACCTCCGCGTCGTATTTGACTATCAGCTGACCCTCTGTCTGGTTGGTATACGCTTCAATCACCCCGTCTATCGCATCATATCCGCCGCTTTTTCGCACATGGGCACTGTTGATTGAAAGTATCTTATGCGATTTGGGATTATGCATCGAAACGGTAACCGCAAGCCAGAGCAGCGAAAGCAGCCCCAGTATCCAAACCAGCACGGAAAAGTCATACAGTTTCAGCACAAGACCGCCTCCGATGCCGCCCACAAAGGTTCCAAGGTAGGCAAAAGAGTTGGCCAGGCCCAAAGCCGCCCCTCTTTGATTTACCCTGGCGTACTTGCTTGTCAGGGACTGCATCAGGGGTTCAAACATATTAAAAGCGATAAAAAACAGTGCAACGGCCAGGACAAAAACAAGCTGGCTGTCAACAAGCATCAGCATAAACGAAAGGGCAAACAGGATGATAGAAAGGATAAAAATCTCTTTGTAGCGCCCCTTTTTCTCACCCGTGACCGCTCCAAGGCCCATAGCCAGCAACCCAAGCACCATCGCCGGCAGATACGCTTTATACAGATCCTGGCTTGCCCAGCCAAAACGGGCAGCAAGCTCGATGGGAATCACCAAAAACGCCACGGTCATATACCCTTTTTGCAGAAAATGGGTCACGTTCATCTTCATCAGCGCTTTGTTTTTAACCACGCTGCCCATCCCCTGCGAACCGTATTCATGGCTGATACTGTCTGCGGGACGCACCTTGGTATACAGCACCGCGATAGCACCAAGGGCCAAAAGTGCCGTCAGCCAAAACAGCTTATCAACGCCGTAATGCCCGCCGATAAGGGGACCAAGCAGCATCGCAAGCGCGAAACTCAGCGCGATACTGCCGCCCATCACCGCCATGGCACGCGCCCGCTTGTCTTCGGGGGTACTGTCGCTGATCATCGCCGTAACAACCGCGCCGATTGCCCCGGCACCCTGCAAAAAGCGACCAAAAAGCAGCCAGTAGATATCATCCGCAAGCGCGCACACCACCGAACCCGCGGCAAAGATCAAAAGCCCGGTTAAAAGCGTTTTTTTACGCCCGATCCTGTCGCTGAGAATCCCAAAAGGCAGTACAAACAGCATCTGCGTCAGCGCGTACCCGCCTATTGCGGCGCCCGCCAGCACTTCATCGGCCCCTGGCAGGCCCAGGGCGTACGCCGAGAGTACGGGCATCACGATAAACAGCCCCAAAAACCGCATCGCCAAAATAGAGCTTAAAGGCAGCACTTTTTGTATCATCTGCACATCCTTGGCATTATTTCAACATCTTCATTTTCAAATACACGACCCCGGCTGCCAGTACCGCAAAGGCGGCATATACGTTCCAATCTTCCATTTATTTTTCCTCATCCAGTTTTTCCAGGCGCTCCAGTATCGCATCAAGCCGCCGTTCAAGGCGAAAAACCTCATCGCTTTTTTTCAAATACGCCGTCAACAGTTTTCGCAGATCGTTATCCCTGTCAAACGCTACGCCGTTGATACTTAAATCCTGCCGTACGTACTGGGCGAGATCCTCAGACAGATCAACCCGAAAACGTATTCCCTTAAATGTTACCGCCAAATCTTTTGCCATCTGTTTACTTTCCTAAAATCTCTTCAACTTTTTTCACAATCTCTTCTGCTTCTATCTCTTTTTGCAGCAACTCTTCTTCCAGCTTTGCCACCCTGTTTTGCAGATTTTCATTCTGTGCTTTGAGCGTCGTGTTTTCATTTTGGACTGTTTTGCTGTGTTCTTTGAGTTCCTCGTAATTTTTGCTTAAAAGCGAAACTTTCTCATCCAGTTTTTCAAGTATACCCAGTTTATTGCCTTCTACACTCATTGTTGCAGCCATTCTTGATCCTTTTATCTACAGGGCGCGTTAATACATCGTGTAATTCTATCAAAATTTGTTTTATCATAAACAATTTAGTATAATAACTCAACAAACTTTGATCCCAACTGACAAAAGAGTCCCATGGTTACCAAACAAGAGATCGAAAGCTACCTCAAAAAAGTCCCCGCCCTGCCCTCAGTCGTGCGCGAATGCCTCCATCACCTGCAGGATGGAGAATTAGACAAAGCCGCCGTAGCGGCCAAGGGCGATCAGAAACTGGTTCATTTTTTAAAAACCATTGTCAACAGCGCAGCCTACAGTTTCCGCTCGCAGATGAATGACGAAAAGCAGATTTTTTCCGCGCTTGGTTCGCACAAGGCCAAGCAGCTGCTGTATGCGTATATGGTCGATTCTACCGCTCCCAAAGAGTGGAACTTTTTTGCACTTGGTCCCAATGATTTTAAAACGCTGCAGATGACCGTGATCAAGGATTTTAACACGATCCTTCGCCATTACGGGCACGAAAACAGTGAATACCAATCGGTTTCATCCATAATATGCGCGACCATTGTCGTAGCCGATATGATCTTTGGCGACCACAAAGAGGATGTCGATATCGTGCTGCAGTCTCAGGATATTTCGTTGGATGAGCTGCTGCACCGCATCAGCGGCTATACCTTTGCCTCGCTGGTAACCTACATCGCCAAACTGTGGGAAGTCAGCGAAGATGCGCAGCAACTGCTGGTACTGACCTTTGGCAACAAAGAGTGCAGTTTACAGGTATGCGATATTGCCAGGTTGATGCACCTGCGCCTGTTTAAAACCCTCAGCAAACCCGTGTTTATCAAAGCCGGGCTCAATGATTTTTTAGAGTTAAAGATGGAATTCATCCAGCCTGTGCTGCAAACCCACGAAAAGGTTTTTGATGAAACCGACGATTAAAAAACAGACAGTCGCGATATTTACGCCCCAGGGCTTTATCGACGGGCAGAACGCGGGATCGTTTATTACACTGCAAGATATCCAGTTTGTGGAGAGCAAGAAGTTTGAAATGGTGCTGATTTCGTTTAAAAAGGTGGTCAGTTTCAATAAAAACGGGATCGCGTTTTTTGACAAGATCCTGCGCCAGTTTCACAAAAACATCAAGTGCGAAATCGGTATCTGCGAACTCACCGGCAGCCATTACGACCAGATAAAGTACTTTTTCAGCGACAGCGTCCCCTTTTCGCTTTTTGACACGCTGGACCACGCTATGCTTTTTCGCCAGGAGGGAACGGCAAAAACAAACAACAACAGCGTACTGATATACAAAAGCGATTCCTCCCAGCGGAGCATGATCGCGATCGAACTTTTTGACAGGGGATACAACCCCGTCGTGGCCCAGACGTATAACGATTACCTCAAACTCAAAGAGAAAAAAGACAATTACGTCGCCATTTTGGACAAGATCCACTTTGGCCTCAGTACCAATATGATCGCAGCCCAAAAAGTGGGTAACAGCGTTATTTACTATCTCAAAGATTACCTCGACGGCGATATCCTGGAACAGTTTGACCTTACTTACCACCGAAACTGTCTGAAAATCGGGTTTAAAGCGTTTATGTTCAATTCTTCGCGCGTGGCGTCTTTTAATATCCACGCGTCTAATTTCTTTTTCAAGCTTTCGGCCGAGGGAGCCGAATACGGCGCCGTCTTTGCCTTTGTGGGACTGAATATGGATAAAATCCCCGATAACTTCATAAAAGAGCTCGAAGACGCGGGGTATCTGTTTTTTGACAACGAGGAAGACTTTTTTGCCAGCGATGAAGTCAGAGAAGCCCAGGCCGAGGGGATGAGCGGCAGTGCCGGCAATAAAAAGCTTTCAAAAAAGCTGGTTGCCCACATCTCAGAATTCACCCAGGCCACCATCCATACCATCGAAGTGATGACAAGCACCGTGCCAAAACGCAAAGATATGAAGATTCAGCCGCTGAGCGTACCCGATGACAGCAAAGAGTACCTCGCAAGTTCGATCGCCATTTACGGCCAGATTGAGGGAATGATTACGCTGATCATGGAGCGCTCGCTGGCAAAAAAAGCGTGCGAACTGCTGCTTGGGGATGTTTCCAGCGAAGAGTTGCTGCTTGATGGCTTAAGCGAAGTAGTCAACGTGATCACGGGCAAATCAAAATCGATGCTTGGGGATAAAGATATTTCGATCAATATCACCATCCCGCGAAACTTTGAAAGCTTAAAAGATTTACAAAACATGCTAGCAGACAAAAAGGGAGTGCAGATCGATTTTACGTTTGAAGAGCAACCCTTTACCTTTTTTCTCAGCAGTTAACCAAGGAGTTTTATGTATGTAGCACCCAGTATTTTATCGGCTGATTTCGGACGGCTGCACGAAGAGATAGACGCCATCTGCAAAGCCGGTGCCGATTATATCCACGTGGATGTCATGGACGGACACTTCGTGCCCAACATGACCATCGGACCCGTAGTCGTCCAGGCTGCGGCCAAAGCCGCTACCAAACCGCTGGATATCCACCTGATGGTAGAAAACAATTCCTTTTTTGTAGACCTTTTCGCGCCGCTGAAGCCTGAATTCATCTCTTTTCATATCGAAGAGGAAAAACACCCCCACCGCCTGATCCAAAAGATCAGGTCCCTTGGTATCCGTCCCGCGATTACGCTTAACCCCCACACGCCGGTGAGTTCTTTACAGTACCTGCTGCCCGATCTGGATATGGTGCTTTTAATGAGCGTCAATCCGGGCTTTGGCGGGCAGAAGTTCATCGATTCGGCCGTGGATAAGGTCAAAGCGTTGAAAACACTGATCAATCAAAAAAATCCCGACTGTCTCATAGAAATAGACGGCGGCGTCAGCGACGCCAATATCGGTATGTTGAAAGAAGCGGGCGTAGACGTGGCCGTAGCGGGCAGCTACGTGTTTAAAAACGATTACGCCAAAGCGATCAGCGCTTTAAAAGCTTAGGGCGGTATGAAAGTAAAAATCTGCGGCTTGACCAATCTTGAAGACGCGCTCTTTGCGGCAGATGCCGGCGCCGACGCGCTCGGGTTTGTTTTTTACGAAAAATCCCCCCGCTACGTCCACCCGGAAACGGTGGCCAAAATCACGGCGCATCTGCCTCCCTTTGTAACGACGGCGGGACTTTTTGTCAACGAAAGCGCCCGGCATATCGACGCCGTATGCGCGTCGTGCGGACTGGACCGGGCACAGGTTCACTTTGATGTGGACGCGGCGTTTTTTTCGGCGCTGCAAACCCCGGCGCTTCCTGTTATCCGGGCCAAAGCAAAAGAGGATTTACAGCGTTTTGAAAACAGGTATGCCATTATCGACAGTTTCAGCAAGGTGTACGGCGGCAGCGGCAAACGGTTGAACCTTGAATGGTTTGAAGGCCGCGATAACTCCAAAACGATCCTGGCCGGAGGGCTTACCCCGGACAATATCAGTCAGGTTCAGGAGCTTGGCTTTTACGGAGTCGATGTCAGCAGTGGCGTAGAACACAGCAGGGGTAAAAAAGATTTTGCCAAAATACAAAAGTTTATCACCGATGCAAAAAAGTGCTGAAGTGCTGAGTGCCGCCCTGCACAAAGGCAGCATCAGCGAAGAAAAGTTCAACGCCATTGTTAAAAAGCACAGTTTCGTGCAGGAATCCAGCGATACGATCTACCTGCTGCTGCAAGCGGCGGGATTTCCCATCATCCACGATGAGGGGGCCAAGCGCTACGAATTGGCGACAAAAACGATGCCCATTGATAAAGCGCGCTTTTGTATCGTGGATTTAGAAACCAACGGGGGCAAACCCGACCGCTCCCAGATAATAGAGATCGGGGCTGTAATGGTGCAAGAGGGCAGGATCATCGATACCTTTGAAAGCCTGGTACACTGCAGCTACCTGCCAAAATTTGTCACCAAGATCACGGGGATCGATATGGACAGCCTCAAAAGCGCCCCGAAATTAAAAAAAGTCCTGGCTGAATTCAAGCAGTTTTTGGGTGATGCCGTATTTGTAGCCCACAACGTGGATTTTGATTATAAATTTCTGTCAAAATCTTTTAAGCGCTTCGGCCTCGGTGAAATCGCCAACCGCAAGGTATGCACGATCGAGCTAGCCAGAAAAACGATCCCCAGCCAAAAGTACGGCTTAAGCTACCTCAATGAAACGCTGCACCTGCAAAACGATGCCAGACACAGGGCCTTAGGCGATGCCAAGGCTACGGCCAGGCTGCTTGCAATTATTTTACAGAAACTGCCAAAAGAGGTACAAACGGTTGAAGACCTCATCGAATTTGCCAAACACGGCAAAAAGGTTTATACCACCTGAACATGCCAGGGTTCGTAGCGGACCCCGTCGCTGTTGCCCCGGCGGTAGCGGATATCGATATAATTTAATTTCACCAGACGTTTAAACTCATCGGTTTTGGCAAAGCGCTCGGTAAAGTTGGCCCAGCCGTACCCGACCTTACCCACGTCAAAATCCCCGCAGCTGTGATAAGAATACCCCGGAGGCGCCAGCGAATACGAAGCCCTTTGCAGATCGTACCCGCTTCGGCGGACGCTGTTTACAAAAAGGCTCAACTGTTTGGTTACGCTTCGCACACCTGAAGTCAGCGTGATCGTATCGCCGATATCGTTTTTGATCTGTTTGTAGGTGGTAACAAAGTCTTTATACAGATAATGACCCGTTGCGGGGATTTTGGCCACATCGTTTTCAAAAACGGGCTGGGTCAGCTCATTGCAGGTACGAAGCCCGTAAAATCCAAACTCCCTGGCGTCTTTGTAAAAAATCTGCTCAATGAAATCCGTCTCCTCCCGGCTAAAGGCTCCGACGGCGGGATAAGCTTTGGCTACGGAAAGCGCCCGGTCAAAAGAGATAATATTGAAATTGCCGTACCCCACGACATCCCTGACGCGCTTGAGCCTGTCGTCAATGCTGTCAACAAGGGCGCTAAAGCGGTCCTGTTCACGCGCTGCGTACACATGCAGGGGAAGAAACAATGCAAAGGCGCTGCTGGTTTGGATAAATTTTCTTCTATTCATATCTTTTTAACCGATTATTAGATTTTCTTTTGCTTATTTTATCCAAAATATGGAAAAAAAAGATTTAATGCCTGAGTGATTTCTTCTTTGTTAAATTTCTGTTTATGTTATAATGCATGAAACCTAAAAAAAGAGGAGTATTAATGGGTACCAAACCATCACATGCGATGTTAAAACCGGTATTTATCCCATCGGTTATTTTCATTGCTATCTTAGTCCTTTTTACTATCGCTTCTCCTGAGTTTGCAGGGGAAACGTTCAATGGTATCAAAGGATTTATTGCGAACAAGTTCGGCTGGCTGTATATGCTCAGTGTATCGATATTCACCGTTTTTGTTTTGTTTTTAGCGATCTCACGCTACGGCAAATTCAAACTCGGACCCGATCAGTCCAAACCTTCTTATTCGTATACTTCATGGTTTGCGATGCTGTTTTCCGCAGGTATGGGTATCGGGCTGATGTTTTTCGGTGTTGCCGAACCGGTCATGCACTACACGGCGCCGCCTGTAGGTGATGCTGAAACGGTTGCAGCGGCCAAGCTTGCGATGAATACGACCTTCTTTCACTGGGGTCTGCACGCGTGGGCGATCTATGCCGTCGTCGGTATGGTTTTGGCGTACTTTTCGTTCCGCCACGGCCTGCCCCTTACGATCCGTTCCTCGCTCTATCCCCTTATTGGCAACCGCATCTACGGCGGCATCGGTCATACCGTTGATACGATCGCGATCTTGGGCACGCTCTTTGGTGTCGCCACCTCACTGGGTCTGGGTGTCATGCAGGTCAATACGGGTCTGAATTATCTGTTTGGGCTTCCTGTGGGAGTCGGTATGCAGGTAACGCTGATTGCCATCATTACGGCTATGGCTACCATCTCAGTCGTCCTGGGTCTTGACGGGGGTATCAAAAGACTCTCAGAGATCAACCTGGGCTTAGCCGCGATTTTGGTGCTTTTTGTCCTGCTTGCGGGACCGACGTTTATGCTGCTTTCAGCCTTTGTGCAAAACATCGGCAGTTACCTCAGCGATGTAGTGCATCTAAGCTTTAACCAGTACATGTATGAAGACAGCCCGTGGATGGGCTGGTGGACACTGTTCTACTGGGCCTGGTGGATCGCATGGGCACCTTTTGTGGGTATGTTTATCGCCAGGGTTTCACGAGGCAGAACGATTAGAGAGTTTGTCTCAGGCGTTCTTTTTGTACCCGTAGGCTTTACTTTTATCTGGATGACCGTTTTTGGCAACACCGCTATTGAAGGTATGATGGACGGTTCTATGGCGATGCTTGGAGAAGCGGTTTCCAATGACGTATCAATAGCATTGTTTAAATTCTTAGAACACTTCCCCTTTGGCGGCATCATGTCACTGGTAGCAGTCATCCTGGTTATTACCTTCTTTGTCACTTCATCGGATTCAGGTTCGCTTGTTATTGATACCATCGCTACAGGCGGCGATACAAACGCTCCGGTGTGGCAGCGTATCTTTTGGGCCGTTCTTGAAGGCGTAGTCGCTGCGACCCTGCTTATTGCAGGCGGCCTGGGCGCGTTGCAGGCGGCATCGATTACTATAGCCCTGCCTTTTGTGATCATTATGCTTATCGCGGCCTGGGGTCTGTACCGTGCGCTGCATCTTGAAGCGACACGTTATGAAGACTTGCAGCATCATATGAACGCGGGCCGCCACGGAAAGGTAAGCGGTACATGGCAGTCTCGCCTCAGCCGTATTATCGAATTTCCAACCGTGGAAGAAACCAAACGCTTTATCGATGAAGAAGTCATTAAAGCGATGCATATGGTCAAAGATGAACTCAATAAACATTACTGGAATGTTGAAATTCACCATGATAAAGAAAAAGGCAAAGCTTCTTTCAGAGCCGAACACTCCGGTGATATGGACTTTGTCTACGAAGTGCATCTGCGACGATATGATTCGCCGACTTTTGCCTTCCCTGATTCTGTGAATCCGCAGCACCATCAGAAAAAATACGGCAGAGCCGAAGTGCATCTGCAAGACGGAGCCAAAGCATATGACGTGTACGGCTATGAAGAAGATGTTATCGCAAACGATATCATCGATCAGTTTGAAAAACACAGACACTTCCTGCACAATACCGCTGGACTTGACCCCAGTATTCC
>JBNJFE010000032.1:10772-18792 GCA_051746505.1 Campylobacterota bacterium
TGACATGCAGATACGAGTCTACTACGAAGACACCGACTGCGGCGGGATCGTGTACCATTCGCAGTATCTCAATTTCTGTGAAAGGGCCAGAAGTGAAACCTTTTTTGCCAAAGGCTTGATGCCAGGCGGCGACCAAAGCGGCTTTGTGGTCAAGAAAATAGAGTGTGATTTTAAAGCAAGCGCGAAGCTGGGCGATCAGCTTCAGGTACAAAGCAGTCTGCTTGAATGCAAAAACTCCTCTTTCTGGCTTTTGCAGACAATTTACAAAGACAATCTGGCGCTGTTTGAAGGCAGGTTTTTGCTGGCTTACATAAAAGAGGGCAAGCTCGCGCGAATCGATCGCGAAACAAAAACTCTTATCACTCAACTCTTTTAAAGCGGTCAATATCGTTTAAATACTTTTCCAAGTCTTTGCTCGAAGCCATCCCGATATCGTTGAGATCGATATGTTCCGTGCTTACTTCCAAGTCCCCTTTTTGGATAAAGTCGATTTTTCGCAGCGCTTCAATATCGATACCGTCACATTTTTTCGCATGCAGGATCAAAAAATCATCGCCGTACATCCGAAACACCAAAGCATCTTGGAAACGCGTTTTTAATTCATTTCCAAAAGCCGCCAGCGTTTTATCGCCTTCCTGCCATCCGTAATTTTTATTATACTGCGTAAAATGGTGCAGATACACCATATCCAGACAGCAGTACTCCTTGTTGAGCCTGTTTTGAATAAGCAGTGAATCCAAAAACTGCCTGTTATACGTATCGGTTACGATATCTTTAAAAAAGTACGCAAAGCGCTCTTCTTCCAGATTGTTCCCCGGTTTCTGGGTGATATCCTCATCAATGCGTACATGTTCAAGCACCCGGGCCGCGCTTTGGACCACGTCGGTATCAAACTCGCTGCCACCGAGACTTTTAATCTCGGCCAGCGCCTGCGCGATGGTGGCTTTGTTTTTGTAAATACGGTTTGTCGTCATCGCGTCAAACGTGTCACACACCATCATGATCTTTGCCAGCGGGTGGATGCTGTCTTCTTTTAACCCCTGCGGGTAGCCGCTGCCGTCACAGCGTTCGTGGTGCTGGTAAATGATTTCTGAAAGCTCTGTGTACATCGGAATTTTGTGCAGGATATGGTAACTGACGCTGACGTGTTCCTGGATGAGTCTGTATTCCAGATCGTTTAGTTTTGAGGGTTTTAGCAGCACCGCGTCGGGGGTGGAAACCTTGCCGATATCATGCAAAATGCCTGCTTTATAGAGCATATCGCACTCTTTCTTGCTGTAACCCATATCCCGCGCGATCATTTCGGAGTATTTGGCGACTCTGGTCGAATGCCCGGCGGTATACGCATCACGGCTTTCGATCATATCCACTAAAGCAAAGAGTGTGAGTTCGTAGTTTTGCACCTTTTCATGGGTGAGACGCTTGTTTTCACGGCTTTTTTCCTCAACCATACTTTGCAACTGATGCTTAAACGCTTCGTTTTCTTTGTGTTCGACAATCTGCTTGGCTACCTTTAACAGTTCGCCATTCATCTGCATATAATCGATGGGTTTGATAATATACCCCGAAACCCCCAGTTTGATCGAATCCAAAAACATATCGGTTTCGGTATGCGCGGAGGTGATGATGATTTTTTGTTCAAAATTGTCTTTTTTTATGCGTTTAATCATTTCGATACCGTTTAGTTTTGGCATTTTGATATCGGTAATGACGATATCAAAACCCGCCGTATCGGCGTTGTATTTGTCCAACCCCTCCATACCGTCAGCTGCGGTGATAACGTCTTTGAAAAATTTTTGCAGATAGGTTGTTACCGACCGTCCCAGATCGATATCGTCTTCTACGTACAACACCCTGAGGTTCTGCGCGTTTTGCTGGAGTTTTTTCGTGATGTTTTTCATAATGCAACCTTTATGCGAAACAGGACCCATCCGCCTTCATTGGCCGCTTCGATAGAACCTTTCATATGTTTTTGAACAATGGAGCGTGCCATATACAATCCAAGCCCGCTGCCGTTTTTTTCATCTTTGGTACTGAAGTAGGGATCAAATATTTTAGCAAGATTACGCTTTTTGATCGCTTCCCCGTTGTTTTTGATACAAAAGCACAAGTTGTTTTGCTCTTTGCTGATCTGGATTTTTATCATCTTTTGGTTTGCAGTTGTCTTTTGCAGCGCGTCTTTGGCGTTTGAAATAATGTTTAAAAGCACCTGCACAAGTTCTCTGTCATAGGTTTCAAAAACGATGTCACGCTCTCCGCTTACTTCCAGGGCGATATTATTGTTTTGCAGGGATGAGCCCACGATATCGACCGTTTTGTCCACAATCTGGCCGGCAGTTATCTGTACGCGCTCTTTTTTTGGTTTAAAAAAATCCCTGAAATCATCGATGGTTTTGGACATGTGCTGTACCTGCCGGTTAATATCTAACAGGGAGGTTTCTAACACCTGTTTATCTAAGTTTTCCAACTGCAAATCCGCCAGGATATTGTTTGCCACCATACTGATCACGGAGATGGGCTGGCGCCACTGGTGGGCGATCATGCTGATCATCTCCCCCATCGCCGCCTGGCGCGACTGCAGCAGCATGAGTTCCTGGTTTTGCTGCAGCTGCGCCATCGCTTCGTACTGTTTGGTAATGTCATACGCGGTTGTAAAATGGTATGATTTATCTGTTTTCAGCGTTGAACAGGTCACCACAAAGTGGTATGTTTTGCCCGCTTTGTCTACCGAGGTGGCTTCACTGCTTATGGAACCTCTTTTTTTGGTCTGTTGGAGATGGTTATGCCAGTCAAGGGGTTTTCTTTTTTCAAAATGAAACATCGGTTCGTCCCCGACGTTTTTGACCGGCCCGAAATGCTCTCTGGCTGCTTTGTTCATCTCCACGATTTCGCCGCTTTGCTCATCGATAAGCATCACGATATCTTTGACGTTGTTAAAGATTTTGCGGTATTTAATCATCGTGTTGTCAAGTTCGTACACCAGCTTCTGCTTATCGGAGATATCAACATGAAATCCGATCAAACGACGCTGTTTTGCCTCGCCGATACGCTTGCCCACCGAGAGGATAGAAAGGTAGTGGCCCTCTTTGTGGCGCATGCGAAATTCAATTTTAAAGTTTTTTCTCCTGCCCGTGGTATGGGCTTTGAGCTTTTTCACCGCTCTGGCCGCGTCCTCTGGATGAAGAAGCGCGGCAAAGGTGTCAAAACTGTTTTGAAGTTCACTGTCGCTATATCCCAGAATCTCTTTCCATCTGGGAGAAAAATACATTTGCCCCGTATCGATATTCCAATCCCATAACCCGTCGTTTGCCTCCTTAATGGCTTGGTCATAACGCTTTCGTATATTTTCCGCGGCAATGTAATCCATCTCGTTGCTATAGGCAAAGGAAAGCTGTGCGGCGATATTATCCAAAAGCGCCTGTTCTTCGTGTAAAAACGCTTTTTTGCTCCGCACAAGCACAGAACCCACACTCTTATCCTGTCGCTGCAGCGACGCGCTCATACTGTATTTATACGCCCTGAAACTTTTTGTTTTATACTCTTTGTTGTTAATCACAATCTTTACGGAAGTGTTGCCCGGATCCTGCATCCCCTCGGCGATAGCATACGCGCTTTTGTGCAGCAGCGTATCCAGGTCATGCTCGTATTTGATGCGGTATTTGGCTATCATAAACGTACATCCCAACTCTTTAAACCGCTCCTGCAGAGCTATATGCGCTTTGTACTGCGCGTCGATATCGCTTATGGAACCGGCCATGCGCACGGGCGTACTGTTTTCAAAAACGGCTTTGCCCCGCACCCTGACCCATTTCCTGCCCCCTTTTGGCAGGATAAGGGGATGGCTGTGTTCAAAATAACTGCTTTTTTGTTCCAGATGGTTTTGCAGCGCCGAATAAAAATCATCCCTGTAGTTTTTATCGATCCGTTTGATCCATCCCGCAAGCGAAGCGATCTTTGCCCGTATCTCAAAAAGCCAGCCGTACCTGGAGGGCAGATAGAGTTTATCGCTGTTGATATCCCAATCCCAGATCACATCGTTTGCCCCCTCTATGGCAAGGCTGTAGCGCTGCTGCAGCTGCTTTTGGCGGGTGTAATTGCGCTGCAGCTGCTCTCTAGTGTCTTGGAGCTTGGCATTGAGCTGTCTTGTCTCTTCCAGCGCGTTTTGCAGCTGATCATTTGTCGCTTCCAACTCCTCATTAGCGTTATTGAGTTCTTCGTTGGTATTGTTTAACTCCTCGTTTGTTGATTCCAACTCTTCGTTGACCACATCAAGCTGTTCTAACTGCTTTTTTTGTTCTTTATCCTTTCGCTCATACGCCCGCAGCAGTTTTTCATACTGATTTTTTTCACTTTCTTTATTTTGATACAATGCCTCTTTTTTCAGCGAAGCGCTTTTAAAAAGCTGCGCAAACTCGCTCAAATCATGTTCGCGCACCCGCACCTCAAACATCTGCGCGCCGTCGCGGCTGTATTTTTCAACTCTCAGCTGCACGGCCCACGGTTTTTGATAATATCCCCGGATGACAAAAAAGTCACTTTGTGCGCTTTGATCCATCCCAAGCGTCAACGTGATGGTTCTTACCTTTTGGCCCAGCAAAGCGTCAAAAACTTCATCAATATCCGACCCCGCCGCAATCGCGCTTTTTTTGGCGCTTTTAAAATAGCCTCCGGCGTAAACGATGGTATACTTACTGTCAAGAACCAGGACTTTCTCATCATCGCCTGTGACAAAGCCGGGCTTTATGGCGGTTGTGCTTTGCAGGGAGGGTTCTTTTCTATCCTCTTTGGCAGGCGGCACTTTCTTGCAATAAATCTTGGCTTCGCCGTCAACTGATGCAAACCGCATATCCAGCGCGCTGATATTTTCGGATTTGCCGCTGACAAAGATACCCTCTTCGCGCAAGCTGTCATAAATACGCGTAAGCACCTTTTTTTGCGCGTCATAAGTCAGATAAATAAGCAGATTCCTGCACAAGATCAGATCGGCACCGGTCACGGGCAGCGGTTTCAAGGCATCGGCGAAGGCAAAGGTGACGCTGTTTTGCAGCTGAGGTGTGGGTTTGTACCCCTGCTGTGTTACACTGAAATAGCGCTCAATCCGCTCTTTGCCCAGCCCGTCCAGCTGGCCGAAAGTAAAACAACCCTTTTTGGCCTGCTCTACAGCCTCTTCATCGATATCATACGCATAAACGTGACAGCGGGTTTTGATATTCAGCGCCGCTGCCACCTCCTGCAGCAGTATGGCTACGCTGTAAGCTTCCTGCCCTAAAGCGCTCCCCAAAGAGATGACGGTATAGTTTGTAACGGGCCTGTTTCGCAACTCCTGCCTGAGCGTTTTTTCCAAACTGGCAAAAACCCCGGAGTCTCTGAAAAAAGAGCTGACGTGGATAAACATATGACGGGCCAGCAGCAGGCGCAGCGAGGGATCTTTTTGCAGCTGCACTAAAAATTTGCTTTCGTTGACATATCCTTTTTTTTGCATCAGCTGGTAAAAAAGACGCAGCAGCGAACTTTGTTTATAATCGGCGATGGAAAGCCCGAAACGCTCTTCAAACTCCTTGCTGATAAGCGCGTACACTTCGCTTTGCCCCTTTTTTAATCTGTTAAGCGTCAGTTTTTGATCAACGTTGTATTCGTTTAAAAGCTCCGCCATCTGCGACGCTTCGGCACTGAGAGAGTCAAGACCGTTTTGCACGATCGCTTTTGGCATATCCGCGTGCGAACTGACCAGCGGATCCTGAACCCATACGTGCCCGCCCGCTTTTTGCAGCGCCCTGGCACCTTTGAGCCCGTCGCTGCCCGCTCCTGAGAAAACGATGAACAAAATCCGCGATTTAAAAACCTTAACCGCAGAAAGAACAAAGGTATCGATGCTGGGCCATGCGCCCTTTTGGGTCGTAAGGGTCGTTACATGCAGCTTTTTGTCCGCGCCGATACGCATCTGCTTGCCCGAAGGACATACATATACCTGCTTTGGCTCCAGCACTCCGCCCCTCCTGGGGCTTTTGACCGGGCTTTTTGTATAACTGCCCAAAATCTTGGCAAAGTCATCTCCGCCCCCTGGCAGCAGGTGCTGCAAAACAACGATACTGGTATTGGCAGCAATCTCGTACACCGACAGGAAGTTTTTCAAGCTCTGCAGTCCGCCGGCTGATGCGCCCAGAACGATCAATGTATCAACGGTGCTTTTCATGCGCACTCCTTTTGCTTCTGTCTTCATTGTAGCATAGACGGTGCGCACTACGCTCTTTTTGTCACCGAATTATGGATATTGTCTGCTTTTTTGTAACCCTTTTGTAATTTTATATCAATATATCTTGATATATACGAACTGTTGTGTTATCATTGCACGACAGGAGTGAAAAAATGGACGACTTTTTACACACGATCGGCTCGATCAACGATGAAACCAGGATCAGACTACTGCGCTTTATCCATAAGCATGAAAGCGTGTGCGTGTGTGATCTGGAAAACAGTTTTGACATGATCCAGTCGCGTATCTCAAGGCATCTGAAGATTCTCAAAGACGGCGGCTTTTTGCAGGTGCGACGCGAGGGACGATGGGCGTATTATTCGGTGCGCTTTCCTTTAGACGCGTTTCGCACGGCCATTTTGAATGAGATCAGCTACCTTGATACGGGATTGCCAAACTTAAACAAAGGATGTGAAAATGACTAGTGCTCTGCTTGTTTTCGCAGCGACGCTGCTGCTGGTGATTGTGCAGCCAAAGGGGTTGCAGATAGGTACCAGCGCGGTGCTGGGTGCAATCGTGGCACTGGCCCTTGGGATCGTCAGCTTTGGCGATGTGGGTATTGTCACCTCCATTGTCTGGGATGCCACGCTGGCTTTTATCGGTATCATCATTTTATCTATGGTACTTGATGAGATCGGCTTTTTTGAATGGTGCGCGATCAAGATGGCCAAGCTCTCAGGCGGCAGCGGGCATTTGATGTTTGTCTACGCCCTTTTGCTTGGCGCCTTTGTCTCCGCGCTGTTTGCCAACGACGGAGCCGCGCTCATTCTCACACCCATTTTGCTGGCCAAGATGCGTATTTTAAAGCTTAATTTAAAAACCATCATCGCCTTTTTGTTAGCCGGGGGCTTTATCAGCGACAGTGCGTCGCTGCCCTTTGTCTTTTCCAATCTCACCAACATCGTCACGGCCAACTATTTTGACATCGGGTTTTTGGAGTATTCGCTGAACATGGCTCTGCCCTATCTTGTCAGCACCGTTGTCTCTATAGCGGTTTTGTGGCTGTTTTTGCGCAAGGATATCCCCCAAAGAGTGGATACGTCGCTGCTAAAAGACGCCGATTCGGTGCTTACAAACAAAGCGCTGTTTTATTTTAGCTGGGTGTTTTTGGCCCTGCTGCTTGTTGGCTACTTCATCGGCGACATCTACGGCCTGCCCGTCTCGGTTTTTGCCCTTGGCGGCGGGCTGCTGTTTTTGGCTATCGCGTCCTGGCAAAAAGCGGCCAAACCGTGGATGACGATAAAAAACGCGCCGTGGCAGATCGTGTGGTTTAGTATCGGGCTGTATATCGTAGTCTACGGGCTTAAAAACGCGGGACTGACCGATCATCTGGCCGTGATTTTGCAAGACCTGGCTGCCAGGGGTGATACCCTCGCCGTGATCGCTACGGGCTTTATCAGCGCGGGGCTGAGTGCGGTGATGAATAATATGCCCACCATCATGATCATGGATATCTCGCTGGAGGGTATCGGTAACGAAGCCATGATCTATGCCAACATCATCGGCTGCAACCTCGGACCCAAAATGACGCCGTTTGGTTCGCTTGCCACGCTGCTTTGGCTGCACGTACTGGCTAAAAAAGGCGTGCATATTTCGTTTGCGCAGTACAGCAAATTCGGCCTGCTTGTAACGCCTCCGGTGTTATTTCTTGTCTTATTAACTCTTATTTAAAGGAACCCACATGAAAAAAGTCCTCTTTGTCTGCATCCACAACAGCGCCAGAAGCCAGATGGCTGAAGCCCTTCTGAACAAATACGGCGAAGGCGA
>JBNJFE010000033.1:0-18575 GCA_051746505.1 Campylobacterota bacterium
TTACTCTTTCTGCCAGCGCGCAATCTTTTTGCCGCTTTGCAGGGGAGCAAGCAGCGCCTGCAACCCTGTTTTTTCACCCAGTATATCAAGATACACCAGATAATTGGCCAAGACTTTCTTGCCGTATTTCCGCGATTCGCTGTAAGGGACAAGTTCCATGCTCATCCAGGGGTCATACTTGCCCCCGCCAAACAGCCCAGCTTGCAGTACCTGCCTTTTGGTAAAGCCGATCCCGCCGTTATACCCGTAGGCTACCAGCAGCGGATGGTACAGATGCTTTTGTAAAAAATCCATCTGATACAGGGCGTATTCATAGCTTTTTTTGGGATAAAACAGATCAGTCAGCTGCGTATCTTCTTTCTTTTGTTTGGCGATATCCTTGATCAAAAACGGCATAATCTGGGTTTTGCCAAGGGCAAAGGAGGTAGAGACCGAAGCGGGGATAAAACGGCTTTCCTGTCTGGTCAGGGCATACAGCAGCGCTAACTGCCGCTTATCCTCCGCCATTTTCGCTAAATCCTCTTTTAATGGCGTGACAAAGTAGTGCTTATCGTACTCATGGTAGCGTTCCATTACAAAAGCGTAGTGTCCAAGCGTTTGATTGGTTTTAAACCGGCTTGCCATTTCGATAAGTTCCAGCTTCGTGGCATCTTGCAACTTTTGCAGGGTTTGATGCCACGCAAAGGGATCATGTACGTCATAATCGCTGCTTTCTTGTTCAAAGCCTTCGATATAAGTGTAGTCATAATTTTGTTTGGCATAGACGGTATACACGTTGAGGTCGCTGCTTTTAGCCAGCTTCTTGAGGTATTTCTCCTTGCCGCTGCTTTTATACCGCCAAAACAGCGCTTTATCCTTGTCAAAGCGGTAATAATATTTTTCCCCCGCCTTTTGAAAATACGTGTCTGCAATTTTTGGCTTGTCAAAACCAATCGCGTTGATACCAAGATAAAAGTTGGCATCGGCACTCAAAGCACTGCTGTCAACAGCAGTTGCTAATGACGCATTGAAATTTTGCATCTTGGTATCAAGTACACTGTAGACAACAGACTGCGAAAACGCTTCCTTCTCTGCCAGTTTCTGCACCTGTTTCTTTGAAGCTTTACGGTTCATATACCGCTGGCGAAAACTCTTGGAACTGTCGTTAAAAAGGGTATAAAAGTATTCTGGATTATCCACGGCTGCCGTAAAGACATTGCCGGCTAAAAAGATGTGGGCCAGGTTTTTGTATGTTTGCTCTTTTTGTGAATTGTACAGCTTAATCTTGGCACTGTGGGGCGCGCTTTCAAGCTTGGTTACGGAAAAACCCGTTTCAAAACACTCCTTTTCAGCTTCCAAAAGCTTGCCAAGTTCCATTTTCCGGCACTGCTTTTTTCGCTGCAGCTTTTCATCGCCGCTTTTTGCCAAATACTGCTTTTGGATTTTGTAACGGTTTTGGTTCTTTGCCTGTTCATATGCCTGCTTTGCCTGGGCAGGCGTGATATCTTGCTTGAGATACTGCCAAATGTAAAAATCCTTGGCCAAAGAGGTCGGCATCTTTTGCAACTCTTGCAGCGATATCTGGCCAAAAACCAGCAGCGGCAGCAGCAAAAAACCAAACGCGCGCATCACTACATCCCTCTTGAGAGGTTAAACAGCAGATTTTTAAGAAAAATCAGTGCGATAATAACGATCATCGGCGCCAGATCGATACCGCCGACGTTGGTAGGGATAAAGCGGCGCACCCCGTCAAAGACCGGTTCGGTCAGGCGCCTAAGTACCTGCACGATCGGGTTGTAGGGATCGGGATTGACCCACGTTATCAGCGCTGAAATGATCACTACCCACGTATACAGCGTAATCACCATCAAAATCGTATCTATCAAAGCCATTACCATAAAAGCGTCCTTGTCGTTTGTTTTGGTATAATTATATCAAAAAAACAGGAGTATAATTTGGCGACATATTCAATGAGCGATCTTAAAAAAGGCTTGCGTATCGAACTTGACGGTACGCCATACCGCATCATCGGCTACCAGCACGTCAAGCCGGGAAAAGGCGCGGCTTTTGTACGCACCAAGATGAAATCCCTGCTGGATGGCAAGGTGCTTGAAAAAACCTTCCACAAGGGCGATAAAGCCGAAGTTCCCCAGCTGGAACAGCGTCCGATGCAGTATCTCTACGATGACGGGGAGATGATGCAGTTTATGGATAATGAAACCTATGATCAGATCGGTCTTACCTATGATCAAGTCGGCGAACAACGAGAGTTTATGAAAGACGGCATGGTCGTAGAAGTCAATTTTCACAACGACAAACCCATCACGGTTGATATCGACCCGGTCGTCGAACTTGAAATCGTCGATACACCGCCAAATTTCAAAGGCGATTCACAGGGGGGTAAAAAGCCCGCCACCTTAGAAACCGGCGCGGTGGTACAGATCCCTTTTCACCTTGTCAACGGCGACCGCATCAAGGTCGATACCGCCGAGGGTAAATACTTAGAAAAAGCCAAGTAACCCCTACAGCTTATACAGGCTTTGCAGCACCTGCAATGTGGCTTCAACAGAACGCATCCGCGCCGTTTCATTGACGGTGTGGTACCCGGTGGTCGGGATTTGCAGCGTCGTGCCGTTGATCTTGCCCCCGGAATTTTTCACCACCCTGCCAAGTTCGGTTCTGCCGATAGAGCGGTTGGTGCCTCTTTTTTTATTCTGTGCTTCTAAGAATTTATCTTTATAACTGTAACGCACCCCTTTTTGCCTGCAGATTTCTGTTATCTTTTTGCGCAGTTTATTATCAAAGCGAGCATGGGCGTCGCCGTAGCGAAGGGTGATATCCTGTTTGCCCATCGCCTCAAGATCGCTGTAGGGGCTGGTATCAAGCACCAGCAGATCGCTTGTGGACAGGTCATAGCGTACAAACCACTCCAGCATGAAACGCCAGCTTCGCCCCGCCTCCTCCGAAGCGGTAAAAAACGCCGTCCCCTGATAGCCAAGCGCGTACATGTGCAAAATCACCGCCACGCTAAGCACGTTGTCCAGCTGCGCACTAAGCAGTCCCTGAGCAACCTGGAGCTTATCCATAAAGGCTACGGGCGTATGGGGCTGCAAATGTTCCAATCCCGCTATCTCAAAGACAAGATTGCCCCTTTTTTCGCAGATGAAAGAATCCTTGATTTCACCCAGCCCCAGGTAATACCCGCTCCAGGGTTCATACGCCTGTACCAGCTGGTTTTCAAAGCGGTCCGTGATTTTATCGGCTAAGTTTTCAGAGATAGAATCATCGTTAAACTCGGCCCTGTTTTGAGTGATAAACGCCGCATACTGAAACTCGTTGGGACCGGTACACACCAGCCCGTGGCGGTCGCAGTGGGCGCTGAGAAAACCGCTGTTTGGTTCGTTGCCGCTTGCAACCAGCATCCCCTCGTAATAACTCACCCCGACCCCCAGTTCTTCCAATTCGCGCTTGAGAGTCATGAAAAAAGGATGCTCGGCCCCCACCACCGAGGGCGTGCGTATAAGCTGCTTGAGACGATCGAAAAAATCTTCTTTTTTCTGCATTGTTTCTCTTTATTTTTTTTACTATAATAGCATAAAAAGGACAGGCTATCGAAAAGATCACCGTCGGCTCGCTTGAGCATATCAGCATCCCCGCCCTGCACTTAGAAAACCTTGATGCCAAGATCGATACCGGAGCGGATTCGTGTTCCCTGCATTGTGATGATATCAAGATCGATGAACACGGTTACGTGCATTTTCGCCTGCTTGATGACGTGCATCCTTCTTATAACAATCACCGTTTTCGCTTTAAGCTGCACAAACGCAAACGCATCAAAAGTTCCAACGGCCAGATGCAGGAGCGCCCCTCCATCCGCACCGACGTAGTCATGCTTGGCAGGCGCTATAAAGCGACCATTACGCTCACGGGCCGCGCGGATATGAAATACCCGATGCTTATCGGGCGCAAATACCTCCACGGACGCTTTTTGGTCGATGTTTCCCGCACATATATCAGCAAGGAGTAACTATGAAAGTCTATATTCTGTCCCGAAATGAAAACCTTTATTCCACAAAACGCCTCTTTGAAGCGGCGAGCACCAGAGACTGGGAAGTGGAGGTGCTGGATTACCTGCATCTGACTATTGAGATTATGAAAAATCAGCTGACCCTTATCTACAAAGGCGTCATCTTAGACGTTCCCGATGCGATCATCCCCCGTATCGGAGCCAGCCGCACCTTTTACGGTACGGCGATCGTGCGCCACTTTGAAATGCTGGGAGCGTTTTCGGTGGCGGGCAACCTGGCTATCGCCCGAAGCCGCGACAAACTGCGCAGCCTGCAGATTCTTTCCAAACACGGCGTGGGGATGCCAAGAACGGTTTTTGCTTCCAATAAAAGCGATGTCAAAGATATCATTCAGCTAGGAGGCGGAACGCCTTTGGTGCTTAAAATATTAGAGGGAACCCAGGGCGTGGGCGTCGTACTGGCTGAGACGTACAAGGCGGCTAAATCCGTTCTTGATGCCTTTTACGGTATGAATGTCAATCTTTTGGTACAAGAGTATATCGAAGAAGCCGGCGGGGCCGATATCAGGGCTTTTGTCGTAGGCAAAGAGGTCGTGGGCGCCATGCGCCGCCAGGGGGCCGAAGGCGATTTTCGCTCCAACCTGCACCAGGGCGGCAGCGCGGTGGCACACAAGCTAACCCGCAAAGAACGTTCAACCGCATTAGCCGCGGCAAGGGCGATGGGCCTTGATGTATGCGGGGTAGATATGCTGCCCTCCTCCAGAGGCCCTCTGGTCATGGAGGTCAACTCGTCTCCGGGACTGGAAGGGATCGAAAAAGCCACGGGGATTGATGTGGCCGCAAAGATCATGGATTATATCTACGACTCCACCGATCCTGAAAAGCTGAAAAGAAAACGGGGGCCAAGAGATAAGATCGGGGCTTAGATCACCCAGCCCGAACTCGTAGCAAGCAAGAGCCACGCAAAGATCAGCAGCGGCCCTATCGCTGCCGCAAAAAGCCCCAGCAGCAGAAACTGTCTGGAATGCAGCGCGCCGGAGGAGTACACGATCGCATTTGGCGGCGTGGATACCGGCAGCGTCATCGCAAAAGAAGCGCTCAGAGCCACGGCAACGGCCGTGGTAAGCCCGTCGCCGGGACTGTAGGAAGCTCCGATTGCCACGGCGATGGGCAGGATGATATTGGTCGCTGCGGTATTGCTCATGAAATTAGACACCGCTACCACCAGATAGGAAAAGATTACGATCACGGCCACGGCCGAAATGCCCTCTTGCGGCACCATATCCGCTATCCACGTATCCACGCCGTTTTGGGTCACGGCAAAACCAAGGCTCAAACCGCCGATAATCAAAATAATCACGTCCCAGCGCACCTGTCTGATATCATCGGCGTCAATGATGCCAAAAAGCGTAAAACCCACAATGGGCAAAAACGAAACCACCGTCGTAGGGATCTGATGCAGCGGCCCGGTGAGCCACAGCCCGACAGTGAGCAAAAAGATGACAATAACGACCTTTTTTTTCCAATCGGCCACCCCGACTGGTTTTTTACGGTTTGTCCGGGCGGTATCGTCCTCAATGCCTTTGAGTTTTTTCAGACTGATATAACTTTGATCGGAAGGATAGATTTTGATCATAATACTCATCAATATCGCCGCGCTGATCATCGCCGGGGGCATCGCAAGCACCATCCAGCCCACAAAAGAAGGCGCCTCAGCACCCAAAAACCCCACGGCTATGGCGTTTGGCGGCGTGCCGATGATGGTTGACATTCCGCCCAGATTGGCCCCGATGACCACCGCCAGCAGCATCGCTTTTTTAAAGGGGTTATCCTCTTTGATCGCCAGCAGTATGGGCGAGAGGATAGTGATCATCATCGCGGCCGTGGCGGTATTGGAGATAAACATCGACAGTAAAAAGGTAATACCCATGATTCCAAAGGCGATATGCAGCGGTTTGCCGCCTACAAAAAACAGCACCTTTTTGGCAAGCCAGATATCAAGCTTTGTCTTTGAAGCAGCCAGGGCCATGATAAAACCCGCCAGAAACAAAAACACCAGCGGATTGGACCAGGGCGCCAGGTAGCTTTCCCAGCGGCTTCTGTCGGAAAAATCAAACCCGTCAAAACCAAGCAGAATAATCTCCAGGCCCACGATCAAAAGCGCCACGGCAAAAGCCGGGATCGCTTCGGTGATCCACAGCCCCGCGGCAAAGATCAGGATAAAAAGGGTCAGTACCCCGCTGTGGCCCAGGTCATACTGGAAAAAAAAGGCGATAAAGGCCGCAAACGCAAAAGAAAAAGCAAAATTGAGAAATGACTGGGCGGGTTTGATCTTGATGGTAGCATCGATCATAGTACGCAGGTATCGTCTGGTATCTAGCACCGTTATCCTTTGTTGATTTTTTTATTCACCAGCAGCAGCAACAGTATCGACAGGGTCACGATACCAAGCAGACTTACAACGATGAGATCGGTACCGTCTTGATATGAGACAAGATACAAATCCTGCGTATTCATCCCAAAAAACCCCACGACCAGATTCAGCGGCAAAAAGATAGCAGACAGGATAGTCAGCAGATAGATTTTTTTGTTCAAAGCTTCATTGGCCAGCGAATCATGCAGGTTAAACAGGCTTTCAAGCTTTTGGCCCGCCCACATGCTCAGGCGTGCTGAACGCTGCAAGTGTTCATACATATCATGCATCTGCAGTCTGGTCTGCTTGGACTGCGATTTCAAGCCGTTTTGAAACCCTTTGAGTACCGGAGAACTCAAAGACAAAACGCGCCCGGCGACGGAGGCTTCCTTTTTAAGCACAAACCACTGCTTGATAAACTCTTTGGTTTTTTGCGTGCCCATCAGCGCGTCTTCCAAGGTTTCAATACGCTCATGCAGCTTTTGCATCAGTCCAAGCGTCTCATCCACAGCCTTATCCAGGGTTTTGTAAAACTGCGTAAAATCTTCATACGCTATAAGCAACTGTGTTTGATGATCAAACCGGTATATGGATTCTTTGGTAAAAACAAAAGCGTACGAATGGGGGCTAAGACCCGCATCTTTTTGATGCAGCAGCCGCAGGATAAGGATTTCGTACTCGCTTTCTTTGATATAGCTTGGGGGATGGTGGGGGTTTTTAATATCTTCTACGTGAAAACTGTTTAAAATCTGTTCGGGCTGTATCACAGGATATGCACCAGTCCGTAGTGCCAGATCAGCGCGCTTAACAGCCCCGCGACGACCCCGGCGGCCAAATCATCGCCCATGACGCTGTAGCCGCCCCTGCCCGCTTTGTCTATGCGGCCGATAAAGGAGGGTTTTTTAATATCAAAAAAGCGAAACAGTACAAAGCTGAGCACGATCTGATAGAGCGTACCGCCTGAAATGATCAAAGCCAGCCAGATTCCGGCGGCCTCGTCGATGACGATGGATTTATCATCATGAATGCCGGTTTTTTTCTCATATTTGTTAATTTCACCGATACCCACAACCGTGGCAAAGATCGTGAGCATAAAAAGTGTACTGGCATCAAGGTAATGCAGTACAAGCACGCCGGGAATCAGTGCCGCCGCCGTTCCCACGGTTCCGGGAGCTTTGGGCGAAAGTCCGCTGTAAAAAAAGGTTAAAAAGAGCCGCTGCATCTGCCGCCTTTGAGGTGGGTTTTATCTAAGTATATATACGAATGTAATGATAGCAAAAGTTTTATTGAAAGAAAGTAAAAGCAGCGTTTTCACCCCAAAAGGGGTGAAAAGGGTATTGCAACTTAGTCCATTGCAGGTTTTGGTGTTTCATCCGACCATGTAGGCAGAGTAGGATACGTAATCTCGGGTTTTTCACCTGTTAAGGATTTTAAGAAGGTAACGATTTTATCCGCGTCACCGTCTTCTAACTGCATACCAAGCTGAGTGGAACTCATCTCTTTGACTGTTTTTTTGAGGCTCCAAAGCTGACCGTTATGCAGATACGGTGCCGTTTCTTCGATATTTCTCAGCGTCGGTGTTTTGACCATACCGTTTTCATCGCCGCTGAAATCTCCGAGGTGGTTATCAGAGAAGGAGTAATCGTTTACGGTTTGAATCGTCTGCATCGTACCGCCAAGGCCCATACTGTTGTGGCACGCGGTGCAGCCTTTGTCCATGAAGACTTTCAAGCCCTCTTTTTCCTCTTCCGTGAGCGCGTCATCGTGACCGTGCAGGAATTCATCATAACGTGAAGGCGTGATCAGCGTTCGTTCAAAGACCGCGATCGTTTCGGCAATCAGTTCAAAATCAATATCAACGTCAGGGCCGTATGCGTTTTTAAACCCGTCTACATAACCCGGGATCGTGTTGATTCGCTCTTCAACAAGCTTTGGCGGTGCCGCCATCTCCGGGCCTGCCTGGATTGGACCCTGTGCCTGATCAGCCAGATGCGGACTTCTGCCGTCCCAGAACTGTACGTCATGCAGTACCGAGTTCCATACCGTAGGGGAGTTGAGGTGGTGGGGGTTTTCGGTCCATTTGTGACCGACTGCCGCCTGTACGCCGTCATCGCCGCCTGAAGCGAGATTGTGGCAGGTATTACAGCTGATCAGGTTACTTTTTGAAAGCGCGGGATCAAAATACAGCTTTTTACCCAGCGCGACTTTTTTGTCCGTCATCGGGTTGTCGGGGTTGTCAACCAAATCTAAAATTTCTTTTTCACTTTGGGGGATCGGCTGCAATCCCGTATCCAGAGCCTGTTGTCTTAACTGTTCACTGTCTACCGTGCTTTCTCCGGCAACAGCACTCAGCGCGGTAACCAATACCGTACTTGCTACAATACTAAGCTTTCTCATAGTACCATCCTCTTTGTTGGAATTTGCATAAGCCAAGGGCATATATAACTCATGCATATGACAATTATAATAGGTTCTAATTTAAATCATTATTAAATAGAAAAAAATTTTCCATAAATATTTTTTTCCACTCTGTTTTTACCCAACTCTTTGGCTAAAGGGTATACTTTTCCTGCCCCAGTCTATAGAGGGCAAAATCGTATTTAACCGGGTCACGGGGATCAAATTCGCGCAGTTTTTGCGTTAAAGCCTGCACGGCTTTGCAGTCATAGCTTTTGCGCTTAAGCAGGCCCAGTTTGCGGCTGACATGAAAGGTGTGGGTATCAAGGGGCATCAAAAGCTGCTTTGGTTGTATACTTTTCCACAGCCCCATATCCAGGCAGTCGTTTCGTACCATCCAGCGAAGATACATATGGTAGCGTTTGTGGGTGGAGGTGCATCTGCGCGGGTCAAAGGGTTTGCCGGCTAAAAAGGTAAAGCCCCGCGAACGATGGGGTGTGGCAGTATAGATGGCATCAATTAGGGCTGCGATGCCGCCAAGGATTGTACCGTGCGTGCGTGTTCCTTTGGCAACGATGGTTTCAATGCTTTCAATCCTTTGCAACGCGCGAAACAGCGCAATGATATCGGCGTCCTTTTGAAAACGGTAGTAGCGCCCCGCAAGGTCACGCTCTATGGCCACGGGATCAGCCTGCAACAGTGAAAAATCCAGGCTTCTTAAAAACTTCACGATCGCGGTAGCACTGCCGTATCCAAACAACGCGCAGATCAAAGCGATCTTTTCATCCTTGTAATATCTTGCCACAAGCAGCGGGTCGGGACGATCAAGGCAGAGTTCGCCCGGGTCGTTGCGCTTTGCAACATGGGCGTCTAAGCGTTTTTGCAGATCATGCACCTAGCGCGTCTGTCCAGAGCCGTAGAGTTTGAATTTGTACGTGGTCAAATCCTCGATCCCCATGGGCCCTCTGGCATGAAGTTTGTTGGTACTGATACCCACTTCCGCCCCAAGCCCAAACGCTGCCCCGTCGGTAAATCGGGTACTGGCGTTGAGGTAAACGCAGGCTGCGTCCACACTGTTTAAAAACGCTTCAGCAGCTTGGCAGTTTTGGGTGATGATGGCTTCAGAATGCGACGAGCCGTATCTGTTGATATGAGCAATCGCCCCCTGCACTCCATCAACGACCCTGATAGCCAGGATATTATCCAGATACTCCGTCTCGTAATCCATTTCATCAGCTTTTAATACGTCGATAATTTGGCGGGTTTTTTCGCAGCCTCTGAGTTCGGTGTGTTCTTTGTCAAAAGCGGTTTTGAGCTGGGGCAGCATATCTCTTGCCACGGCTTCATCGACCAGCAGCGTTTCCATAGCGTTGCACACGCCGGTACGCTGGCATTTGGCGTTGACCGAGATGGCGATGGCGTCTTTGGTATCGGCGTCTTTGTCGATATAGGTATGGCACAGCCCCTTGTCGTGTTTGACCACGGGCACGGTCGCGTTTTCATTGACAAATTGTATCAGCCGCTCACCGCCTCGCGGGATGATAAGATCGACATAGTTATCCATCTTGACCAGTTTTGCCACCCCTTCACGGCTGGCATCTGGCAGCAGGGAAATGACCTCTTTTGGCAAGCCGTTTTTTTCCAAAACCTTCTGCAATACCTTGGCGATAATCTCATTGGAATGCACCGCTTCTTTGCCCCCTTTTAAAATCGCCACGTTGCCGCTTTTAAAACACAGTGCGGCCGCGTCGCTGGTAACGTTGGGACGGGATTCGTAAATGATTCCGATCACGCCGATGGGCACGGCTACCTTTTGCAGCGTGATACCGCTGTCAAGGTTCCATCCGTCTTTGATACGCCCCACGGGGTCTTTGAGCGCGGCGATTTCACGCAGAGACTGCGCCATCGCTTTCACCCTGCCTTGATCAAGAAACAGCCGGTCAACCAGCGCGTCGCTGAGATTGTCTCTTTTGGCGTTGTCCATATCGATTTTGTTTTGGGTTTGGATGATTTCACTGTTGGCTTCCAGCGCGTCTGCCATCTGGTTCAGCAAATCACGCTTTTGGCTGTCGCCCATATTGGCCATCATCGTCGTGGCACCCTTGGCCGCTTGTAAAAACTCTTGCATTGTGCACCCTTTTTTAGATGCCATTATACCCAATATGCTATAATCTGCCAAAAAGAGGTGGCCTTGGATTACGATAAAAAGCTTGCGTCTCATCTGCAAAAAATTTCTCTTGAAAACCTGCCCCGCCAGCTGCGCGAACAATTGCGAAACTTCGCACTCAGACAGCGTCTGAGTTTTCAAAACCTGCGCCAAAGCGTGATAATGCTCACTGACCTGTTACAATGGGAAGAAGAGTTTGATTTAAACCGTTTGGATATCAAGGGGTTGCAAACGCTTTATGATCAGAAAAAAAAGACGCCAAACATCTACCCTACCCCCTCCTTTAGCCTCACGCCCCAGAAAGTAAGTATCAGGGAGAAAAACGATGAAAGCGTGGGATTTGGCCGCTGTCCGGTGGCTTCGCCAAACACCCGCTGCTGTAATCTGCTGACTTTAGACAGTGTGGAAAGCTGCGGATTTGACTGCAGTTACTGCTCGATCCAATCCTTTTATAACCAAAACAGCGTTACCTTTAACGTCAACTTAGAACAAAAGCTGCAAAACCTGCAGCTTGATCCAAACCAGCTGTATCATATCGGTACGGGCCAATCGTCTGATTCGCTGATGTGGGGCGATAAATACGGCAATTTGAGTGCTCTGAATGATTTTGCCTCCAAAAATCCAAATATCATCCTGGAGTACAAGACCAAATCGGACAATATCGGCTTTTTTATGAAAAACAGGATCGCGTATAATTCGATTGTGACCTTTTCGCTCAATCCCCAAACCATTATCGACAATGAAGAACATTTCACCGCTTCGCTTCACCGCCGTATCGATGCGGCAAAAAAGCTGCATGACAAAGGTATCCTGGTTGGATTTCATTTTCACCCCATTATCCAATACAGTAACTGGCAGCGTGAATACACCGCTATCGCCGAAAAATTAACCGGCGAGTTTGACCCCGATATGGTCGCGCTCATCTCTTTTGGGACGCTGACTTTTATCAAACCCGTACTCAAGCAGATCAGGGCCAGAAAGTTTAAAACAAAGATTTTGCAAATGCCCATGAGCGAAGCCAACGGCAAGCTCAGCTACCCAAGAGAAACAAAGCTGCAACTGTTTCAAACACTCTACAACGCCTTTGCCCCCTGGCATGACGAAGTGTTTTTTTACCTGTGTATGGAAGATCAGAGCCTGTGGGAACCGGTGTTTGGCAGAAGTTATCCCACCAACGAAAGCTTTGAAATGGATATGAAACTGGCATACAGGAAAAAAATCGACGCACTGGGGCAACAGTAATGGATACGCAGCTGCAGGAACTGGTACGCTACACCAAAGGGCTTTCGCTGCTTTTTGTCGAGGACGACGCCCAGACCGCAGAAGCGATGCAGGATCTTTTGGAAAACTTTTTTACCGTGATTCATTACGCTCCAAACGGCGCCAAGGCGTGGGATATTTATCAAAACAGCGAAATTGATCTTGTTTTTACCGATATCAATATGCCGGTGATGAACGGGATCGAACTGATCAAAAAAATCCGCTCCGTGAGTCCGCAGCTGCCGGTGATGGTTTTTTCAGCCTACAGCGATAACAATTATTTGCTCGAAGCGATCAAACTGGGCGTTGACGGCTATATCGTCAAACCCGTGGATTTAGACCAGTTCATGCAGGCACTGCACAAAATCGTGCGTAAATACCGCATCGAACAAAAAGAGCGCGAAACGGCCAGGCTTTACAAGCGCATCGGCGAATCGATCGATTTTGCCTCCCTTATCCAGCGCTCGCTGCTGCCCTCGCAGCAGAGGATGCGGGAAGGTTTTGCAGACGCTTTTGCCATCTGGGAGCCCAGAGACGGCGTAGGCGGGGATTTTTATTTTTTCAACCGGCTCAAAAAGCAGCGCTATATCGTGATGATGATCGATTGTACCGGCCACGGGGTACACGGGGCGTTTTTGACCATGATCGTAGAGATGCTGTACCGCCAGATGCTCGCAAAGATCAAAGACAAACCCTTTGACAAGCTCAGCCCCGCCAGACTGCTGCACAAACTCAACAAACAGCTTCGCACGATCATGCACAAAGAGGTTGACCAGCCCCTGGAGGGCAAAGGCTTTGACGGACAGGTCGCGCTGATTTGCAAACAGGAACAAATCATCAAATTCGCAGGTGCCAAAAACCCGCTTTTTTACACACACCATAACAGCATCCAAAGGCTGGACGCAGACAACCATTCGGTAGGATACGGCATACATGACAAAGCTTTTGCCTGCACCGACAAGACGCTGGACTATGACCCGGGGACGAATTTGTATTTTGTCACAGACGGCTTTTGGGAACAGATCGGGGGCAAAAAAGGGCTGCCCTTTGGCAAAAAACGGTTTGAGACGATGCTGCAAACCCACTGTTACAAAAGTATGTCCGAACAAAAACGCCTCTTTTTAGAAACGTTTAACGCATACAGGAAAGAAGCCGATATGCCCGTAGTCGACGATATGGCCTTTATCGGCCTCAAGCTGTAACATAAAGGAAACGGCGTGCGTATCGAAAAGATCATCCAAACACTCAATGAAGAAAACATCATTTTTGCCTACAGCGGCAGTATTTCACAAAACGTACTGGCAAACATCGCCAAAGTCGCCAAAAACGATATTTCGCTGCTTTTGGACACCGAAAACAGGGGCAATAAGATTTATGAAATCATAATCGAAATGTGTCATAATATCCTGTTTTACTCCCATGACAGCCACCTGCTGGAAGACAAGACACATGAAAGCCAGGGGGCGTGTATCATCAGCAAGGAAGCCGGCCTTTTTTGCGTAACGGCGGTCAATTTCATAACCCCTGATAAGAAAGAGAGGATTAAAGATAAAATCGATACAATTAATTCGATGGACAAACAACAGCAAAAGCACTATACCAAAGAGCTTTTGTTCAGTGAAAGCAGCAAGCACAAAAAGGGAGCCGGGCTTGGATTTCTGGAGATTGCCAGAAGAAGCAGCCGGCCGCTGCAGTACCGTTTTTTCCAAGACGGCGCAAAAATGTATTTTGCCCTGAGTGCTTATGTGTAAGGAGCCCTATGCAAAAACTTTCATTTTCCAAAACACAGGATACGCCCGAAATCATTCTGGATCCCCAAAGCCAACTTTTTTCTTTTGTCGGCCGCTCGTTTCCCGAAAACACGTTTGAATTTTATGAACCCGTTATTCAATGGCTGAGAGAATACTTTCAAAGCAGACGCGAATGCAGGCTGCATATGCAGCTGGAATATCTCAACTCCAGCAGTTTGAAATCGTTTTTTGATATTTTTGAAATCCTGGATGACAGCGTACACCGACAGGGCAGCAAGATAACAATCAACTGGATTTACGACCCCGAAAATGATATCGCGCTGGAAACAGGAGAAAATATGGATGAGGATTTTAGCGGGGTGGAATTTGTGTACACCCCAAGGCAGGCCGATGAACTCACTTGAAGATATGGATGCCCCACAGCTGCGAGAACGCTGCAAGAAACTGCAAAAACAGCTTGAGAGGATCATCCAGCACAGCGACAAACAGGATGAGCGCCTGCGCAGGGCCAACGAAGAACTCAGCCAGTACAAGAACCATTTAGAACATAAGGTACAACAAGAGATCAAAAGACGCGAGGAAAAGGAAAAGATGCTGTATCAGCAATCCAAACTCGCGGCCATGGGCGAAATGATCAACGCCATCGCCCACCAGTGGAAGCAGCCGATCAATGTACTGAAAATGCAGATAGAGATGCTGGGACTGGAATGCGATGAAACGTGCGATCCTGAAACAATACGGGAATTTACCAGCAAATCCAATACCCAGATAGAACACATGCTCTTGACGATGGAAGAGTTTCGCAGCTTTTTCAAGCCAAACAAAAGCACCCACACCTTTTATCTCAAAGACGCGGTCGAAAGCGTGCTGCGGCTGATGAAAGATGAGCTGATGAAACACCAAATCCACACTGTCATTACGGCTAAAACCCCGCTGCAGATAGAGGGGATTGAAAACGAGTTCAAACACCTGCTGCTTAATCTGATCAACAACGCAAAAGACGCTTTTGAGGAAAATGAAATCGAGAATAAAGAGTTAGAATTTATTATTGAAGAAAACCAAATGCACAAGCGCCTCGTAGTCAAAGACAATGCAGGCGGTATCGACAGCAGTGTTCTTGACAGCCTTTTTAAGCCAAACGTGACAACCAAATCCGAAGACAGAGGCAGCGGCATCGGATTGTATCTGAGTTCCCAGATTGCGTATAAGCACAATGCCAAACTGTATGCGAAAAATCATGAAAACGGAGCGTGTTTTGTTTTTGAGAAGGTGGTACCCTAAGCCGGATTACAACCGGCACGAGCGTAAGCTTAAGATCTCTTGGATAACACGATGGTCAGCAGATAAGAAAAATTGTTGATCGCTGTATTAGAAATAAAGGAGAAAGTGATGAATGAGTATGAGTTTGAATTAGTTTTTAAATTGCCTTTTCAAGTAGCTAATATGAATGATATTACAGATAAATTGTTTAAGGCCGGATGTGATGACGCTACTGTGAGTTTTAATAAAATGGGAATAATGACATTATCTTTTGATAGAGAAGCAGTAAGCGCAAAAGAGGCTGTTGAGAGTGCAGTTGAGAATGTAAAAGAGGCTTTACCTGAGGCTATACTTGTCGAAGCAAGTCCTGATTATGTAACCATTACCGAGATATCATCATACTTTGGCACCTCAAGACAAAACACGCGAAAACTTTTTGAAAAAGATATGCCTATTCCCGTTCATGTAGGTAAGCCGTCTATGTGGCACCTATCAAATGTGCTTGAGTGGTTTAAAAATAACAATACAGCTAAGGCTATCGATAACAATCTTTTTGAAATCGCGCAAACAAACAAGGCGATTAATAGCCAGCGGCAAACGCAACGCCTGTAAGCAGTAATCTAAAACTGCTTACAGCTTCAATTATTACTTTTTTAATTTTCATAATGCAACTTTATTTATTGTTTTAGGGGAAGCTAACACAATATTTTACGCATTGTCTTTTGCTTTCTTAAATTCTATAGCATTACCAAATATACCCTATTTGCATCAAAAATTTACTGTTATACTCCGGTTCGCTTTCTACCTTGGCACTCCCTACTCTTTGGGCAAGCTGCATATTGGCAAAGATGCTTTGGTAGTTGGCACTGTAGCCTACCCCTATACTTTGGAGCGTTCTACTGCTTTCGTCATCTACTTTTTCACTCACCCCTACCCTTCCTACGTCGTAAAACAGGCTCGTACTATGATCGATGCCATAGAGTGGAGGCAACGCGTATTTGCCCTCTACGCTCAAAAGATATCCATTTTCTGCACTCTCTTCGCCACTTGGGTATGCACGCACGCCGTGCGCTCCGCCGATGCTCATATCTTCACTTCCGTCTAAGTTTTTATTATCCAATGCATATTGCAGCCGCAAACTTCCCAAAAGTGAAAAATTGTTTTGAAAATCCAGCGCTTCTTGGAGCGTGAGGTTGAGCTTATGAAAGCTCCCTTGGGTATTTGCTCCTGCTTTGTCTATCGCTTTTGCATCGGCACTTTTTATATCCAGTCTTCCCGTAGTGTAGGTAAAATCAACCGTGCTTTGGGTATTTACGCCCCAAAGCGGGGCATTTTTACTATATCTGACTCCCATTTTTGCTACATCCATGCTCTTTTTTGTCGTCGTATCAATAGTTTTCATCTCATCTTTCATGCTTCTTGTTTCAAGATTTGCATAAAGGTTGAGATTTTCAAGTCGTGAGCGAATAAGCGGATATTCCACCCCCACGCCAAAGCTGTTTGACTTTCCTATTGCATCAAGTTCTTTATACTCTTTGCCAAGTTCATACTCTGTATGAGAAGCATAAACATTTGCCCTAAGCCCATTTGGCATTGCCAAAAAGGAGTAATCCACCCCTATATTTTTGAGTCCCTCTTTATTGCTTAGCATCGAAGTGATCGCTATTTTATCCCCGATACCAAATGGTGAATTGACATTTACTCCAAGGCTGACTCTTTCTTTACCCGTGTATCTGCTGCCGTAATTATCGCCTACGATATATCCGTCAAACCTATTGGTCGCTTGCGTTGCTATCATAAAATCACTCGTGCCGACTTCACTTCCGGGCCCTACATCAGCTTGGGTTACCACGCTTCCGGGAGTGTCGTTGATGATAAGCATCGCCCGCTCTAGCGTATCGGTGCTAACGATATCTCTATCTTTTACATCATCAAGCATCGCTTGCACGGTTGCATCACTAACAAGTGAACTATTTTGTAGATGAAATTCCCCGTAATTTCCCTCTACTATTTGAATTGTTACGATGTCATCTTCGATTGTTTGGGCAGGAACAAATGCACGAGCTACAAAGTACCCCCCTCTTCTGTAGTGTCTTGTTATGCTAGAAGCCACCGTTTCCAAATCCTCAAGTTCTAATGATTGGTCGATATAGGGGGCGACAATTTTTTCTAAAGCCGCATCTTCATACACCGTATTGCCTTCAAACAAAAAGCTTGCAACCTGCAGTGTTGCCTCTTTAGCTTTTGGTTTGCTTAGAGTCTCTTGAGCGCTTGTTTGCTCTTTTTTTGCCCGGGGCGGAGTATCTTTTATAGTTTTTTGGGGCAAGGGGTGGGGCGTTGTTACTCTTTGTGCAAGCGGATTTTGCAAACTCAAAAGGTTTGGATCTTGTAAGATTTGTTCATGCTTGCTTGCTCGAATCGTAAACTTCACGACTCCCTCATCGCTTAGATCATCTGTGTAGATAAAAGCTCTTGCTTTTGCAAATCCCTTTGAAGCGTAATACTCCGTAATCTCATCTGCTAAAGCTAGCAATGCTTTTGTATCAAGCGTTCGCCCTTCATTGATCGAAACGACTCTGCGAAGTTCACTATCACGTATTGCTTCGTTCCCCTCAAAATCAAATTTTCGCACAAATATACCCTCTACGGGTTTGATGATATTTTGCAGTTTTGTATCGGAGTGAATACGGTTTGCATCATTTGACAACATTTCATGCTCTCTAGCACGAATAGCGATCCCCACGACTCCATCTACTACACTATCGGTAAATGCATACGTTTTTGCTTTATCAAACCCTTGTGCCCTATAGATCATCTGCACCTCTTTTAGTGCGGCGGTGATAACTTTTGCGTTTAACTCACGGTCGATTAAAAAGTCAGTAACACCGTGCAACTCTTTGTCGCTAATAGATTCATTTCCAAAAAATTCAAACCCTTTGATTAGATGGTCTTGTTTGGATTTTGGCTCGATATCTTGTCGTATATTGTTTTGCTCTAACACCTCTTCTTTTTCTATCGTTTGAGCTTTGGGTTCTTTGACTTGTTGCTCTTGTACAGGTTTAGGAGTTTGCTTTGTAGGTTCTAATACCTCTTCTTCAATAGGAAGCTTTGGGATTTGCGGAACCTCTCTTTGCGGTGCTTGAAACTCTTTTTGCTGCTGCATCGCATCGCCGATATTTGGCTGTGCATAAAGCGTTGCGGCTAATACTACCGATAGTGTTACCGTTTTTTTTATCATTATCTATCCTCCACTACATAAAACTCTTGTTCTACCCCGTCAGGCAACTTCACGCCTCCATCGACTAGATCGATGAGGGAATC
>JBNJFE010000034.1:0-8367 GCA_051746505.1 Campylobacterota bacterium
GTCTGGGTATTTTTGACGCCGAATTTATGGTGGTTTTGTTCCAAAAACCCGTTGTTGAGTTTTTTGGCCACTTCGTTTGCGATCTTGTCCAGTTGGCCGTATTTGAGTCCCGGAACGTGCTGCTGGTCGATGATGCTGGCCTGGCCCCAGGCTGCGGGATTAAAGATTGAGCTTTGCCACTGCTGTCGGTAATAGCCGTGGCCGTCATGCAGGTTTAAAACCAAATCCACCGGATCTGCGGTGATGAGCCTTTTGATGCGCGCGACGCTGTCGTAGTCGGGGTCATCTTTTTCGATGTGGGCAAACTTTCTGTTCATATCTCCGTGGATTCCGCGGCGAAAGGCTACAATGGAATCAAAGTTGAGATTGGGAACAATCCACAGGTTGCCCGTTTTGATGGTATAAGAGGTAGACAGAAGCATCGGCGCGAAGTAGGAACCGGGTTCATCCCCGTGGATACCGCCGATAACCAGCAGCGTGTCCCCGGGGGCCTGGCCCCGTTTTTCAATAAAATCAAAATCCAGTTTATTGGCAAACAAAAAGGGTATCAGGGTGAAAAAAACAAACACAAACCGCATAGGATTACTTTTCAAGGATGATTTGGATACGGTTGTTTTCATCCATGGTTACATACAGTGTCTTTATGCCCCGTGAGCGGTGGTTGGAAGCGTCATACTTTTGAAACATCGTGACTTGAAAAACTTTTTGTTCATACAAAGAGGTCGGATAGGGAATGATTTTGATATTGGAAAACCTGATGCGCTTATCATGGGCGATAGCAAAGATACGCTTTTTTGCTCTGGCAAAGCGGTCAAACTCCTGCCCCTTGCGCCACTGAAAGTTTTCCGGGCTGTACATCGACAGGTACGCGTCGTATTCATTGTATTTCCAGGCACTCTTCCAGCGGTAGATAAAAGCCAGGATATGCGCGATCTCATCGCGTGTTGTTGTATACCCGCCGTTTTCGCCCGTTATCAAAATAGCGTTTTGATACTGCAGCATCTCATCGATGGTTTTTAGCAGTTCGTTTTCAACGGCGATGCAGCCTTCTGTTTTTTGCTTTTTGGGGTTATCCAGGGGAAACCCGTGCAGCCAGATGCCGCTGCCGTTTTTTTGGTGCATCCGGTCAAAATAGTTGGGATAATTGGTGACAATGGCCAGAGGGCCGTAAAAGGGATCGACGTGTTCGATGCGCTTGGTAAACTGATACACCCCGTTTGGCGTCTTCAGATCGCCTTCTACGAATTTGTCGCCTTTGATTTCACCCACGACCGCCTCGGTTTGCAGCAAGACGTTAAATTCATTATCATACAGGGTCAAAGAGGGTTTGGATTTATCGACCAAAACAAAATTGGTAAAATCTTTTTGTTCAAAATACCCAAACGTGACGTTTTGATCCTTGATACGCTTTTGCCAGAAAGCTTTTGTCTGCAGGCGGCTTTCGATCGTTTTTTCAACCGCTCCGATACCCTCTTGCAGGTATAAGTTGGCGTATTCGTCATCGTTTGCCCCCGCAAACCCCAGTACCATAAGCACAAAAAGAAAAATTCTCACCGGTTATCCTTTGTGACTCACCTGCTGGCATGTCTTGACAAAATGCTGCGCGTTTTCAACGGGAACGTCGGGCAAAATGCCGTGGCCGAGATTGAAAATATGGCGCTTGCCGCCCATGACGCTGTGGATATGCTGGATCGATTCGGTCGTTGCCGCTTTGTCATACAGGCGGCAGGGTTCCATATTGCCCTGAAGGACGTATTTATCGCCCAGTTTTTCCTTGGCCAGCTCGATTGGCGTGGACCAGTCAACGCCAAAGACGTCAAAATTGCCGTAAATTGCGTCAAGGTAGCTGCCGATGCCTTTTGGAAACAAAATAACGGGCGTATCGGGATACTTTTGCTTGATATATTCTGCAATTTCGACCATATACTTCCAGCCAAACTCCATATACGCCTCTTTTTCAAGCGCGCCCGCCCAGCTGTCAAAAACCTGGACCACGTCCGCTCCGGCTTCGATCTGCTTTTGCAGGTAGTATTTGATCACTTGGGCCACTTTAGAAAGCAGACTGTGCATCATTTCAGGATCGCTGTAGACAAGCTTTTTGCATTTGTTGTATGTTTTTGATCCCTCGCCCTCGATCATATACGTCACAAGCGTCCAGGGAGCGCCCGTAAATCCGATCAGCGCTTTATCCTGAGGCAGCTGCTGTTTTAACAGTTCTATCGTTTCATACACAAAATCCAGTCTGTCCGCCGCTTCCTCACCGCCAAGCAGACCGTCGATGTCGGCTTGGTTTTTGATGGGGTTGTGATACACCGGGCCCTTGCCCTTGATAAATTCCAAATCCATCCCCATCTCCTGGGGTACGGTGAGGATATCGCTGAATAAAATCGCGGCGTCCACACCGACGATATCCAGTGGTTGAATGGTGACTTCTGCGGCCTTTTTGGGGTCGTGGCAAAGGTTTAAAAAGCTTCCGGCCTGCGCTCGTACTTCCATATACTCAGGCAGGTACCGTCCGGCCTGGCGCATCATCCATACGGGGGTATAGGGCGTTTGTCTGCCTTTGCACGCGTCAACAAAAATTTTTGACATATCAGTTTTCCTTTTGTGTTTTATCTTTGGGTTTTCCCAAAAAGTTTAAAAAATACAGCCCTAAAGCCAGTGCCGCGATAGAAAGCGCAAAATACAGCATCTCAAGCGGGGTGGTAAACTGCGTGTGCAGTACCCGCTGAAAAAAGTTGACCACTAACACCATGATGATGACTTTGGCAATCTTATCTTTGAGCTGATCTAAGGAGGTGACTTTAAGTATCTTGCTTGCCTCAGGGTCGCCCTCAGCTTCATCGATATAAGAGATAAAGAGTTCATATACCCCAAACGAAAAGATCAACAATACGATTGCGATGAGATACAGATCGATCGCACCGATGATGTCGGCCACGATATCTTCGTGAAAGTGCTCGGGATGGGCGCCGCTGCTGTAGGTGTCAATTACAAAGCCCGCTACCCCAAAGATATCCACACTGCCCACGATAAAAAGCACGATCGCCCCAAGCAGGCCAAAAACTACCGCCAGCAGGGTGATAAAACGGCTGCGCCAGATCGCGCCTTCAAAAAGTTTTTCAATCATTTAGTTTTTCTCTATCCATTTTTGCGCGATTCGCACCGCGTTGGTCGCCGCGCCGACTCTGACCTGGTCTGCGACGTTGAAAAAGTGCAGCACGTTGTTTTCAAACTGATCTTTCCTGATTCTGCCCACATAAGTTAAATCCGTATCGGTGGAGATAACGGGCATAGGATAGATATTATTTTGCAAATCATCCATCACTTTCATATTTTCAAAATCCGCAAACGCTTTTCTGACCGCGTCGATATCCACATCCACGTCATCTGCAAAGCGTACCGTGATCGATTCGCTGTGGCTTCTAAGGATCGGAACGCGTACGCAGGTTGCGCTGACTGCCAACTCTTTGTGCAAAATCTTTTGCGTTTCATTGGTCATTTTCATCTCTTCTTTGGTGTAGAGATTGGGCTGGGGTTTGTCGATATCAGGGATCACATTCAGCGCGATCTGGTGTTCAAAGGCTTCATGTTTACTCTCATCGAGTTTGAAATCAAAAAAATCTTTCATCTGCGTTACCAGTTCCTCCATGCCGCTTTTGCCCGCGCCGCTGGTGGCCTGGTACGTGCTCACGTCCACGCGTTTGAGACCGTAGAGGTCTTCAAGCGGTTTCAGTGCCTGCACCATCTGGATCGTAGAGCAGTTGGGGTTGGCGATGATGCCGCTTTGGCGCCAATTGTCGATATCTTCGGGATTGACTTCGGGAACGACAAGAGGCACGTTTTTATCCATACGAAAAAAGCTGGTATTGTCAATGACTACCGCGCCGGCTTCCACGGCGTATTTGGCGTATTTTTCCGAGATCGATCCGCCCGCGCTGAAAAAGGCGATATCGATATCTTTGTCTTTAAAACTTTCTTCGGTGAGTTCTTTAACGGTGTACTCTTTGCCCGCGTACTCGATCTTGCTGCCCGCACTCCTGCTGCTGCCAAGAGGCAGTATATCTTTGATCGGAAAGTTCTGTTCTTCTAAAATCCGAAATATCTCTTCGCCTACCGCACCCGTGGCGCCGGCGACGGCGATGTTATACTGTTTCATCTGTTTCTCCTTTTTATAATCTGCTGTCTAAAAACAGGTCCTGTTTTGTTATCGTTTTATCTTCGCTTAAGATCGCGGCGCGTTCCACGACTGAGAGCAGTTCTCTGATATTGCCCGGCCAGTTGTAGCCAAGCATCGCTTCAAGAGCTTCTTTGCCCAGTTTTTTTTCTTGGAGCCCGTGTTTTTCACAGATACGTTTTAAATGGCCCTGTGCAAGGGGTTCGATCTCTTCGGTGCGCTGCCGAAGGGGCGCGATGGTAATAGGGATTGTATTGAGGCGGTAAAACAGATCCTGTCTGAATGCCCCGTCTTTGATCTTTTGTTCGATATCGGCGTTTGTAGCGCTGACTACGCGGACGCTGATATCGATGGGTTTATTCGACCCCAGCCGTTGAATCTTTTTTTCCTGCAGGGCCCGAAGCAGCTTTGCCTGAACGCCGTAAGGCATCTCCGCGATCTCATCTAAAAACAGCGTGCCGCCGTTTGCTTCCTCGAAAAGTCCTTTTTTCATTTTTTCCGCGTCGGTAAAGGCGCCTTTTTCAAAGCCAAAGAGTTCGCTTTCGATAAGGTTGTCGGGAATTGCGGCCATATTGATGGCAACAAATTTGTTTTTGGCGCAGGGGGAGTTTTTGTGGATGAAATCGGCAAAAACTTCCTTGCCCACGCCGCTTTCACCCTGCAGCAAAATCGTCGCGTCGCTGGCGGCTGCCTTTTTGGCCAGGCGCAGCGCTTTATCCAGGGCTTGACTGCTTGCTTCAAAGCCTTTTGGTTTTTTGAAACTGTTCGCGGCGGGTCTGTTTTGCAGTTTTGTTTTGACTTTGTATGAACGGTTGATCGCTTTGACAAGGTCTTCAATCTCAAAAGGTTTGGTTAAAAAATCTTTCGCTCCCAGGCGCAGGGCTTCAACGGCTCGCCCCAGCGTCGCGTCGGCGGTGATAACGATAGCTTCGTACCGGTTGTCCAGACGCGTTAAAAACTCAATCCCGTCCATCTTGGGCATAGTGATGTCAGTAACCACCAGATCATAGCTTTCATCAAGCTTGTCCAAAGCGGTAACGGCGTTGCGGAAGGTTTTGACTTCAAACGCCTCATATGCCTTCAGAGCGATTTCAAGAGATTTTCTCATATTGATATCGTCTTCAACGATAGCAATTTTCATTAGGACCCTTTTGGTTGTAAATGCCTATTTTAAAAGCCCTATTTTAACGAAACCATTATTAAATGCAACTTTGATTCGTTTTGGATAAATCTGCAGTGTTGTAGCGGTGGAACCTACGGCATCTGTCGCGGTATCTGCAGCCGTTACGGTCGCGCCTTCGCGCAGTAGCAGATTGACAATATCGCCTTTTTGTTTGCGAAGTACCTCTTCCAGACTTTGCAGGCCGCTGTAAAACAAAAGGGTTTTATACACAGAACCCTTTTGTTTTACCATCGCTTTGGAGATAAGAATCGTCTCGTTATAAAAGGCCAAGTTCTTACTGTGCATTTTATACGTGACGTAAAAATCCTGCGCAGCGCACAAAGCGCTGCCAAGAAGCATTACTGCGACAATCTGTCGAACCATTGGTTGCCAGAAACCCGAAGTTCCATCTCTACTTCAGCCATACCGTCTTTAAACTGCGACTGCATCACAGAAGCGTTTTTGATCATGGCGCGTACGCATGTGCGTACTTCGGTTTTGTTTGCCACCATGTTTCTGATGTAGTCACGCCCTTCAACCTGTACGCCGTTGAGTTTTTCGGCCAACTGTCTGTACGCATCCGCGATTGCCGCTCGTTTTGCCAGGGCTTTGGCCTGTGCGGGAGAAATCGTAGAAGAGGGTGCCACACCCTGTCCCACGGTACTCATTACAATCGTGGAGTTTCTTGAAAGTTTTGTGCCCATACAGTTGCTGCCGCTGCTGCACTGCTGTACGTTTTGCGGGTTCTGGGCTTTGTTGTTATTGATGGTGATGGTGTTTTCTGATGGTTTTGGCTGCTGGGCTGTTTGGGCGCTGCCGTTTTGGGCATACGCAAAACCCAAAGCAAAAACAAATACAGAAAGGCCTATCTTTTTTAGCATGGTTTCCCCTTGTGTGTAATAGTGTTACACCTGTTTCAAGCAAAGAGTGTACCAGTTGTAACACGCAGGCCGTAGCCGGATTTTCGATATAATAAGGCCACTTCTTGCAACTTGCGCGCAAAGGAACAACATGCAGTTACAAACGGTGGGATGTACGCTCAGGCCCTCCTCGCCTGAACTGAAAAGAGCGTTTTTTAACGTCAAAGAACTGTTTGAGAAAGAAAATATCGAAGTGCTTATCGATGATATCAGCGCGGGGATGATCGGGGTGTACGGGACTTCGTTTGAGCGGATGTGCAGACAAAGCGATATGCTTTTAGCCCTCGGCGGCGACGGGACGCTCATCTCGCTGGTGCGCCGCAGTTATAATTTCAACAAACCCGTCCTTGGCGTCAATGCGGGCAACCTGTGCTTTTTATCCGATGTCTCCAGTCTTGAGATGAAGCAGTTTTTGCAGGATATCCTGGCTGATAATATACGAATCGATAAACGCATGATGATTGAGGGCGTGATTCACAAACAAAACGGTGAACCCGAACATTTTGTCAGTTTCAATGACGTGGTCGTCTCCCGCCCTTCTATTTCGCACATGGCAACGGTGGAAGCTTTTGTGGATGATAAAAATTTCAACACGTACCACGGCGACGGGCTGATCGTTTCCACGCCTTCGGGTTCGACCGCGTATAATCTGGCCTGCGGCGGTCCGGTAGTGTATCCGCTGACGCATGCCTTTATCCTCACACCGATCTCTCCGCATTCGCTTACCCAGCGTCCGCTGGTGATGCCTGCTGATTTCAGTATCAAACTGCGCTCGGCCGAACAGGTTCTTATCATCGTCGACGGGCAGGAGCGCTACAGTCTGTATGCCGGTGATGAAGTCATTCTTACCCTCGCACCCCGCGATGCCAGGCTCATCCACCGTATAGAGCGCAACTATTTTGACGTATTGCGCCAAAAGCTTTCATGGGGAGGTGAGTAGTGATCCACAGATTGTTAGCCCTGGATCTTGTGGGCTTTGAAAAGCTTGACCTTGCTTTTGAGGACGGTCTTGTCGTTTTTACCGGTCCAAGCGGGGCGGGCAAGTCGGTGCTGATTGGTTCGATTTTGTCGCTGATTGGTTTGCAAAAACCCTCAGCCAAGCTCAGTGAAATGACCTTTGACCTGCCCGCGGGACTGGAATGCGGGGATTTTGAGCTGGATGAAGAGGTGGTGCTTAAGCTGGTCAATAAAGAAAAAGCCCGGTATTATATCAACGATCAAAGCATTTCAAAAGCCAGACTGAAGCAGCTTTTTAGCAGCCATTTCAAACACTTAAGCGTACGCAGCGGCGATGAACTCAGCCGCTTACAGCAACTCCTTGACCTGCAGGCGGCCGCCGATGACAAAGGTTTTGAACAAAAGTTGCAGGAATTTGAAAACCGCTACATGCAGTATAAAGAGGATGAGAAAAAACTCCTTGCGATCAACGAGGATGAAAACAAGGTCCAGGAACTCATCGAGTTTGCCAGGTTTGAAATCGACAAGATCGAATCAATCGATCCAAAGCCCGGCGAAGATGAAGAGCTTATGCAGATCAAGCACAAGCTTTCCAAAATAGATAAGATCAAAGACAGCATTGAACAGGCTTCCCGCATCTTTGAGTATGAAAGCGCGGTGTTTGAAGCCTACTCTATTATGGATAAAGACAGCAGTCTTTTTGATGAGGCGATGAATCAGCTGCGAAATGATTTTGAAAGTTCGCAGGATATGGTCGAAGAGTTATCTGATGTGGATGTGGAATACGTCCTTGACCGTATCGAAAAGCTCAGCGAACTCAAAAACAGGTTTGGCACCATTGAAGAGAGTTTGAACTATCTGGATCAGAAAAAACAGCAGCTGCGGGAATATGAAAACATCTCTTTTACCAAAACAAATCTGCAGCAAAGCCTGCAGGAGCAGGAACAGACACTGCAAAAGATGGCAGAAGCGTTGACAAAAGCGCGCCAAAAAGCGGCCAAAAAGGTGCAAAAAGAGTTAAACGGATATTTAAAAGCCCTACGCCTGACGCCGGTGCATTTTGTTTTCAGTCAAAAACCGCTGAGTGCTGACGGTATTGACCGCATCGATCTTGATCTCAAGGGTTCCACGCTTAAGACGCTAAGCGGCGG
>JBNJFE010000034.1:8467-17903 GCA_051746505.1 Campylobacterota bacterium
ATCATCGCGCTGCAGGTGGCTTCAGGGATGATGATAGCTTCCACCTCGTCGATAAAGGTTTCAAAATACTCGATATTTTTGCGTATCAAATATTCAACCGTATCAAAATCACCCGTAAAATACGCCGGGGCCCCGCAGCATTTTTGCTTTTTGGGGATGAAAATCTCTTTATCCAGCGCTTGTAAGATTTTGACCAGATCATGGCCGGTTTTGGTGTAATTGTAATTGGCAAGGCAGCCGATAAAAATCGCCACTTTACCCGCGCCTTTGTTTTTGGGTTTGATCGTTTGCGGGTAAGAGTTCAGAAAGCTTTTGGATGCCATGGAAGGAAAAAGCCGCCCCTTTTTAACCAGCGGCAGGCTGAATCTGGCAGCCAGTCCGTTTTGCTGCTTTTTGACAAAACAGGTTTTTACCACCCAGCCCAGCTTGCTGACCACATCCATGACAAAGCGGTGGCGCAGCAGAAAGAAAAACGCCCTTTTATACCAGGCGATCCCGTATTTTTTCGCGATATCGGCGCGGACCTCTTCGATGACGGTATCGGTGGGCAGGGAGTTGGGGCATACGTCGGTACAGTGGGTACACAGAAAACAGCTTTCAAAGATATCCTTGGCCGTGTTGTCCAGTTCCAGCTCATCCCTGTTGTAGGCCCCAAGCAGGTCTAAAAACCCCCTTGGCGAAGTGACTTCGTCGTTGCTGATAAGGTTGATCGTACAGCCCGGGATACATTTGCCGCATTTGATGCAGTCATCGGTCACGGGCGCAAAGTCGTATTGTTTTTCCATAAAAAACTTTCAGCGTAAATATTTGGTGTGATTATAGCACATCATACCGTTTTGCTAAAAGTCTTTTTGCCGCCTTCATATTTTTTCATGTACGCGTCAAATGGCATGGCGATATTGCGTACCAGCAGCATACCCGTTTGGCTGACGGTGATTGTGTCTTTATCGTTGTGTACCAGTCCCTCGTCGATAAACTCCCGCAGCTTTGGCAGCGCGTCGGCGAAATACGCGTCAAAATCGATATCAAAGCGGGTTTCGATCCGGCGTTTGTCAATGATGAAATTTGCCATCAGCTGCATGATCACCGCTTTTCGTATCAAATCGTCCCGGCTTAGTTCAACCCCCTTAAAAAAGGGCAGCCGGTCGTTGTCAATCGCGTTTTCATACGAATCCATCTGTTTGAAATTTTGCGCGTAATAATCAGGTCCTTCGCCGATACTGGTCAAGCCCAGTCCGACCAGGTCGGTATCGCCCTTGGTCGTATACCCCTGAAAGTTTCTGTGCAGTTTGCCCTCATGCAGGCTTTGAAAAAGTTCGTCATCTTTTTTGGCGAAGTGGTCCATCCCGATCATGGCGTAATCGCTGTTTTGGAAAAACTCAATAGTATATTGCAGCGTCTGCAGCTTCACATCCGCACTTGGCAGGGTGGTTTCATCCATCTTGCGCATCGTTTTTTTCATCCAGGGCACATGGGCGTAGTTAAACACCGCCAGCCGGTCGGGATCAAGCTCTCTGGTCAGTTCCAGCGTTTTTTTAAAACTCTCCAGACTCTGGTGGGGCAAGCCGTAGATGAGGTCGATATTGATACTGTTGATACCGTGTTTGCGGGCTAAATCCACCATCGCTTTGGTTTGTTCAAAGCTTTGGATTCTGTGCACGGCTTCCTGGACCTTTGGATCAAAATCCTGCACGCCGAAGCTGAGACGGTTAAACCCGTGTTTGGCAAAGGTTTTCATCTGCTCTTCATCAAAAAAGCGCGGATCGATTTCACAGCTGATTTCGGCGTCGCGGCTGAAGGTAAAATAGCTTTTGACCTCGTTCATGATCGCATCCAAAGCCTGGGCGTCATAAAAGGTGGGGGTCCCGCCGCCGAAGTGAAACTGTTCGACAACCTTCTGGCTGGGCAGCTGGCGGCTTAAGAGTTTGATCTCTTTAAACAGGTAGTGCAGATAGCGGTCCATCTTGCTTTTTTTGGATGTATAGACTACGTTGCAGCCGCAAAAATAGCACGCGCTGCGGCAAAAGGGCAGGTGGATATACAAAGAAAGCCCGTTATCGGTGCCAAGAGCGTTTAATTTGCTCAGGTATGTCTCATAGGTAAAATCCTGGCTGAATTCCACGGCCGTGGGGTAGCTGGTATAGCGCGGCCCCGGCTTTGAAAATTTGGTGAATTGTTTGAAATCGACCATCGCGATCCTTTAAAACTTTATATTTTTTTGTTTGATTGTATAGCCTTGCGTATACTCTTTGCTTTTGATACCAAGTTCCTCGATCCATTTTTTCCCGATGAGGCGGTATTGAATCTGGATCAAAGCTTTTGTCGCGCCTTTGGGTTTATCAAAGGAGATCGTGCGTTTTTCATCCGGTTGTAAGCGGGTATCGCTGAGGGTTTCTTTTGCCAGCTGCGCGATTGTTTCCTGCCCCTCTCCGTCGCCAAAACGGGCCTGCATACTGTATGTTTCTTTGGCTATCACCTCTTCTTGGGCGTTTAAAAAAGTAATATGGGTATTGATCACCCTGTTGCCGTATCCGGTGGGAACCTTGTGGGCGGCTTTGTTAGCTAGCTTGATAAAGACTTCGCCGCTGCTTTGGGTGACATCCATTGAAAAGGCGTCTTTGACGATATCGCTGTTGCGCACGCCGGCAAAGAGGTGGCTTCTGCTTTCGCGTTTTTTGTTGCTGAGTTCGTTATCGGTTAGCTTGCGCATCTTAGGCTGGCCCATATGGCACGATACACAGTTTTCCGTGCTGTCTGAGGCGGCGTATTCCTTATTTGTATCGCAGGTTTTGTGGCCGTAGTAGCTTTCGCCCGTTTTGTGGCATACGTTGCACAGTTTGTTGGGCGTTTCTTTGAAAAAGGAGCGGTACTGGGTTTTGTGGTAGGGGGATTTGGCGTCTTTGAAGGGGCCGACCATGATGCCGCTTGGCATCCACTCTACCGTTTTTTTGCCCCGAGATCTGGCGTTGTCGCTGTCATGGATTGTGTCGACGTTGTGGCAGGTGATACAGTTGACCCCGTCTTTTGCGTATTTGGACGTAATCTCTTTGTGCGTCTGTCCGCCGCTTCCGCCGTATGCCTGCGAGTACATTTCAGACAGTCCCATCTTTTCCTTGGTGATTCTGGGGTTGTGGCATTTAGAACAGTTCAGCACGATCTGATCGCGCAGCAGCGTTGTCTGCATACTCATATAATCGATTGTTTTATCGATGAGTTCATTCTTGCTGTAGTGGGATTTGGCGTGCAGGGAAGTTTCCCACTCCTGGGTGATGCTGGCATGGCAGGCTTTGCAGTTGTCGCTTGAGGCAAACTTGGGGTCAATGTCGGCTGCCTGCAGCACGAGGGCGCTGAGGGCGGCAAGGGGTATCTTAACAAGTTTCACGATTCACTCCTTTTTTTATCCAGCCATACCATGATAGCTTTTTGCGCGTGCAATCTGTTTTCGGCTTCATCAAAAACAACGCTTTGAGGCCCTTCAAAAACTTCTTCACTGACTTCATAGCCCCTGTATGCGGGCAGACAGTGCAAAAATATAGCATCTTCTTTTGCCTGCCCCATCAATTTGGAATCGACCATGAACCCGTCAAAATCGCGTATCCGCCGCTCTTTTTCCTCTTCCTGGCCCATAGATATCCACGTATCGGTAGTGACCACGTCACAGCCGCTTGCAGCCGCCCGGGGATCGTTGCCAAAATGCAGTTTCGCGCCGCTTTGCGCAGCCAGTGACAACGCTTCTTCTTTAACTTTTTGGCAGGGTTCATACCCCTTTGGCGTGGCGATATGAAGTTCAAACCCCAAGATCGCCGCCAGCAGCATCCAGCTGTGGGTCATATTGTTGCCGTCACCGATATAAGCCACTTTGGGGTCGCTGCCCTTGCCCTGTTCGACCATGGTCAGATAATCAGCCATCAGCTGCACCGGATGGTACGTGTCGGTCAAACCGTTGATAACGGGGACGTTGGAATACCGGGCAAACTCTTCCAACCCTTCCTGACTGAAGGTGCGGATCATGACCATATCCACCATCCGCGTAATCACGCGCGCGGTATCCTTCATCGGTTCGCCCCGTCCCAGCTGGATATCCTTGCTGGACAGAAACAGCCCCGTACCGCCCAGTTCGTGAATGCCCGTTTCAAAACTCACACGGGTGCGCGTAGAACTTTTTTCAAAGATCATGGCTAAACTTTGGCGGTCCAGATAAGGAATCTTGTCTCCCGCTTTTGTCTGGGCTTTGATTTGCACGGCCAGGTCGATGATTTCAAGCAGTTGTTCTTTGCTGAACTCTTTAAGCGTTAAAAAATGTTTCATTTTTCTTTTCCCAGCAGTTTTGCCATATCTTTGGCGTGATAAGAAATGATGATATCAGCCCCCGCGCGTTTAAAGCCAAGCATCGTTTCGGCTAGCACCTGCTCATAATCGATAACACCCGCCGCTTTTGCCGCGTGCAGCATCGCGTATTCGCCGCTGACGTTGTAGACCGCCAGAGGCAGGGACGTGTTGTCTTTGATGTTTTTAATCACGTCCATATACGCAAGGGCGGGTTTGACCATCAGGATATCGGCGCCCTGAAGTTCATCTTCGATACTTTCGCTCAGCGCTTCTCTTGCGTTTGCCGGATCCATCTGGTAACTTTTTCGGTCCCCGTAGCTGGGCGCGGATTCGGCCACGTCCCGAAAGGGGCCGTAATAACTGCTGGCAAACTTGGTTGAATACGCCATAATAGGCAGGTGCGAATACCCGCTGCCATCAAGCGCGTCTCGCAGGCTTTGTATACTGCCGTCCATCATTCCGCTTGGCGCGATCATGTCTACGCCCGCTTTTGCGTGAATGAGCGCCTGGGTCTGCAGATTGTCCAGCGTGATATCGTTATCGACCGTTTCAAGCTTTGCATCCATGACCCCGCAGTGGCCGTGGTCGGTATATTCGCAAAAGCACAGATCGGTGATGATAAACATATCCGGGTGTGCGGCTTTGATCTGGGTGATCGCGCGAGCCATAAGCCCGTGGTCACACAGCGCGTCGCTGCCCACACTGTCTTTTGTATCGGGGATGCCAAAAAGCAAAACCGAATAGATTCCAAGGTCTTTAAGCTCTTGGCACTCCCTGATTGCCAGGTCGATACTCATCTGGCTGACCCCCGGCAGTGAGGATACGTGGTTTTGTCTGTTTTTACCCTCGATAATAAAAAGCGGATAGATAAAATCTTCTATATCCACACGGGTTTCCCTGACCAGTGAGCGCATCACCGGATGAAGCCGTTTTCTTCTGAAACTGTACGCCATCAACCATCCTTGTTCTGAAATAAACGTTGCTGTTAGTGCCACTATGCTATAATTTCAAAAGTTTTCTATAACAGGACAATAAGCTAATTCTAACACAAAAAAGATTATAAACTGCCAAAGTTAAAAAATTTTTTAAATATAAGGATTATTTTAAATGATCGAAGTCTCAGAGACGGCGAATCTTCCGACCAAACACGGCGATTTTGATATCAAAGTCTATAAACAAAACAATCAGGAACACCTGGTACTTATGAGTAAAAACCTCGCCAAACTCCACAACCCGCTGGTGCGTATCCATTCCGAATGTCTTACCGGCGATACGATGGGCAGTTTGAAATGCGATTGCGCCAATCAGCTGCATCTGGCGCTGGATTTGATCGCAAAAGAGGGCGGCATGGTGATTTACCACCGCCAGGAGGGGCGCAACATCGGTCTTTTAAACAAGGTCAACGCGTACGCGCTGCAAGACCGGGGCTACAACACCATCGAAGCCAACCACAAGCTTGGGTTCAAAGCCGATGAACGCACCTATGAAGTGATCTGCTCCATCTTTGCCGATCTTGGCATACACAAGGTCAAACTCATCACCAACAATCCCGCCAAAATCAAAGTCGTGCAAAACTGCGTGCAAATCACCGAGCGAATCCCGGCCATCACCCAGGTCAATAAGCACAACCGCTGCTACCTGGATACCAAAAAGCAGCAGATGGGGCACCTGCTGTGAACAGATACGGGCAGTTTGCCGATTTACTGCTGCGATGGAACGCAGTCCACAACCTCAGCGGAGCCAAAACCAGACGTGAAGTGATGGACAATATCGATGATTCGCTGCACCCCAAAGCGTATTTGCAGGATGCGCGCACGGTATTGGATATCGGCAGCGGAGCGGGGTTTCCCGGACTGATACTGGCGATGGCCTGTCCGGATACGGCCTTTACGCTTTGCGAACCTGCGAAGAAAAAGGCATCGTTTTTAAAAACCGCCGTCAGGGAACTGGGGTTACAAAACGTGACCGTGGCACCAAAGCGGGTCCAGGAGATTGAGGGCGTATTTGACTGCATCGTTTCGCGGGCGGTGGCCAAGGTGGAGGTTTTGCTTGAAATCAGCCGCGAGCGTTCGGGGCCGGGCACGTGTTACCTTTTGTATAAAGGCAGCGAAGTTGAAAGCGAACTTGAAAGATTAAGCCTTGATTATACCATCAGCAGTTACAATATGCGAAAATATCTTTTTATAAAGGCGACAGATGCTTAAGATTCTCTTTACCGCCGCTGCGCTTTTGGCAGTATATTTTATCTTTTTCAAAAAGAAAAGTATCGGCGGCAAAAAGAAAGAGGGCGGGGCCCAGGACATGGTAGAATGCAGCAGATGCGGCGTATTTACCTCCGTAGAAGATGCCTACATCAAAGACGGCAAATATTACTGCAGCAAAGAGTGTATGCAATAAAAGGAGTTTTAAAAACCATGAAACAAACAATCACGCCTACAGGCCGGGAGAAAAAACTCGACGCAAACGATTTTATCGTCTCAAAAACCGATCTCAAAGGCAAGCTGACTTACTGCAACCGTATCTTTATCGATCTGGCCGGGTACAGTGAAGCCGAGCTGCTTGGAAAAGCCCACAATATCGTGCGCCACCCAAAAATGCCCCGCGTTATTTTCAAACTGCTGTGGGACAGGGTGAAAGCAAAAAAAGAGATCTTTGCCTTTGTTATCAACCTGTGCAAAGACGGTGGCCACTACTGGGTGTATGCCAACGTCACCGCTTCCACCGACGCAAACGGGAAGGTGCTGGGGTATTACTCGGTACGGCGCAAACCCGCCAAAAAAGCCGTTGAGACAATAGAAAAACTGTATGAAACCCTGCTGCAAAAAGAAAGAAACGGCGGCATGGAAGAAAGTATGCGCTATTTAGACTCGTTGTTAGAGCAAAAAGGAGTAAGTTATGACGAATATGTTGCACAGCTGCAAAAAGGCGATTAATACCCGCACGCTCATCTACGCCGCCGCTTTAGCCGGACTGGGGGCGTATATAATGATGACGGGTCTGGACTGGCTTGGCGGATCGGCACTGGCCTTTGGTTTGGCTTTTGGCGGAATGTTTGGCGCCAAAGCCGGAACGATCATGGTCAACAAACGCCTCAAAGAGAAGTTGGAAGAAGTTACCAACCAGGCCGCGCAGGGGCATCTGGAGGGCAGGATCACACAAATCGATCCCGGCGATCCCCTTGGCAAAACGGCGTGGAATATCAACGACCTGCTTGACCAGATCGAAGCGTTTATGCGCGATACCGAAACCTCGGTGTATGAGGCAAGCCACGGCAATACCCACAGAAATATCGACCCCCACGGCATGAAAGGCAAGTTTAATTCCAGTGCCGGGTTTGTGGCCAAAGGCGTTGACGGGGTGATTGCCGGCCAAAAAGCCGGGGTCAAATCCCATATGTCGCACAAATTCCAGCAAACAGGCGGCGGCATCCAGGGCAACCTGATGAAAGTGCAGCAAGCCGTTACCGGAAGCCTTGAAGATATCAAACAGATTACGCAGATGAGCGAATCCACGGCGAAAAAATCCAACGAAAGCATGAACGTGACCAACGATTTGGCCGCGCGCATTTCACACCTGGCCGAACTGATCGCGGGCAGCACCGAAGCGATCGGATCGCTTTCGCAGCGTACCGAAGAGGTCACCTCGGTGGTCAACCTGATCAAAGATATCGCCGACCAGACCAATCTGCTGGCACTAAACGCCGCCATTGAGGCAGCCAGGGCCGGAGAGCACGGCAGAGGGTTTGCCGTGGTGGCCGATGAGGTGAGGAAACTGGCTGAGCGCACGCAAAAAGCCACCAGTGAAATCAGCATCACCATGCAGACGCTGCAGCAGGAATCGGGCGGAATTCTGGAAACCAGCGAAGAGATCAACACCATAGCCGAGGAATCCAGCAAAGAGATCAGTGATTTTGAAGCAACGCTGCAAACCTTTAACGACGATGCCAACAAAAGCGCCAAGATCGCGGAGCATTTTGAGGATTTTAATTATACGACACTGGTTAAAATCGATCACATTATCTTCAAATCCAACGCGTACTCCACCGTCATCAACGAAAAAACTAACAGCGAAATCACCGATCATACCCAGTGCCGTCTGGGACAGTGGTATTACGCCGACGGCAAAGAACGCTTTGGCAACACAAAAGCGTACAAACAGCTTGAAAGCCCGCATGTAAAAGTGCATGAACAGGTGCGCAAAAATATCGATCTAATGCGCCATGAGGGTGTGGTCAAATCAGAACACGACATTGTCGAAAACTTTAAAGTGATGGAAGATTCCAGTACCAAACTCTTTGATATACTCGATGATATGCTGGATGAAAAAGCAAAAATAAATGAATTAAGCCTGGGAGGATAATAGATGGAATGGTATCTTTGGATAAAAGTTTTGCATATTCTGAGTTTTCTCAGCTGGATGGCGATGCTGTTTTATCTGCCGCGCCTGTTTGTGTACCACAGGGAAAACAAAGACAACAAAGGTTTTGTGGACGTGGTCAAAATTCAGGAGTACAAACTCTATAAGTATATAGGCCACCCGGCGATGATCGCTACGGTGATTACGGGGATACTGATGCTTGTTATGATGCCAAGCCTGCTGCAGGGCGGGGGCTGGATGCACGCCAAGATCACGGTGGCAGTGCTTTTGATCGCGTATCACTTTTCTTTAAACAGCCTGCGGAAAAAACTGGCCGAGGGCGGCTGCGACAAAAGCGGCAAATTCTTCCGCTTTTATAATGAAGTGCCTACCATTCTGGCAATCTTCATCGTCATCTTTGTGATCATAAGGCCCTTTTAGTGATCATCATAGGCCATGAAGATATCCCTTTCGCGCCTCATTACCGCATACAAAGCATCAGCGGGGCGAAAAAAACAAAGCCGGGTTCGACCCTGCATCTGGCAAGTTTTGACAGCAAGATTGCGGCCTACCTGCATACAAACGCGCTGCCCTACAGCTGCGCGGTGGATTCTCTTACCCAAAGCGTGATGGCAAACGCGCTGGGGGCTGATTATATCATCGTGGACAAAGAGCGCGCCAAAGCGGTACAAAAAGCCGCCGAGCATTATCTTTTTGACAGCAAAGTGCTGGTCGTTATCGACCATACCGA
>JBNJFE010000035.1:0-16234 GCA_051746505.1 Campylobacterota bacterium
CCAGTGACGGCGCAGCAGCTGTGCGTTTATAGCCACAATCACGGTGCTGGCACTCATCAAAACCGCCCCTAAAGCCGGATTTATCACGATACCGGCGTTATAAAGTACCCCGGCTGCAAGCGGTATGGCCGCGACATTATACCCCGTAGCCCAGATGAAGTTCTGGATCATTTTAGCGTGGGTGGCTTTGCCAAAGGCAAGAAGGGAAACGATGCTGTGCGGATTACTGTCAACCAGGATAATATCAGCAGTTTCTGCGGCGATATCCGTTCCCGATCCCACAGCGATCCCCACATCCGCTGCCGCTAGCGCGGGAGCGTCGTTGATCCCGTCTCCGGTCATTGCCACCACTTCCCCCCGCTGCTGAAAGGCTTCTATCTTTGCAAGCTTTTCATCGGGCAGAAGCCTGGCAAAATACCCGTCAAGTCCCAGCTGTTTGGATACGGCACCCGCGCTTTGCTCACCGTCGCCGGTCATCATATAAATTTTAAGGCCCGTCTTTTTTAATGCTTTGATCGCGGCAAAGGATTCGGGGCGTATCTCATCTGCCAGCGTAATATATCCGATGACGCTGCCTTGTTCAACCATAAAAACGATGCTTTGATCAGCTCTGTTTTCCAGCTTGGGGGCAGTGATGTCATTGGATTTCAAATACCCCTGCCCTACGATTTTATACGATCTGTCATCAAGGGTTGCTGCAATACCCGCGCCGCTGATAACTTCAAAGTCGCTTATATCGCTGCTGTGAAGTTCCAGCTGCTTTGCTTTTTGCGTGATAGCGGCGGCCATGGGGTGCTCGGACCTGCTTTCCATGGAAGCAGCGATACTGAGGATATCTTCTGACTTGTAGCGCTTATCGACGCTTTCAAAATGATCGACTGCGAAATTCCCCTTTGTCAGGGTGCCCGTCTTGTCAAAAAACAGTGTCGTCAGGTTGCGGGTGTTTTCAAAAGCACTTCGGTTTCGAATGAGCAGCCCCCGGCCTGCGGCCATAGACGTAGATATTGCCACGACCAGAGGAACGGCCAGTCCCAGCGCGTGGGGACAGGTAATGACCATAACCGTGGCCATACGCTCAATAGCAAACACGAATGGTTTATCCGTAAAGCTCCAGAAAACAAGGGTGGCAAACCCCACGCCAAGCGCAATCAGGGTCAGATAAAACGCGATCCTGTCGGCAAGCTCCTGTGTTTTTGACTTTTTATTCTGCGCATCCCGGACCATATCGATCACTTTATGCAGATAACTGTCTTTGCCCACCTGCTGTACCTTGGCTTCAATGGAACCGTTTTTATTGACCGTCCCGCCGATCAGCTGGGCGGGTTCTGTTTTCTTTACCGGCCGCGCTTCGCCCGTGACCATCGATTCATCGACATAACTTTGCCCGCTTGTAATCTGCGCATCAGCCGGGATCTTTTCACCCGGACGGATCAAAATCCTGTCGCCCTGCGCGAGTTTTGCGATATCGACATCGGTTATATCACCGTTTGAAGCGATTTTGTGCGCTGTTGCAGGCATAAGCGCGACAAGCTTTTGCAAAGCATCAGAAGCCCGCAGGACAGAGCGCATCTCGATCCAGTGGCCAAGAAGCATCACGTCAACAAGCGTAGCCAACTCCCAAAAAAACGACTTACCCTCAAGGCCAAACGTCGTGGCGCCGCTATAGGCAAAAGCAACCGTAATAGCAACGGCTATAAGCGTCATCATCCCCGGGTTTTTACTAGTAACCTCTTTGTAAAAGCCTTCCAAAAAAGGCCACCCGCCGTAAAAATATACAAGCGACGAGAGGATAAAAAGCAGGTATTTTGCCCCGGTGAAGGTTATATCGTAATCAAAAATATCCTGTACCAGCGGTGAGAGAAACAGGATTGGCAGGGTTAAAACCAATGATATGAAAAAGCGTTTTTTGAAATCCTGGATCATCATCTCATGATGTTGGCTGTGATCATGGTGTTTGTGCTGATGGCCGGCGTGGGTAGCAGCAGACATACGGGCTCCTTTAATGCGAGGATATACCCATTGTATCCAAAGCGTGGCTATAAAGCCATATTGGGACGCCAGTACCCCCTGCCGCCCCGAAGCGAAACACAAGTGTGTTCAGGGATACTCATCATTCAATCTTGCACCAGATACCCCACAATCCTGTGCACCTGCGGAGCCACGACAAAGACGATGGGAAACGCGATAACCCACGCTTTGACAAAGGCATCGATCCATTTGAACATAAAATTATCCACAAATCCAAGATTCAGATAGGTAATGACAAAACTCATCAAAAACGACATAAACAGCGACATAAAAAACGCAAATACAATCCCCTGATACTTTTTATCGATCATACTTTTCCTTCATTTTTTCTTTCGTAAAATTATGACTTTTTCGCTCATGCATCGCCAGATACAACCCCGAAGCCACCACGACAGCCGCGCCAAGAGCCGTAAGCGTATCGGGGATCTCATCAAAAAACAGCCATCCAAGCACCACCGCGCCCACGATCTCAAGGTACTGAAACGGTGCCAGGGTGCCAGCCGGGGCGAAGGTGAAGGCTTTGGTTATGGATACGTGTGCTACCGCCGTGATCGCGCCCATAATCAAAAGCCACCAAAGGTGATCTATCTGCAAGGCGGGCAAGCCTTTTGCCGTAGCTGATTCTATACCCACAAGCACCGCCGCTATCACAACGGCTGCACACAAACTTACCCACACCTGCAGCGAAAACACCGACTCGCTGCTGGCATAACGGCGGGTAAGCACCAGATACAGCGCGTAAAAGGTCGCCGCAAGCAGCGGAAAGACGGCGTTGATACCATAAAGCGCCAGATTGGGCCGCAGGATAATAACCGTACCAAGCAGGCCAAACCCGATCACAAACAGGTGGACCTTTTGGATTTTCTCTTTTAAAAATAGCGCGCTTAAAAGCGTCAACACCAGCGGTTCGATGAAAAAAAGCGCGATATTGTTTGCCAACGGCAGATGTTTCAGCCCCCAAAACAAAAACAAGATTGACGCCCCGATCGCCGCGCCCAGTACAAAGTATACTTTTTTAAACGCGTAGAGTTCATACGAAATCAAACGCATAAAAAGATACACAAACACCGCCTGCAGCAAAAAGCGCGCACCGGTAATCTGCGGGATTGACAGTGCGGCGCTTAAATGCTTAGCCATCGCGTCGGTTACGGGAATGAGCATCACTCCCACCACCATCAAAACAATGCCAAGGCCATGTGTACTGTGCGTCTGTGTTTTCATGGCGCCAATATAACAGAAGTTTCTTAATCAAACTTGATGCCTTCTTTTTGCAGCAAAGCCATCGCAAACAGCGACGTCAAAAGCGCTACGGCCACTATCATATACATGATCACCACTTGATACAGCACCGCTTCAAGCGGATCGGCCCCGGCGATGATCATCCCGGCCATAATGCCGGGAATATGGATGATGCCAACCGTTTGCAGCGAATTCATAATGGGAATGAGCGCGGCTTTAAGGCTGGTTTTTTCTATATCTTTGATAGCGATTTGCTGCGTCAAACCAAGCGCGAGATACTGCTGAATAACGCCCTGGTTGGCTCTGATTTCACTTTTGTAACGCTCTACAAAAAGGGTGTAGATATTGAGCCCGTTGCCCACAATCATCCCGCCGATGGGGATAAACTCGTTTGGCCGCAGTGAAACGATGTTCAGTGCCACCAGCGTAGCCAGTACGATCAGCGACGCGAAGCTGATACTTATAAGCGCTTTGACAAATCCGCCGCTTCGCTGCCTGGCGGTGTACGCCGCAAACAGCAGCATCACCCCAAGCACCAGAGCGTAATGCCAGATTCCTTGCAGCGAAAAGATATAACTTAAAAACACCCCAAGCAAAAACAGCTGCAAAAACGCCCGGATTGAGGCGGTAAAGATTTGCTTTTCAATTCCCAGCTGTTTATAAAAAGAGTAAAACAGCGCAAAGGCTACCAGCGCGTATGAAAGCAGAAAATGCCACTGCATCGTTATGCTTTAAATTCTTTGGCTTCCCGCAACAGGCGTGTTTGTTCAAAAATCGTATGGGCGATAAAAACAAAATAAAACGGCATCAGCAAAATCCCCGCTACCGGGATCAAAGAAAGCAGAAACAGCACCAGCGTTTGAAACTTGAGTTCAAACCAGTTGGCTTTTTTGATGCGCTTGTATTCGCTTTTATCATTGATTTCAGAACTCACATCAAGTACCAGCGATTTATGGAAAAAATAATACAGGGGCACAAAAAGTAAAAAATTCAAAGCCGGTACAAAAAACAGCGGCAGAAACAGTACAATGCCAAGCCCGGCAATAAGCGACACCTTCACATATGTCCAGATCATAAACACAAGAGAAAGGCTTTTTCGCCTTATCTGCGGATAGTGGCGCTTTTGGACCACCTTGACAAAATTTGGCGCAAAAAAGCCGATAACGATGGAGTAGATAAATAAAAAGCTCAAATACAAAAACAACAACAGATTGATAAAAATGATAATATCAAGCACGACTTCAAAAAACTCCACCTGCAGCAAAAACTCTGTGATCGCAAAAGAGCTCAGATACTCTTTGATTGAAGCCAGCACTTCCACCTGCCCGCCCTCCAGCGAGCGCACAAGATACTGGCTGAACAGATACTGCAACAGCTGTGCGCCGGCAAAAAACAGCACGCCATAGATCACCACCGTCGCCGCCAAACAATACAGCGAAATCTTTATAATCTCTTTTGAGACAAAATCATTCAGCGACAAAAGCAGCTTTTTAAGCATACGGATTTTCTCCTTCGGGATTGATCACATAGCGGTAGTTTTTGACCATAAAGTATGCCGTGCCGATAACGTAGATAATCCAGCCAATCACCGGGATTACGGCCAAAACAGTGATAACCAGGTGCACCGCCGTAGCCGGAAGAGCCTGGCTGAAACTGTGCTTGGAAATGGCCATGCGGCTGATCAGCGTCCCGGCAAAACCAAACAAAAACGTAATACCAAGCGAGATCAGCGCCAGAATCGTCAGACTGCTGTCCCCGGCTGCGTAGCCGTTTATCAGATAGATATCTTCGGCCCGCTCGCCCTGATTGATAAAATCCACCTTCGCGCCCTTCATGGGCAGCGTGTTTTCTCTCCAGTTTTCTTTGTCAAATTTATAGCGTTTGCCCTCACTGACGATCACGCCCGTGTCGTTAGCGGCGTCATAGCCAAGAATTTCTCCTCTCATATCATCCCTTTACTCGTTTGCTTACTGCCTCTATTATAGCATCATCAGAGCTCATATCAAGCCACTCAAACTGCGCGCCGCTTTGGACCTTGCCATCAAGCACGTCTCCGCTTTTTCTATACGCCAGATCCAGCTTGGCAATATCAAACCCGCTGACCGTTTTGCAAAACTTTTGCAGGCGATCTGTTTTTTTGGATTTGGTAAAAAGATAGCAGTATCCCTTCAGCCCGTTTCGGCTGACTCTGCCACGAAGCTGGTGCAGCGTGGCAAGTCCCATGTTTTCTGCGCCTACGATGACGATGGTACTTAGCTTTGGCAGCGAAATGCCCACTTCCACCACCGTGGTGGCAAGCAGGATATTGCCGCTTTGGGCAAACTCTTCTAACACCGCGTCTTTGTTTTTATCCTTGCCGTGCGTTGCATACACCTTGGGGAAATGGTTAAACCAGTAGCTTTGGCCCTCTTCTAAAGACTGGTACTGAAAATTTTCGCTTTCACTGACCAGCGGATAGATAATAAGGCTTTGGTGTCCCTTTTCTATCTCTGATTGGATGTGCGCTTTTAATCCTCCAAAATCAGCGGGTCCGATCACACGTGAAGTAATATCTTTTGTAAAAGGCGTGGTCGTGATCAAACTCACATCAATCATTTTTGACTCCATCATCGCCTGCGTACGCGGGATGGGCGTGGCGCTAAATTGCAAAAAATGGGGCCGTCTGTCCTGCGAGCCCATCAGCATGGCAAGTCCCTGACGCTGCTTGACCCCAAACCGGTGCTGTTCATCCACCATCACCAGATCAGGACGGGGCAGATCGTCTTTGTATAAAAGCGCGTGCGTTCCGATCACAAAGGGGGCGCTTTTGTAATCACCCTCGCTTTTGTTTGCGCTCACCAGAGACACGTCAAAATCCAGATACTTTTTTGCCTCCCCATACAGCTGCATGGCCAGGATAGAAGTGGGCGCCATCAAAAGCGCCTTGTGCGGATACGCAGTCGCCGCGGCTGCTAAGATCGCCATCGTCTTGCCGCTGCCCACATCTCCCACGATCATGCGCTTGGCCGCTTTCTTGCCTGCCAAATCGTTTCTGATCGCTTCGATTGCTTCTTTTTGCTCCCTGGTCAGGGTAAAGGGCAAGCTTGTCAAAAAGCGCTCTATACTTGCGGTAAGCGGCCTGTAGGCGGGATAATCATGTTTTTTTGCAGCCGTCTTTTGCATATGATTCAGCGCTTCTACGCTTTTAAGTACGCCCAGCACGCTTGCATCTTCAAAATCCACCGGCGCCTGTGGAAAATGGATCGCTTCAAGTGTGGCGATCTCTTTATCGTTTAAGCCCGCATCTGCCAGCGCATCCTTTCTCACGTACTTTCGCATCAGCGCTTTCATAGAATCCTGCCGGATTTTGTGGCGCTTGTACAGCGGTTCTATAAAGCCTACGCTACTCAGTTTTCTGGGCTGGGTAAGTTGAAATGTGCCGTTAAACATCCCGGTTTTGGCGCTGATATAAAGACGTTCATTGATTGCAAAGATTTTAAAGTGAAAAGGTTTGGGATGAAAAATCGTTGCTGTTACCCCCATGTCCAGCCCGTGGACAAAAAGTTGCAGCAAAAGCAGATTGTTTTGGCGGCGCAGTGCTTTTACGCTCACGTCAAAGCACTGCTGCTCGCCGTTTTTAAAAGAGGCGGCTAATTTTCTGTTTTCGTATGTTTTTGGCACGCAAAGCGCCAAGTCCAGCAGCGTGGTGCATCCAAGCTTGGCAAAGACGGGCTCATCTTTGAGTGCGGCCATAACATCAGTCGGTATCGGTCAAGATCGAAAAGCGCAGATGGGCGATACTTGCGTGGTTTTTGATAAAGTCGTTGAGTTCTTCCAACGTAACCTGCGCAATCTTTTCAAGCTCTTTGTCGCTATGTCCAAGCTCCAAACCTTTGTAATGCTCGCTAAAAGCGATCGATATACGCTGCATAAGCGTTTCTTTGCGAAGCGGGTAGCTGCCCTGTAAAAACTTCTTGGCATCTTCAAGTTCCTCTTTGCTCGCTCCGTTTTGAACAAAATCCTCCACCAGTTTTGCTACGACCTTTTTCGCTTCCTGCTGTGAATCCAGCTTGGTTTGCAGATGGCCGGTAAAATAACTGTGGGTTTTATTGGTCACATACCGTGAATGCACCGAATACGCCAAGCCTCTTTTGACCCTGATCTCTTCCATCAGGCGGCTGCCAAATCCGCTGCTGCCAAGGATAAAAGAAGCAATCTTGGCCAAATACTGCTGCTTGGGCTCAACCTGTGCAAGCGGAGCGATAAAGTAGATATAGGCTTGCTGCGAGGGTTTTTTGACAATGATATCATCATCTTTATTATCTGGCGTAAAATAGGGCGTATCGATTTTCTTTCCGATTTGAAAAACAGAAAGAAATTCGCGCATCTTCGCAGCTGCTTCTGTTTTGTCCATATCCCCGCCCGTTAACACGATAACATTTTCTAACACCAGTTTTTGCCGCAAAAACTTCTCTACGTCTTCTGTGCTGATAGCATCCACGTCTTTTGGGGTCGTATAGCCCGCAAGCGGCGCGTCATAGAGCAGACCGTTGAGTTCGCGTTTTGCCAGATAGTCGTAATCATTTTCTTTGGCCGCAAGTTCGCCTTTGTACATGGTCGCAACCTTGGCGACGCTTTCAGCGGTGATATTTGGGTCGCTGAAAAGTTCTCCGGCAAGTTTAAGCCCGCGGTCAAAATGTTCTTTCAGCGCGGTGAGTTCGACTACAAAGGTTTCATTGCCCCTGTTGGCGTTTAGCTCAATAGCGTAGCGCTCCAATTTGGCGGCAAATTCGCTTGCGCCGCTTTTTTTTGTTCCCTCGCCTAGCATCTTGGCGCTAAAGCGGCTCAAGCCCTCTTTGTCTTCAAAAAGCTGCCCGCCGCCTTTAAAGACCAGCTGCATCGAACCGATAGGAAGGGTCGGGTCCTTTTCATGGATATGGGGGACTTTGACCCCTTGTATTTCAATGTATTCAAGCTGTGCACTCATCAACATCCCTTCTAAGATAAAAAGTATCGCCGCAATACGTAAAAACAGCCCCATTCAAAGCTCCTTTAAAAACGCTGCAGTATTTCATACGCGGTGTTGCGTTTGGCCGGTTTTTCACCCACGTCTTTGATCAGCTCCACCATCTGCTGCTGATTCATTCTGTTTTTGGCTCCCGCGGCGGCAACGACGTTTTCTTCCATCATCGTCGACCCCAGATCATTGGCACCGAATTTCAGCGCCAGCTGTCCGATATAGCTGCCCTGGGTCACCCACGAACTCTGGATGTTTTGAAAGTTATCCAGATACAGCCGGCTTAGGGCCAGCAGGCGCAGGTAGCGGTTGGATGACTGCTTTTGGATATGGGGATGGTCTTGTTTGAGTTTGGTATGTTCTGGTTGAAAACTCCACATGATAAACGCGCGAAACCCGCCGGTCTCCTCCTGCAGCTGCCGGATACGCTCAAAATGCTCAATGATTTCAGCATCCGTTTCCAAGGTGCCAAACATCATCGTCGCCGTGGTTTTCATCCCGATCTCGTGGGCTGCTTTGTGGATATCTAACCACTGCTGGGTACTGAGCTTATTGGGCGCGATCAGCTTTCGCACCCTATCAACCAGGATTTCACCGCCGGCACCCGGAATCGATCCAAGCCCCTTTGCCTGCAGGCGTTTAAGCACCTCTTTGTAGCTAAGCTTTGAGATACGCGCGATATACTCGATCTCTACGGCGGAAAAGCCGTGGATGGTGATGGTGGGGTAATTGGTATGAATCCACTCGACCAACTCTTCGTAATACTCGATCTTGAGTTTTGGATGCACCCCGCCTTGAAACAGAATCTGCGTCCCGCCGATTGCAAGCAGTTCATCGATCTTTTCGCCGATTTGCTCAAAACTGAGGATATACGCATCCTCGTCCCTGCCGTGGCGGTAAAAGGCGCAAAAGTCGCAGTTGACCCAGCAGATATTGGTGTAGTTGATGTTTCGATCTACCACAAACGTGGTTATACCTTTGGGATGCAGCTGCTTTTTTTTCTCATACGCCATTTGGCCAAGATCTAAAAACGAACGTTCACGCAGCAGTTTCAGTGCCTCGTTTTGGCTGAGTCTCATCAGGCTTTTTTATCCTTGGCTATAGCATCCAGCACGCCGTTGATGAACTTGGGCGTATGCTCGCTGCCCAGTTTTTTGGACAGTTCTACCCCCTCATTGATCACGACCGCATCATCAAGGTCTTCATAATCGATCTCGTAGCACTCCAGGCGCAGTATGGCCCGCTCAACCTTGCCGAGCTTATCAAACTCCCACCCTTTGAGGTGCTTAATGATACGCTCGTCAATGGCTTCAAGGTGTTCCATGACGCCGTCAAAAAGTTGAAGCGCAAAATCCCTCTGCTTGTTTCTGATCTTGTTATCTTCCAGTATCTCGTCACTGTATTTGGCGATACCGGTATTGCCAAGATCATACGCATACAGCAGTCCGACCACGGCTTGTCTGGCCTGCGCTCTGGTAGCCATTAGCTCATTTCCCTGTACAAACTCAGCATCTCCACAATCGTCAGCATCGCCTCGGCACCCTTGTTGCCCGATTTGCTGCCCGCCCGCTCGATAGCCTGCTCGATGGTATCGGTTGTAAGCACCCCGTTTGAGACGGGTTTGCCGTATTCTAAGGTCACGGTAGCAATCCCCTTGGTCGCCTCAGCCGCTACGTAGTCAAAATGCGGCGTCGAACCCCTGATGATAGCGCCCACGCAGCATACCGCGTCGTACTTGCCGCTTTGCAGCGCGCGCTTAAGCGCAAAGGGAATTTCAAACGCCCCGGGTACAAGGATAAGGTCAAGGTTGTCCTCACTGCCGCCGTGGCGCAAAAACGAATCTTTTGCCCCCTCCACGAGCCGGTCGGTGATGATGTGGTTAAAGCGTCCGTTGATCACGGCGACTTTCTCATCCCCCTGTAAATGCAGTTTGCCTTCAATAATATTCATCTATTTCTCCTAATCTATATACATTTTTGAATTGTTTCCAGTTGAGCAATAAGCTGATCAAACTGTTCTAATGTCAGCATATTGGGTCCGTCGCTGAGCGCGTTTTTGGGATCGGGATGCGTTTCAAAGAAAAACCCGTCTACGCCCACGGCCGCCGCCGCCTTGGCAAGCGGAGGAACAAAACTGCTGTCGCCGCCGCTTTTGCCGCCCGCGGCTCCTGGCATCTGCACGCTATGAGTCGCGTCAAACACCACGGGAGCAAATTCTCGCATAATCACCAAGCTTCGCATATCCACGACCAGATTGCCGTAGCCAAAGGTGCTACCCCGCTCGGTCAGCCAGATGTCATGAGCTTTGGCGTTTGCGTAATTGACCTCATCACACCCTCTGGTTTTCAGCGCCTTGAGCACGGAGTGGCGCATATCCTTTGGATGCAGGAATTGTCCCTTTTTGATATTGACCCCCGCTTTTGTTTTCGCAGCAGCCACGATCAGATCGGTCTGGCGGCACAAAAACGCCGGGATTTGCAGTACGTCGGCTACTTGCGCTACAGGCGCTGCCTGATTTGGCTCGTGGATATCTGTGAGGATTTTACAGCCAAATTCGCGCTTGACCTCTTGCAAAATCTTTAAGCCCTCATCCATACCCGGACCCCGGTAGCTTTCAAGAGAAGTGCGGTTGGCTTTGTCAAAACTGGCTTTGAAATAAAATTGATGATCGGCGCTGTATTGTTGCAAATGCTCGGCGATGCCCATCACCTGTTCGCGGCTTTCAATCACGCAGGGTCCGCTTATGAGTATCATTTTGCATCTCCCATGGATGCTTCAAACAGATAGGCGTGATCGCTTGGGAGCGCTTCATACACGGCTTTGGCCAAATCACGAATCTCCCACAAAGCGGCCTTATTGCTGCGCAGGCTCAGGAAGTTTTGCAAGCTTCTGGCATTGATACTCCAGGTCAGTTCGGTTTTGTAGCTTTCCGGCAGAGCGTACTTGGCCACGTCGTTGCTTATACCGCTTTGCAGCAGTTTTTGCAAATTTTCAAGTGCGGCTTTGCTGGCTGCGTCCACTGCTTCATTGCCTGTCATCACAAGGTATCTGGCGGGATCAACCCGGCCTGATTCTTTGAGCTCTTTGAGCGTATAGCGCGTGGATTTAACACTCAGACTGGCGATACGGTGGCGTGCCAGTTCCTGCAAAAGCGCGCGGCTGATGCCTTTGATGTAGAAATTGTAATGCAGATGCTCCAAAGTGGAGGCGTGCTTGTATTTGTTGCCCACTCTCTCGATGAGTTCACGGTCTTTGGGTCCTCCCTCATCGCTTCTGTCAAAACTTTGCCAGCAGGTGCGGATGGCGCCCGAGCAGATATTTAAAGGCGTGTAATGCAGCAGTGTAACGTCCAAGTGGCTCTCCTGAAATGTTTTGCCTTTATTGTACAAAACATTTCATAACAGAGCGGTTAAAAAAGTTTATCAGCGATCTGTTCTAACTTTTTAGCGATCTCTTCAAGATAATAATGCATCATGTCTCACCCCTTACTGTTTCAACCCAAGCAGGGTATTGAGCATCTGATCACTGGTGGTAATCGTTTTGGAGTTTGCCTGAAAACCTCTTTGCACCGTGATCAGCTTGGTAAGGCTTCGGCTTAAGTCCACGTTACTCATCTCAAGCGCGCTGGACTGGATAAAGCCCTTGCCCCCCGTCGCAGCGGTGCCGACGATCGGGTCACCGGAGTTAGCCGACTGGACGTACATATTGTCCCCGTCATTACTTAGGCCCTGGTTGTTGGAAAATTTCGCCATAGCCAGCTGGGCTAAGCCAAAACTTCGGCCGTTGCTAAAGCTGCCAATCAGCGTACCGCTTTGATCGATCCGGATATCAAGCAGGTCCCCGCCGGCATACCCGTCCTGACTGATACCGCCTGTGGAGGATTCTTTGTTGAAACTGGTCAACCCGTCATAACCCCCGCCGCCGAAATCAAGCTGTACCGACTGGTCGGGTTCAGCGCCGTTGTTTGGCGAAAAGGTAAAACTTGAAGGAGTCATAGACGCGATAGAACCGCTGTTGTCAAAACTTATAGAACCGTTGGTGATTTTATTGGTGAAAGGAGCGTTTTCGCCGGCTATGGAAGCGGGTTTGGGGATACTGATCTCCATATCCCACTGGCTCCCGCCCCCAGAGGTGCTGCTGGCTTTCATAAAATCAATTTTTACCGTATGTTTGGTCCCCAGGCTGTCATATACTTCCGTACTGGCACTGTGGGTGGCAGCATACATGGATTGCGATATCTTGGAACCGGTACTGCCTGCGGCCAGATTGCCCGAGATCGAATTAAAAATAGAGGAGAGTTTTTCATTTTCAGTCACGGAACCCGAGCTTAAGCCCGTAACAGTCATATTCATATCCTCCCCTCCACTGTCGGGGTTTCGCAGCGTCAACGAACCTTCACTGTTTAAACCAAACTCAACATTGGGATTTGCCTTTGCCGCCCCGTCACCGTCATAATCAACATAATTTCTGGCATCGTTTTGCATATGTTCCAAAAGATCGGCAGTCGTACGAAAACTGCGCTCTGTATTATCATACGCCCCCCCTCCTGAAGCCCCGGTAGAATCATAGGTATACCGGTGTGCCGTTATAACCTCAGCAGTACCAAGACCCGTGTCCTGATCCTCGTTTACAACAAGGTCAATATTCTTTTTCGCAGCAGTCGTACCGTTTTCATTGGTATTGATAAGTTTCAAATCACCGCCGTCATAGGTTGCCTGCACTCCGTGCTCACTTGTTTTGGCATTGATCGCTGCTGCCAAACCGTTGCCGTAATCCACGGGCTCTTCACCGTCAGAGACGGTATACGTCACATTGACACCGTTGATATCCAAATCCATATCGTCGTCAGGGCCACCTGTATCTGCAGTGGCTAAGGTTTGGACGTTTTCCGCCTGGTCATAGCTCATCCAGACGCCCTCGCCGTCTTTGACATTCAGCGCTTCACCGTTTTGGTTAAACAGTACGCCCACGTCATTGATCCTGTCTTGAATATTGGGATCATCGATATAATCACCCTCTTCATCCACTACGTCAAATTCTCCGGTGCCGTTGGCATCGTATTTCAATGAATACACGGGGGATTTTGTCTCTACCTGATCCCCGGAGTTCAGATTGGCCTTGAGTGAAATCTCTGAAGATTTTTGCGCGGGAGTAGTCATCCCCGGCTTTATTTGAAGATCTTCAATCGCTGCGGTGGTTTCAATCTCTTTGGTATCTTCGTTGCGTGTCCACCCCTGCACGATATAGCCGTTGTTATCCACAAAATTACCGTCACCGTCAAATTTAAAATCCCCGGCGCGGGTATATTTATACGTATCGCCGCCATCGGGGCTGACCATAAAAAAGCCGTCCCCCTGGATAGCCACGTCTGTGTTTTTATCGGTGGTTTCAACCGAGCCTTGCGAAAAAATATTGTCTATGGAGTTGATCGAGGTGCCAAGGCCGACCTGCATGGGGTTTTTCCCGCCCATCTCACCCTGGGGGGCGGTGGCGACGTTTCTGGTCTGGCTGAGCATATCGGCAAAGCTTGCCCTGCCGTATTTAAACCCGTTTGTGTTGACGTTTGCGATATTGTTTGATTCTGTATCCATCGCGATCTGGTGGGCCTGAAGGCCTGACACACCGGACCAAAGTGATCTCATCATGGCTGCATCCTTTAAAGAGGTAAATTCTTCTTATCTTTATTACAGGATGCTAAGCAAATTTTATTCCAGTTTCGTGCCTTTTTGTTTTCTTGCCGTGAGGAATTTGATCGCGCTTGTTGATATAACGATTTCAAGCAAACTGGCAAGAATAAGGGAGTAATAATGCAGCTTGTCGATACTTTGGGTATTGTAGCCTATTGTAGCCATGGCTATCACCAGTGTCAGGGGCATGGAGTGGGCAAAGCCAAGCAGCATCGCGTCTTTTTGTTTGATCAGCAAAAACGCCAGTATACGCGCGCCCATCATGATTGCCGTGATCAAAAACGCCTGGCTGATAAGTCCTGGCATCTTCAGTGCGGCCGGGTCAAAACTAAAGCCTACATGGATAAAAAACAGCGGCACCAAAAAGCCAAAGCCAAAGGAGGAGAGCTTATCTTCAAGCTCTTTTTTGTGGTTAAAAAAGCTGGCAATCAAAATACCGGCGATAAAGCTGCCAAAAGCCACTTCCAGCTTCAGTGCCAGCATCAGCGCGATGAGGACAAAAAAGGTGGCAATTGCTAAACGGATATCTTTTTCTTTATTGTCAATTTTTGGCATGAGGTGGTTTTTGAGTTCGGGATACCACCAAAACAGCCAGTGCAGCAAGCGGTACAGCCCAAACATCGCAAACAAAAACAGCGTTAAAATCGTCAGCTTTTCTGCCAGTTCGCCCCCGATGCCAGACTCGCTGGCGGCATCCACAAAGGTCAGCATCGCGATACTGATTACCTCGGCAAAGATGCCTACTTTCAGCGAAAGCTTGACCCAGCCGTGCCCGCCGTATTCTTTGCTAAGGGCGGTGATCATCCCCACGGATATAAGCGGAATGATCGTGATCATAAACAGCGAGAACCCGGCCAGATAACCAAAAAGTATAGAGAAAAAATACAGCCACGCCAGGTAACGAAAGGAGAGTTTAGCGATGGGTTTGTCTTCAAGCAGGTTTTTAAGGTTTACCTCAAGACCGGCTAAAAACATCAGGTATAAAAACCCCACCTCAGCCATGAGGTGCAAAATGTCATGTTCGTATAAAAAGCCGTAATACCCGGCGATAGAACCCAGAATAATCTCCACCGGAGCGGTTGCGACCTTGAAATACTTTGCTACAAAAGGAGAGATCCAAAGCAGCAGAGAGATGGTTAAAATCAGTGTGATTTCATCTGCAATTTCTGGCAATACCATATCCAAACTCTTGAACCATCGCGCAATCTTTTTTGGTTTGCGCGCCTTTGGCCGTAAGATAATCCCCGATCACGATCGCATCGATTCCCGCGTCAAAAAGGGGCTTTTGATCATCTGCAAAGACCAGCTCGCGCCCGCCTGCGGCCATAAGCTTTTGATGTGGCAGCCTGCTTCGCAGCTTCTTGACCACCGCCAGCGCTTCTGAGGCGCTGATGGGTTTGGGATGCAGCGGCAGCCCCGCATTTGGCATGAAAAAATTAATGGGTACCGTTTTGGGATCAAGCTGCACAATCGCATCCATCAGCGCGTCTCTGTCCGCGCTGCTTTCACCCAGACCAAAGATGCCGCCGCTGCAAAGATTGAGTCCGGCTCGCTTGACGTTTTGGCACGTTTCAAAGCGCTGCTTCCAGTCGTGGGTGGTGCAGATTTGAGCGTAAAAATTCTCAGAGGTTTCAAGGTTGTGGTTGTAACTGTCAAAACCGCTTGCTTTAAGCGCGCGAAGCTGCTGCAAACTCGCCAAACCGTTGCAGCCGATCAGGTTAAAATCAGCCACTTGCTTTTTGATGCGGGGCGCCAGATCACACAAAAACGCGCAGAGTTTATCGCTCATCGCTTTGCCCGAAGTCACCAGGCAAAAGCCCACCGCTTTGTTTGCTTTGGCCGCTTTAGCATCACGCAGAATTCGGTCGGCGTCTTTGAGCCTGTAGCTTTCAATGTCGGTGTCATTGTGCACACTTTGGGTGCAAAATTTACAATCCTGGTCGCAGCTGCCGCTTTGGATATTGTTGATCGCACACAGCATAATGGATTTATTGTTCATATTCAAACTCTTTTGTATGCAGCTTTTTTGTCTGCAAATCTTTAAAATAATGCACTACTTTGTATCTGCCCTCTTGCACGGTAAGTGTGGCGTACTCGCTGACTGGCTTATTTCTGGCACACACTTCACCCGGATTGAGAAACAGGGTGCGGCCTTTTTTTTCACAGGAAAACTCATGCGTATGGCCTGAAATCACCACCCGTACGTCCCCTGCGAGATAAAAGGGCAGATGCATCAGTTTAAAGGTGGTGTCTTTGAGCTTAAAATAATGCGGTTGGGGATAAAT
>JBNJFE010000036.1:0-16142 GCA_051746505.1 Campylobacterota bacterium
CGAGCGTATAGAGTTTATCGGTTACGAAGTCAGCCACGCCCGGTTGCAGGAGAGTAAAAAGCACTATTTTATCTTTGACAGCTTTTCAAAGCTTTCTTTGGAACAAAGGCATCAAAACAGTGCGCAGGCAAAATTTATCATTAAACCGACCTCTTCTATCACTAAAGACCACGCCATCATGTGGGATGAGGATGCGATACTGACGGTAAAATATATCCGGCGAAGAAGAAATCCGCTGCCACAGCCAACGGATCTGCAGATCAGCAGTGAAAACGGCAAGATAAAGCTGACGTGGAAAAACCCAAGCGATGAAGATTTTGTGGGGGTGTATGTGGTGCGAAACAGGTTTCATCCACCCTCAAACCCCTATGACGGCGATAAACTCTATGCGGGAAAAGACAGCTACACCTTTGATGATTTCGGTTCCCCTGCAATTGCGAAGCACTTTGCGCTGTTTAGTTACGATGACGTGCCAAATTACAGCAAACCGCTGACAGGGTTTTATGCGGGACAGATTTCTTAAGAGTTCTTGACGATACATCATAGAGGTGGTATCATGTTTGTAGACTGTATACACAAAGGAGTCATTCATGGCTAAAGCAGCGATTTTGATAGAAAACATGGTAGAAGATGTGGAGTTTTTATATCCCTATTACCGCTTTTTAGAAGCAGGGTATGATGTGGACGTGATATCTACAAGCGCAAAAAAGGTCACGGGTAAAAAAGGCGGCACCTTTGAAGCTGACAAAGCGATCGATGAGGTAAACGCGGATGCATATGACACTGTTTTTATCCCCGGTGGATACGCTCCCGATAAGCTTAGAACGGATACAAAAATCTTGGAGTTTGTAAAACAGATGGATGAGCAAAACAAACTGATCGCCGCTATCTGCCACGGACCGTGGGTGCTGGTATCAGCAGGCGTGTGTGAGAGCAGGTCGATGACTTCGTTTCCCTCCATCAAAGATGACATCACCAACGCAGGCGCCACCCATACGGGCAACCCCGTCAGTGTGGATAAAAACATGATAACAGCAACCGACCCTTCGGCGATGCCTGAAATGTTCAGGCAGATTATCAAAGCGCTCCAGGAGAGTTAAAAGTATTTCAATCCAATCGTAAGGTCCAGCCTTCCTTCATTATATGAAAAGCTGGCGGCTTCAAAGGAGGGCGCACCCGTCGAAGCTTTTGCGCCGCTTGAAAAACCGTAGCCTTCTTTGGGGATGCCAAGCCAACTTGTATCAAGCTTGCCGTTCATGTTTTCATCATGTATGACGGCTAAGGCATAATTGCCCGGCGGGATATCTAAAAAGCTGCATCTGGCTTTGGTATCTTGAATTTTTATCATCATTATATTGATAGCAGAGTGCATGAAATCGTGAGGAAAACCCTCCGGCGATTTAAAAAGTGCGCAAGCGACAGCGCCGGTACTGTTGTTGATATTTAAAATTTTCACATGAATCCCGGAACATGAGGATTGGGCAAAGATGACGGTAGGAAGTATCGCAAACAGCAATGCTGTCCATAATGGTTTATACAAAATTTTCATAAAAAAAGGTATCATTTTATCCTGCTTAATATGTCTGTTTTCATTATACGGAATTTATTATAAAGTCCGCATTAGACAATAGTAATGTTTTGTTTACAAACCTATGGTACGGTATAACTACACTTTTTTAAAAGGAACAAATTTGAGTATACAATTTGATTATTATAACCCGACAGCCATTCATTTTGGCAAAGGCAAAATAACACAGATACCGCAATATTTAAGCAAGGATGACAGGGTCCTTGTCGTATACGGCGGCGGATCGATCAAAAGTAACGGCGTTTACGACCAGGTAGCCCAGGCTCTTGAGGGCTTTGCATGGAGCGAATTTAGCGGCGTGGAGCCAAATCCCACCTATGAAACGATGAACAAAGCCGTCAAACAGGTAAGAGATGAGGGTATTACCTTTGTCTTAGCCGTCGGCGGCGGTTCGGTTGTGGACGGGTGTAAGTATTTGATAGCCGCGTCACAGTACGAGGGTGACGGATGGGATTTTCTTGACGGCAGCGCGGAGGTTGAAAAAGCGCTTCCTCTGGGCGTGGTTTTGACACTGCCGGCAACGGGAAGTGAATCCAACATGGGCGCGGTGCTGACAAAAAAAGCAACCAACGAAAAACGCTTTTTTCATTCTGCCTTTTCGTTTCCAAAGTTTGCCGTACTTGATCCTGAAACGATGCGCACACTCAGCGACAGGCAGCTGGCCAACGGGTTGATCGATGCGTTTGTGCATACGTGCGAACAATACATCACCAAGCCAAACGATTCGCTGCTGCATGATGGCTACGCCGAGACGATTTTGAAAGGTTTGGTCACGCTGGCTGATCGCTGGAGTGAGCGAAAGGAGCCAAACTGGCAGGAAAATCTGATGCTTTTGGCCAACCAGGCGCTCAATGGCTATATCGGCGCGGCGGTCCCTCAGGACTGGGCTTCGCACATGATCGGGCATGAACTCACCGGCTTTTACGATATCGACCACGGCAGAACGCTGGCTATCATCCAGCCGCCGCTTCTGCGGGAAATGCGGGATGAAAAAGAGGACAAGCTCGTGCAGATGGGCAAAAACGTCTTTGGCAGGGAGTGTTCTGCGGATGAAGTGATCGATATGATAGAGAAGTTGTACACATCGCTTGGCGTTTCAACCAACCTTAATGACTACGATATCGATGAAAACGTCATAGACAATATCCTCAGCGGCCTAAAAGCCCACGGCATGACCGCCCTTGGCGAAAACGGAACCATCACGCTGGATGTGAGCAAAAAGATTTTAGAAACGGCAAAGAAACAAAGCTAATGACAACCTTGGCTGGCCGGTAGGGTGGGATTCATGAAAAAAATTATACTTTTATTGTTTGTCATTGCTGTACAGATTGTCAATGCCAAAGGGCAGACCGTCTTATTTTTAGGAGATTCTTTGACTGAAGGACTTGGTGTGAGTAAAGAGCAAGCCTATCCCCACCTCGTCAAGGATTTGATCGAAAGTAAACTTGATAAAAAGATCACGGTCATCAATGGCGGCGTCAGCGGCTCTACCACCAGTGACGGGCTTGCCAGACTTCAATGGTATCTGAAAAAACAGCCGTCCTTGGTTTTTGTAGCCCTTGGGGCAAATGACGGTTTGCGGGGCCTGGACCTTGATAAAAGCCAGAAAAATTTAGAAAAGATCATCAGGCAGGCACAGAAATCAGGGGCAAAAGTATTGCTGGCGGGAATGCTCATCCCGCCAAACTACGGCCCTGAATATACGCAGCGGTTCAAAAAAATGTATACAAATATCCAGGAAAAATACAACTTGAAAAGTATGCCTTTTTTATTAGAAGATATTGCGGGAAAAAAAGAGTATAATCAAAAAGACGGCATTCATCCCAATGCCAAAGGGCATACAGTTATTGCAAAAAAAGTTTTTGAATTTATAAAGGATGAGTTGTAATGCTGGAATTGAAATCATTGAAAAAAACCTACAACCAGGGTTCGCAAAAGATTGAGATATTTGAAAATTTAAACTTTTATTTACAAGAGGGGCAAAAAGTAGCCATAATGGGTAAATCAGGCAGCGGCAAATCAACCCTGCTGTCACTTATCTCAGGAATTATTAAGCCCGATTCGGGCGACATCTCTTTAAACTCCGTTTCCTACAGCAATCTGCAAGAAAGTCAACTCAATGATTTCAGAGCCCGCAATATAGGCTTTATCTTTCAAAACTTTCATTTGGTTTCTTATCTTAATGCTTTGGAAAACGTAATGCTTCCGGCAAAAGTTTGCAATATATCCCGACCCAAAGCCAAAGCAACCAAGCTTTTAGAAAGTGTCGGGCTTTCGCACAGGTTAGACCACCTCCCCTCACAGCTTAGCGGCGGGGAAAAACAGCGTGTTGCCATAGCCAGAGCGCTGATTCACAATCCAAAGATCATTTTAGCCGATGAACCAAGCGGTAACCTGGATGAGGAAACGGGCAATGCGGTTATGGATACGCTCTTTGAACTGATCGAAAAAAACAATACGACTTTGGTACTTGTCACCCATTCAAAAGAGGTGGCAAAGCGTTGTGAAAAAGTGTATGAACTGGTCTTGGGAAATTTGAAATAATGCTCATAGCAGAACTTGTTGCAAAAGCACTGGCGCGTTCAAAATCTTTTAGTTTTATTTTTATACTCAACTTCTGTCTGGCTATCGCATCGCTTTCGTATCTGCAGTTTTTTAAAGCGAGTATAGACAGTTCACTTGACAGCCAGGCAAAGGTGCTGCTAGGGGCTGATCTTGTCGTATCCTCCAGGTTTGCCATCACTTCCGAGCAAGAAGAAAAGATCAAAAGTATGCTGCCTGAAATAAAGGATTATACCCGCGGGGTTTCTACCGTGAGCATGGTGGCTTCTGAAGAAAGAAGCAGGCTGATGGAGGTAGTAAAAATCAATAAAGGGTATCCTTACTACGGCGGGCTGGTTTTTCAAGATAACACCGCTTATCCCGATAAAGCCCCGATGCCTGAAGCAAACGAGGTTTGGGTTTATCAGGAAGTTTTGAATCTGCTTGGTCTGCAAGCAGGCAGTGAAGTGAAGATTGGAAAAGAGCGGTTTGTCATAACCAAGGTTATTGAAAAAGACAGTTTAAAAACGGTCAACTTCAGCGGCTTTATGCCAAAAATCTACATAAGCCCTCAGGGGTTAAAACAAACGCAGCTTTTACAGTTTGGCTCAACGGCCAGGCATAAACTCAACTTCTCTTTTCAACAGGGTTTTGACAATGATCGGTTGGAAGAGATCGAAAACAGGATCGAAAAAAGTCTTGATCAAAACCTAAGAGTACTCTCACCCAATGACGGCAGGGACCGCTTGCTGCGGGTTTTAAAGTTTGTGACAAACTTTCTCTCTTTGGTTTCGCTGATCTCGTTTTTTCTGGGGCTGGTGGGTCTTATCTACCTTTATACGGGGTTTTTGCGAAAACATCAAAAAGATATCACGGTTTTAAACGATCTGGGCTTAAGCAAAAAAAGCTTGGCCATGACGTATATCCTGCATCTGTTTGTGCTTATCACGGTTGCAACAGTCATCGTCTTTTCACTGATGGGGGTCAGCGCACAGTTTGTCACGCCTATTGTGGAAAGGCTTGTGGATTTTGATTTTGATCTGTCAATGGATTATCGTTTTTTTCTGCAGTCTTCGCTGCTGCTGTTGCTGCTGAGTTTGAGTATCGGACTTCCCCTGATCCTGCCGATGCTGCAAAGACGGAAACAATCCTTTCTTAAAACACTGTTTGGGTTTCTTCCTTTTGTTTTACTGCTGCTTGGGATTGCGCACTTTGTAACGCCTGCGAAAAACGTAGGCCTTCTTTTTGCCCTGGCAATGCTGGCAGTTATAGTTTTGCTTTTTATCGCGGGTACTTTTGTCTTGAAAAGATTTGATTTTTCCGGGCATTTGCGCAGCCTGCCTTTGTCCCTTGCGCTTAAAAATATCGTTAGGCAGAAAAACACGTCCCTGACGTTATTTACGGCAATCTTTTTATGCACGGCGTTTTTCAGTCTCATCCCCCAAACGGGTTCCTCGCTTTCCAATGCCCTGACCCACAGTGTAGAGGAAAAACCGCGTTTTTTTGTTATTGACGCGCAAGAGCAGCAGCTTGAGGATATAAAGGCGCAGGTCAAAAATGAAGGAGGGCGTTTAGAAAACGTTTCGCCCATGATTCGGGCGCGCATCGTGCAGGTAAACGGTGTTGATTTTACAAAACACTCTCAAAAGATGACAGCAAAAGAGCGCAACGGGCAGGATAGGGAGTTGAAAAACACAGCGATAAATCTTTCCTACAGAGATGAACTCAAAGAAAGTGAAGAGCTTATAAAGGGGCGGGAGTTTAGCGGCAGCTACGAATCAAAGGATTTTTCAAAACCCGTAGAGGTAAGCGTAGAACAGCGGTACGCAGACAGAAGAGGCCTGGATGTAGGCGACCGGCTGGTTTTTGATGTTTTGGGACTTGAGATCAAAGGGGAAGTGGTAAATATAAGAAGCGTGCAGTGGACGGAGTTTGTGCCAAATTTCTTTTTTATTCTGCAGGAGGGAGCCATAAACGATGCTCCCAAGACGATGCTGGCGACCATATCTGCAGGGGATTATGACGCATCGGAAATGCTGCTGAATCTGTCTGAACGCTTCCCGACCTTAACCGTTATCGATGTGAAAAACCTCTTTGAAACGTTTGCAAAATTGGTTGACAATGTCACTGGTATTACAGATTCGATGAGTATTTACTCTATCGTTATCGGACTTATTATGAGTTTTATTATTATTCAGTATCAGATGAATCTGCAAAAAAACAATATTTTGCGATTAAAGATGATCGGGGTAGATAACAAAACCATCCGAAACTCTTTTTTATTTGAGTTTGGCTTTCTCTCCTTTGCCGCAAGCAGTTTGGGCATCATCTTAGGCAGTGTGGGTTCTTATATTATAAGCGTCATACTTTTTGAATCCTACTGGGATTTCAGACCCGATATTTTGCTGCTTTACTTTTTCTTTATACCTGTTTTAACGATCATGATCGTAAGCTTTTTTACGGCAAAAATGATCCATCAAAAAGAAAACGTATTGTTTGGGGAATAAAATGAGGGGGCAGTTTAAAAAGTTTTACAAAAGGAGTACCCGATGAGCGACACAAAACAGTATGAGTTGGATAGATTTGTAGAAGCGCAAAAAAGTGATTTTGATATTGCACTTCACGAGATCATAAAGGGACAAAAACGATCCCATTGGATTTGGTATATATTTCCGCAGGTTGCGGGACTTGGTCACAGCCTGATGGCAAAAAAGTATGCCATTGGGTCCAAGGCCGAAGCCGCCGCCTATCTTGAACACGAAGTGCTTGGTCCAAGACTAAGACAGTGCGCGGCAGCTTTGCTTGAGCACACCGACAAGAGTATCACCGCCATCATGGGCCATCCAGATGACATGAAGCTGAAGTCATCGATGACGCTCTTTGCCGCAATATCCCCGCCTGATAACGTGTTTTCTAAAGTATTGAATGCTTTTTACTCCGGGGATGTAGATCAGGTTACTACTGAGTTTGTGGAGAATAATCCGTGAGGATGGTAGACATGTAGGTGCGTTTTTATTAAGAGACCGATTCACATTCTATAAATGATTAAGAAATCGACGAGATGATTATAGAAAATAATTTCACCTGCTAAAGGGTAGATGATATGACTGTTTTTGGAGAAAATATGACTTTTTTTATTTCAGTTTTTTATTTTTGTTCTGTAATGTTGGAGTGGCTAGAAGGTTTAGAAACCCCACTTTGTATAGTGTAAGATATCTCTTGAGGTGCATTAGAGCTATTATTTGGAGTATACCCTTTTTTTGCACTGTACCCATCCATCGTTACAGTTGTTGAAGTCTTTACTGAATATCCTTCTGTTAATGGATTGTAATTTCTTTTTTCCATGTGATTATTCTCCTATATCATAAAATTCTATGGTATTGTATTGATCTTGTGCAATTAAAATACCCTTTGAGTGTTGCAGTTGTACTAATTGACCATTTTCTTTTTTTTGATATACTTTCTCAAGATATAATGATCCTTCATTAGGGAAAGATGTTGCATAAGATTTATCACCCATGTAGCCAATAACTTCCGATCCATCTTTCATATTAACTAAAACTATACATTCTTCTCGTTGAGAAAAATACCAATCCCATGCTGTAGGCATTTGAATATCAAAATTATTGGTGAAGTATTTTGAACTTACTACCTTTATATATAGAAACGCAAGAATGATTGGTGTAATTGTTAAGACACCGATTAATACAATTATTGCCCATACTTTATTGTCAAATGATAAAAGTAAGTAAGGAATCCATCCAAATAAGGCTAAATTTAATAAGCTATAAGCGAACGCCTCAAACAGCATATCTTTCAGTAAAAAATCTTTATTAGGCACTTTCAGCTTGATGATTTTCATAATTAAAAAACCAGGTAATATCAAGCTAGCGAAACCTAATATATATTCAATTCTCATTAACTGATCTATAGCCATTAATACACTCCAAACAATAATGGTAACATAATAATTGATTTTTACCAAATTAGATAAAAGACACGCCTATTCATTTTTAAAATAAGGGGTCGGACCCCTAAAAAATAAGCAATTTGATAAAATTTTAGAAAAAATCAGGATAGTATCTATGCGAAAATTAGCGGTGTTTGATTTTGATTCGACGTTGATGGATGGCGAGACCATCGATTTTTTGGCAGCAGAGCTTGGCTTTGAAAATGATGTGGCAAAGATCACCGAGCTTGCGATGCAGGGGCGCATCGACTTTTTTGAAAGCCTGCAGGAACGGGTGAAGTTTTTAAAAGGGTTGCAGGTGAGCAAGGTTGACGCCATCTGCCACAGCCTGCCCTATATGCCAGGGGCCAAAGAGACGATCAGGGCGCTTAAAGACGCGGGTTATATAGTCGTGTGCTTTAGCGGCGGCTTTCGCAACGCTACGGGGCACGCTAAAGACATCCTTGGCTTTGACAGCGATTTTTCCAACATCCTGCACAGCAAAGACGGCGTGCTTACCGGCGAAGTGGGCGGGGATATGATGTTTGATTTCAGCAAAGGCGATATGCTCACGCGCCTGCAAAGCCTGCTTGGCATCAGTGGGGCTGATACCCTGGTCGTGGGCGACGGGGCCAATGACAAAAGCATGTTCGCCCACGCGGATACGCGGGTAGCCTTTTGTGCCAAGCCCGTGCTCAAAGAAGCGGCCAATATCATCGTTGACACCAAAGATTTAACCCGGATTATAGACAAACTTGAACTGTAATCTTAAGCGTATACTGCTTTCGCTGAAGCGGTATAAAAAACCTCTCATTATCGGCAACCTCGTTGCTTTTGTCGCCGTGGCCATCAGCGTACCCATCCCGCTGTTGGTGCCGGTGCTGGTCGATGAAGTGCTTTTGGACAAGCCCGGGCAGATGACGGCTTTTATCGACAAGTTTGTCAGCGTCGATATCGTAGGCTACGTTTTTATCATCCTCTTTGCCGCGGTGTTTCTGCGCGCGCTGAATTTTGTGCTCAATTCAGTCCAGACCAAGCTTTTTACCGAAATCTCCAAAGACGTCACCTACAAGCTGCGCCTGCAAGCCCTGCAGCATTTGCAAAAGCTTTCGATCAAAGAGTACGAGCTGAGTAAAAGCGGCGGCCTGGTCAGCAAGCTGGTTGTCGATATCGATACCATCGATGAGTTTATCAGCTCCACAGTCAGCAAGTTTATCATTTCGGTGCTCACTATCCTTGGTATCGGGGGCGTACTGCTTTGGATCCACTGGCAGCTTGCGCTTTTTATCATGGTGCTCAATCCCGCCGTGATCTACTTTACCAGGCGTCTGGCCAGAAACGTGGCAAAGCTTAAGGCCAAAGAAAACAAAGCCACCGAAGTCTTTCAGGCCAGTCTTGGCGAAACGCTGGACCTGTTTGTCCAGATCAAAGCTGCTAATAAAGAACGCTACTTTTTCAAAGGCGTTCGGGGTGACGCCGCCCAGATCAAGGCTGACGCCGTGCGATTTGGGTTCAAAAGCGACCTGGCCGAGCGCTTTTCGCAGCTGCTGTTTCTCAGCGGATACGAACTGTTCCGTGCCGTCAGCATCCTGGCCGTGGCGTATTCGGACTTGACGGTGGGGCTGATGCTTGCTATCTTTGGCTACCTGTGGTTTATGATGCCACCTATTCAAAACATTCTCTCCATCCAGTACGCGTACCACAACGCGGGCGCGGCGTGCGAGCGCATCAACGAGCTGTTTGCGATGCAGCCAGAACCCGCGCACAAACAAAAGTACAACCCCTTTGATGATCCCGAAGGGGTAAAAGTTGAGACAAAAGGGCTTGATTTTAGCTATATCCCGGGAAAAAAGAGTTTGAAAAACGTTGATTTTAGCGTGCAAAAAAAACAAAAAGTCGCCATTATCGGCGCAAGCGGCAGCGGCAAAACCACACTGGCCAGTATCCTGGTCGGTTTTTACCCCACCCAAAAAGGCGTGCTGTTTTACAACGGTGTGGATGTACACGATATAGGCTATGAAAGCGTGCGCGAAAATGTGCATATCGTGTTGCAAAACCCCAAGCTGTTTAACGACACCATCGGATTTAACATCACCCTTGGCAAGGATGTCAGTGACGAGCTGATGGATAAAGCGCTGCAGATAGCGCAGATCCAAGATGTGATTGCGGGGCTGGAACACGGCCTGGATACGCTTGTGGGCAAAGACGGTATCAAGCTCAGCGGCGGGCAGCGCCAGCGGGTGGCTATCGCGCGCATGATCGTCAGCGAAGCCAAGGTCATTATCCTGGATGAATCCACCTCGGCACTGGATATCCACACCGAATCCAGACTGTATGAGTACCTGCAGCAGTATCTGCATGACAAGACCGTTATTGTCATCGCCCACCGCCTTTCTACGGTGGAAAAGGTGGATAAAGTCTACCTTTTGGAAGAGGGTGAGATTGTTGATTTTGGTAACGCCAAAGAGATAATACACAAATACGAAAGTATTTAAGAGTAAATTTATCTTAAATACAATACAATGGCTGTACCGTTACAATACTGTTGGTATACAAACGGCAATTCGTTCATGAAGAAAATGTCACAAGAAAAGGGATATAAATGGCAACTGTAACACTGAAAGGCAATGAAGTAAACCTGACAGGCAACGAGGTAAACGTAGGGGATCAGGCACCCAAAGTCACGGTCGTAAACAGCGACGGTCTGGGTGACGTTGAAGTAGGCGGCGCGCAGGATCAAACGCAGCTGATCGTTGTGGTTCCTTCACTGGATACACCCGTATGTGCAGCTGAAACAAGAGCGTTTAACGAAAAAGCCGCTTCAATTGACGGCGTGAAAACAACGGTTGTTTCTATGGACCTGCCATTTGCGGGCGGCAGATTCTGTAGCGCAGAAGGTATTGAAAACCTGACAGTTGCGAGTGATTTCAGAAACAAAGATTTTGCCAACGCATACGGCGTACTTTTGGCTGACGGTCCGCTTGCGGGTGTCACAGGCAGAGCGATCTTTGTCGTTGACAAAAACGGCAAGGTAACGTATAAGCAAGTCGTTCCCGAAATCACGGAAGAGCCAAACTACGACGAGGCACTTGACGCGGCAAAAGCTGCGGTCTAACCTTTACCGATACAAGCTTTCTCTCTCCTGGCCCCTTGCGGGGCCGAAACCATACACTTTTTATTTTTATTTGATACAATTATTTCAACTTGTCGCATCTTTTGCCGGCAGTGTCCCGTTTTGTAACAAAAAGTTACATATGCTGTAAAATTTATGTTACTTATTGTTACAAAATACCAAAGAGCATAAAATATTTGTTACAATACCACTAGAAAAAATAACAATAACAAAGGAATATGATGAGTTTAGTAACAGAATATAAACAACATACCGAAGAACGAGCCAAACTCGGCGTACCTCCGCTTCCCCTTACCCCGCAGCAGACGGCGGACTTGATCGAACTGATGAAAGAAGACAGCCCAAAAGAGGGTGAGTATCTGCTTGATCTGTTCAAAAACCACATCAGTCCCGGCGTGGATGACGCGGCCTATGTCAAAGCGGCGTTTTTAAACGACCTGATCCAGGGCAAAACGGCTACGCCTCTTTTGGATAAAAAAGAAGCGATCAAAATCCTGGGCACGATGCTTGGCGGTTACAATGTCGGGCCGTTGGTTGAAGCGCTTAAAGTTGACGACGTGGCAGCTGATGCCGCAAATGAGCTCAAAAACACACTGCTGGTGTATGACAGCTTCAATGATGTAAAAGAGCTCATGGATGCGGGCAACAAGCACGCAAAAGCAGTGATTGAGTCATGGGCCAATGCCGAGTGGTTTAAAAATAAGCCCGAACTGGAAAAAGAGATTACCGTTACCGTATTTAAAGTACCGGGCGAGACCAACACCGACGACCTTTCACCCGCAAGCGAAGCCTTTACCAGAAGCGACATCCCATTACACGCAAACTCTATGCTGCAATCAAAGATGGACAATCCCATCGATACGATCAAAAAGCTCAAAGAAAAAGGCCACCCCGTAGCATACGTCGGTGACGTTGTGGGTACGGGCAGTTCCAGAAAATCAGGCATCAACTCCGTTCAGTGGCATATGGGGCGGGCGATTCCCGGCGTTCCCAACAAAAAAACCGGCGGCGTGGTGATCGGCTCTACGATCGCTCCGATCTTTTTCAACACTTCCGAAGACAGCGGCGCACTGCCTATCCAGGCTGATGTGGACAACCTTGAAACAGGTGACGTAATCACGGTCAAGCCTTATGAAGGCAAGATCGAAAAAGAGGGCAAGGTCGTCAGCGAGTTTGACCTGGAGCCAAACACGCTTACCGATGAGGTCAGAGCAGGCGGCAGAATCCCCCTTATCATCGGGCGTAACCTGACGGCAAAATCAAGAGAAGCCCTTGGTATGGAACCGGAAAAAGATATCTTTGAAAAACCGATCCAGCCAGAAGACAGCGGCAAAGGCTATACGCTAGCACAGAAAATGGTCGGCCAGGCGTGCGGCATGGAAGGCGTGCGTCCGGGGATGTATTGCGAACCCGTTACAACTACGGTCGGTTCACAGGATACGACCGGTCCGATGACCAGAGACGAGATCAAAGAGCTGGCGGCGCTGAATTTCGGAGCGGACTTTGTACTGCAGTCATTTTGCCACACGGCGGCGTATCCAAAAGCTACCGATATCGAGCTGCAGCACACGCTGCCTGATTTCTGGACGCAAAGAAACGGCGTGATCTTAAAACCCGGTGACGGCGTGATCCACTCATGGCTTAACAGAATGTGCCTGCCTGATACGGTGGGTACCGGCGCGGATTCGCACACCAGATTTCCTATCGGCATCTCGTTTCCCGCAGGCAGCGGGCTGGTCGCGTTTGCAGCCGTTGCGGGCAGTATGCCGCTGAATATGCCAAAATCGGTTAAGGTCAAGTTCAAAGGCCAAATGCAGCCAGGCATCACGCTAAGGGATTTGGTCAACGCTATTCCCTATCAGGCGATCAAGGACGGTCAGCTGACGGTTGAGAAAAAGAATAAGAAAAACGTCTTTGCCGGCAAGATCATTGAGATTGAGGGCCTTGAAGACCTCAAATGCGAGCAGGCGTTTGAACTCAGCGACGCCAGTGCCGAAAGAAGTGCGGCTGCGTGTACGGTCAAGCTCAACAAAGAACCTATCATTGAGTACCTGAACTCAAACATCAAGCTGATCGATCAGATGATTGAAGAGGGATACGAAGACGCCAGAACGCTTGAGCGAAGAAAACAGAAAATGCAGGATTGGCTGGATAATCCCGAGCTGCTTGAAGCAGACGATGATGCCCAGTACGATGACGTGGTCGAAATCGATCTGAACACCATCACCGAACCTATCGTCGCGTGCCCCAACGATCCTGATGACGTTGCCACACTGAGCGAAGTGCTGGGCGATGACAGCAGACCGCACAATATTGATGAAGTGTTTGTGGGCAGCTGTATGACAAATATCGGCCTGTTCAGAGCCCTTGGCGAAGTGCTCAAAGGCGAAGGCCAGGTACCCACACGGTTATGGATCGTTCCTCCGACCAAGATGGATGAACAGCAGCTCTTTGATGAAGGATATTACTCAATCTTCGGTCAGGCCGGAGCCAGAACCGAGATGCCCGGATGCAGTCTTTGTATGGGTAACCAGGCACGTGTTCGTGATAACGCGATCGTGTTTAGTACCAGTACCAGAAACTTCCACAACCGTCTTGGTAAAGGTGCGCAGGTGTATCTTGGTTCGGCAGAACTTGCCGCCGTGGCGGCGATGCTTGGCAGACTTCCAAGCAAGCAGGAGTACCTTGATATCGTCCCTGAAAAGATCAGTGACGATAAAAAATCGGATGTATACAAATACCTCAACTTCCACGAAGTCAGCCAGGAACAGCTCAAAGAGCTTGTTCATTCATAAAAGCAGCGCGGGGCGACTTCCCCGCAACGCTTTTACCAACCATAGGGGTCCACCATAAAGGGGTCCGACCCTTTTATAGAAAAAAGGCTGTTATAATTGGTTATAATATTTTACCGCCCGCAAAAGGTGCCGTTATGATCAATATGCTTGGCAGCTTTTTAACAGAAGAGGTTACGTACAAAAGCCATATACCCGCATTGCAGCGTAAAGTTTTACTCAACGCACTGCTTGTGATCGTGATGGTTGTTATCGCTGTTTTTGTCGTGTATGATTATTTCTTTACCTCCAATACGGTGTTTGTCCTCATCGAAAGTTTGACCCTGCTTAGTTTTGGTTTTGCCTTTGTTTCTCTGCGTTATTATGATAATTACGACAGTGCCGTGACCCTGAGTGTGATCACGCTTTTTTTATTTACTTTTTTCTTCGTATCGGTCAATAACAGCCGTGATTTTGGATTGATATGGTGTGTGTTTTTTCCTATCTTCGCCGTTTTTACTATGGGCCACCGTGCCGGTATGCCTCTTGTAGCACTGTTTTACGGGATCTTTTTGTTTTTGGCGTATAAAGGGATCGGTTCATGGCAGGCAGGGCAGTGGAATGAGCTGGCTTTTTTTCGTTTTGCCGTGGCCCTGAGTATCTTGATCTATGTAACCTATGTTATCGAACTTTCCCAGGAAACGGTGTATAAAAAGGTTAAAAACCTTATGGATAAAGAACAGCGCCATATGCGCGAACTTGAAAAACTCTCCGTGACCGATGGCATGACTTCACTGTATAACAAACGTTTTTTCAACCAGGTGTTACAAAGGGAGTTTTACCGTGCCAGAAGGCATAATCTCTATTTTGGCTTTTGTATTTTGGATGTGGATTTTTTCAAGCAATACAACGACAGATACGGTCATGAAAAGGGAGACAGTGTACTGGTGGCTATAGCTGAGCTGATGCAAAACCATCTTCGGCGCCATGAGGATTTTGTTTTTCGTCTGGGCGGAGAAGAGTTTGGTGCGATAGTAAAATCAGACAGTAAAGAAAAGATCGCAGAACATATCCGGGCTTTAAAAAGTTCGGTAGAAGCGATGCATATCGAACATGCCGGCAACAGGGTCAGCCCCTTTGTCAGTGTCTCTATCGGGTTGCTTCTTACCAATACTTTTGATGAGGCGACCTTACACAGTTTGTACGCATCTGCTGACAAAGCCCTGTATGAAGCCAAAGAAAGCGGCCGTAATCAAGTCGTGGTCAAAGAAGCTTAAGCGTAGAGGTTGAGCTTCTTGTCTTGATCAAAAATATCTTCAAACAGTTTCGATGTCTGTTCGAGCATGTTTTTTTGGCTGTCCTGTTTGCGCAGGTCAAACTCTTCTAAAAGTTTGCTGATCTTGTCTGCTGTCATTGATTTGATCTCTTCGGTGTTGTCTGGATTCTGCACGGGGGCAAAAGCGTCTTTGAGCGACTGGGCGACATTGCTTCGAAAGCTTTCAAGGGTGTTTGTTTTTGCCTCGTTGGTTGCTTTCATAAACTCCTGCATCATCGGCGCGGCTTCTTCAAGGGCGGCCGCGATCTCTTTTTTATCGTTTTCAGACAGACCGTTGCCCTCATATTTCATTTCATACGAAAATTTCTGCGTCAGTGTATGGGTGCTGCCGTTTTCATTTTCTTTGGAGCTTGTATGCGCGCTGCTGTTCATGGAAAAGCTGAGTTTATCGCCGTCTTTGGTGGTATAATCAAAGGTATACGCATTGCTGCTTGCCTGCAAGAGAGTGCTTTGGACACTGTTTTGCAGGTTTTGGGGTTGGGCGTTTTGGGGCTGTACCATCATTTTTTAGCCTTTGTGTTTAATACCTGCAATATCGTTTGTTTTTTACTTTTGTTTAGTCGATGACAACCCGGTTTCTGCCGCTGTTTTTAGCTTTATACAAAGCGTTGTCGGCTCTTTTGATACTTTTTTTGATATCGTGGGTATCGATCTTTGTGGTGGCCCCGAAACTGCAGGTAATGTGGCCGGTTTTAGGAAAATCGTACTGCTTAATCTCCTGGCGTAGGTGGGCCAGGGCCGTTTGCAGCTGCGTATCGGTGGATACCTTGACAATAAGCAAAAACTCTTCGCCGCCCCATCTGATGACAAGGTCGTTTTCACGC
>JBNJFE010000037.1:0-15450 GCA_051746505.1 Campylobacterota bacterium
ACGTCTGCCTTTTTGTTCATGCCCGGCTTGCGGATCAAACGTTACAATGATCAAATCGCCTTTTTCGGGGATATAGTTTTTTACCATATCTCTTTACCCTGGACATCGCTAATCTCTTCATGCGGCTTATAATCTTTTGGAACCTGAGCCACAAGTGTATCAAGATCATATTGTTTTTTTTTAAGAGGTTTGATTACCATTGTTTCATTTTCCAGTGAAATATCGACTCTGTCTCCGATATGAAGTTTTAATGCTTTCATTATCTCTTTTGGAAACCGTACCCCTTGGGAATTACCCCATTTAGAAATAGTCGCGTCCATATTGATCCTTTTGGTATGTATATCCAAAGTATATCAATTATCAGATATCTTGTCAAAAATGACGCCTTTTTTTGGGCAAAACACCGCCAAGGCATTTTCAGCTAATTGCAAGATTGATTTTATGAAAGTCCGAAATTTTGGGGTTAAACTTGGTGGCGGGAGTAGGATTTGAACCTACGACCTTCGGGTTATGAGCCCGATGAGCTACCAAACTGCTCTATCCCGCGATCAATTACTTACGGTAAGTAAAAAAGGAGTTTACTATAAAAGCATGGTGCGGATGAGAGGACTCGAACCTCCACGCCGTGAGGCACTAGATCCTAAGTCTAGCGTGTCTGCCAATTTCACCACATCCGCATAGCATGTATCGTTAAGGGTGGTACGCCCTCCAGGATTCGAACCTGGGACCTACGCCTTAGAAGGGCGTTGCTCTATCCAACTGAGCTAAGAGCGCCTTAGTGTTTTATTTAAAGATGGTACGCTAGATAGGATTCGAACCCATGACCCTCTGATCCGAAGTCAGATGCTCTATCCAGCTGAGCTACTAGCGCCCCTGTTTAGACACTATATGGGGTGGATGATGGGATTCGAACCCACGGCCCTCAGAGCCACAATCTGATGCTCTAACCAACTGAGCTACACCCACCGTCTGTTAAAAAAGTTTTCATCTTTAAATACATGGTCGGAGTGAGAGGATTCGAACCTCCGACCCCCTGGTCCCAAACCAGGTGCGCTAACCAGACTGCGCTACACTCCGAAAATTTATCAGCTTTAAAAGCGAATGAAATTATATCTTCTTTTCTTTGCGGTGTCAATACTTTTATTAAAATTTGTTACAATTACCGCTTTCGCATTCCGATTCGCTGCGAATGTGTGATCGCAATGGCGATCGCGTCGGTGATATCAAGCGGTTTGATCTCTTTTTTTATCCCCAAAAGCCGCTTGACCATAAACGCCACCTGGGTTTTATCCGCTTTTGCCTTGCCTGTGAGCGCTTTTTTGACCTGCAGCGGCGTATATTCGGCAAAATTGCCAAATTCCTGCAGTATTTTCAAACTCAGCGCCCCGCGAAACTGCGCGAGTTTGAGTACCGTTTTTGGATTGTGGGCAAAAAATATATCTTCAATTGCCACTTCATCGATCACCTTATCTTTAATGATCAGATCAAAACCTTCGATGAGTTCGGGCAGTTGATACTGCAGTTCATCTTTTTTGATTTTGATGAGTCCGGCTTCGGCTAAAGAGAGCTTGCCTTTTTCAAAATTTATGATCGCATATCCGCAATTTCTGCTGCCTGGATCGATACCTAATATATTCATTTTTTATTCACTCTTTCCAATCCCGTTATTTTGGGGTTATTCACACCTTTTCACATGATGTGAATAACTTTATTCACTTTTAAACTTGTATTTTATCCAACTTTTGATAAAATGTTGAAGTTCCCTGTTTCAGGGGTTTGCAAAGAAAATGCACGAATTTTATTCACATTTTATCTTTTTTTGGATATGAACTTATTCACAAGGTTATTCACATATGAATATTGGCACGCAAATCCTGGCTGAGCTCAAGAATGAGGTCACCAGTATCGAGTACGAACGCTACATAAAACAGCTTTCTTTTTCGCTTGAGGAATCCAGAAGCGATGAAGCCGTTTTTTATACGCCAAACAAGCTGATCGCTAACTGGATCAAGACCAAATACGCCAAAAAAATAGCCCACCTCTTTGAAGTCCACACCGGTGTCAAAACCAAAGTCGTTATCAAACTGGGCAAAAAAGGGCGCAAAAAAAGCAGACCGAAAAAAGAAGATGAAACCGGGCAAAAATCAAAAGCCAAGTTTTTAAACCCCTCACTGACTTTTGACAGTTTTATCGTGGGCGATTCCAACCAATTTGCCTATACCTCGGCCCTGAGTGTGGCCAATAATCCGGGCACACCCTATAATCCGCTCTATATCTACGGCGGCGTCGGGCTTGGCAAAACCCACCTGCTCCAGGCTATCGGCAACCTGAACAAACAAAAAAACATGTCCATTCTCTATACAACGTTAGAACAGTTTCTCAATGATTACCTGCGCCATATCGGCAACAAAACGATGGACCGCTTTCGAGAGAAGTTTCGCAAATGCGATATACTGCTCATTGACGATATTCAGTTTTTAAGCAATAAAGAAAAACTGCAGGAAGAACTCTTTCACACCTTTAATGAACTCCACAGCAGGGGTAAGCAGATCGTTATCACCTCCGATAAATCCCCAAACAAGATCGCAGGCATCGAAGAGCGCCTCAAAAGCCGCTTTGAGTGGGGACTGATCACCGATATCCAACCCCCGGAACTGGAAACAAAGATCGCCATCATCAGAAAAAAATGCGAACTCGACGGGGTCAATCTGGATAAAGAGATTATTAATTACATCGCCACGAATATGGGTGATAATATCCGCGAAATCGAGGGCACGATTCTCAAACTCAACGCTTACAGTTCGATGATGAACAAAGAGATTGATCTAGAATTTGTCAAAGATATCATCAAAGACCAGATCAATGAACAAAAAGAAAATATCAGTATTGATGACGTAATCGACATGGTTTCAAGCGAAATGAATATCAAACCAAGCGAAATCAAATCAAAAAGCCGATCCAAAAATATCGCAAACGCCAGACGGGTGGTGATTTATATCGCAAGAAACCTCACGCCAAACTCCACGCCTAAGCTGGCACAGTATTTTGGTATGAAAGATCACTCAGCCATCAGCAAAAACATCAAAAAAACGATGAGCCTGATAGAAAACGATGAAACATTTCGCCTCAGAATCAAAGAATTAGAGCACAAGATTAAAGCAAAATAAAAAATGTTATAATTGCACCAGTGAAAAGATGTGCTATACTTTTTGATATACAATGCACATGCAAACTGTTTGGTTGAGGGCTTTTGAAGAGGTTTTTCACTTATTCACGGTCCTTATTACTAATACTATGAACTTAAAATAATAAACAGGGGATGGCCATGCACTTTACAATCCAAAAGCAGATTTTTGAATCGGTACTGACAAATATCCAACCGTTTCTGGAAAAAAAGGACCAGACACAGATTACATCACATATCCTTTTTGATATACAAAACAACAATCTCAGTCTCAAAGCCACAGACAGTGAAGTGGGACTGTTTATTCAAAATATCGAGTTATCAGATGCAGCCGATTGTACTTTTACCGCAAACGGTAAGAAAATTCTTGATATTATCCGTATTCTTAAAAATGATATGATTAAGATAGAACAAAGCAGTGATAATATTATTATTTCACAGGGACAGTCACGTTTTAAACTACCCACCTTTGATCACACCATCTTTCCGCAGTTTCCTCAAAGCCAGGGCAAATCAAAAATCACGCTGGATTCATCCAATCTCATAGAGGGGTTAAAAAAGATAACACCCACCATTGATACCAACAATCCAAAATATGAACTCAACGGCGCACTTATCGATATCAAAGCCGACTCGACCAGGCTGGTAGGAACCGACACCAGACGCCTGGGGATCAAATATATCAACGAATCAAACAGTGACGAACTCTCACTCATCATTCCAAAAAAAGCGATCCTTGAAATTCAAAAACTGTTTTTGGATGAGATTGAAATCTTTTATGATGAAAACAACCTGGTCATTCAATCGTCCAACTATTTTTTCTTTACCCGTCTTATCAACGGTAAATTTCCCGATTATGAACGCATCATCCCAAAAACCGCCAAGCATAATCTCATCATCGAAAAGTCACAAATGGTCGAATCGATCAAAATGATCGCGACCGTATCCAGCGATCTGAAACTCACGATCAATCAAAACAGTATTTTATTTGAAAGTTTGGCAGAGGATAACCTCGAAGCCAAGACTTCCATCGATATACAAAACGGTACTGAGGAAGCGTTTAACATGGCTATCAACAGCCGCTATCTGCTGGATTTTTTAAACCAGGTGCAAAACGATACGTTTGAATTCAAACTCAACGAACCGAATCTTCCGTTTTTACTCAAAGACGGGGATTTCAGCACCGTTGTTATGCCAATAGTTTTATAAAGGGTTACATGAATGAGCAATACCAAATATATTTTTGTCACGGGCGGGGTTCTGAGTTCTTTAGGCAAAGGCATCACCGCCGCAAGTATCGGTACGATATTAAAACACACCGGTCAAAGCGTAAGCGTCCTTAAGCTTGATCCTTATATCAACGTCGATCCAGGTACCATGAGTCCGCTGGAACACGGCGAAGTGTTTGTCACCCAGGACGGGGCCGAAACCGATCTGGACCTTGGCCACTACGAGCGCTTTTTAGATACCAACCTAACCCAAAATAACAATTTTACCACCGGACAGGTATATAAAACCGTCATAGAAAACGAACGCGAAGGCAAGTATCTTGGCAAAACGATCCAGGTCGTACCCCATATCGTCGATGAGATCAAAGAGCGCATCGAAAAAGCCGGACATAATAAAGATATCTTGATCGTCGAACTTGGCGGCACCATCGGCGATATCGAAGGCTTGCCCTTTGTTGAAGCCATACGGCAGATGAAACACGACAAGGGTATGGATAATGTGATGAATATCCACGTAACCCTGCTTCCTTTTATCAAAACCGCCGGGGAACTCAAAACCAAGCCGACCCAGCACAGCGTCCAGGAACTGCGCCGTATCGGGATTTCACCGCAGATGATCGTACTCAGAAGCGAATACCAGGTCCCAAACGATATCAAACAAAAGATCGCTATCAGTTGCGACGTGGCTGAAGATAGCGTAATCGAAGCGCTGGATGCCCCCACGATTTACGAAGTACCGCTGAATATGCTCGCTCAGGATGTGCTGGCTCCCATCAAACGCCAGCTCAAGCTTGAAGACGCCGAAGTCAAGATGCAGCACTGGATCGATCTGGTCGATAAAATCAAAAACCCCGCAAACAACGTCACGATTGCGTTTGTGGGCAAATATTTAGAACTCAAAGAATCCTACAAATCCCTTACCGAAGCGCTGATTCACGCAGGGGCAAACCTGGATACCAGGGTCAACATCAAATGGGTCGACAGTGAAAAGGTAGAAGACGAGGGCAGTGAGAAATACCTCTCAAGCGTAGATGGCGTACTGGTTGCCGGGGGCTTTGGCAGCCGGGGCGTGGAAGGCAAGATCGCATCGATCAAATACGCCAGGGAAAACAAGATCCCTTTCCTTGGCATCTGCCTTGGTATGCAGCTGGCCTTGATCGAATACGCCAGAAACGTGATCGGTATCGAAGATGCCAACTCGGTAGAGTTTGACCCCGAGTGTAAAAACCAGATCGTGTACCTGATTGATCAGTTCATATCCCAGGACGGTCAGGTTGAAATACGAACGCATAAAAGTCCCCTTGGCGGTACGCTGCGCCTTGGCGAATACCCCTGCGACATCGAAGAAAACAGTACGCTGTTTAACGCTTACGGTGAAAAGCTCATCTATGAACGCCACCGGCACCGCTTTGAAGCTAACCCAAAATACAAAGAGATATTAGAACAGGAAGGTATGCTCATCAGCGGTCACAGCAAGGGGCTCATTGAAGCGGCCGAGATCAAAGACCACCCGTGGTTTTTAGGTGTTCAGTTTCACCCCGAGTTTACTTCTAAACTGCAAAATCCCAACCCATCGATTCTGTCATTTGTCAAAGCGGCGTGTGAGCGGCATTAAACAAAAGATAGAAAAACTTTTGCAAGCCCGTTTTGAACACGGGTTTTGCAAGCTTGCCGACCTGCCAAAACCAGAGACCATTAAAGATTTGCCAAAAGCGGCGCGAAAAATCGCTGCAGATATGGAGAAAAAGAAAAAGATCGTCATCGTCGGTGACTATGACGTGGACGGGGTCGTTTCCAGCGCGCTTTTAAAAGACTTTTTTGATACCGCCGGTTACGGGGTGGAAGTTGTTATCCCAAACCGCTTTGTTGACGGCTACGGACTGAGCCCAACACTGATAGAACGCATCGAAGCCGATCTTATTATCACCGTCGATAACGGCATCAGCGCGGTGGAAGCAGCCGATCTTTGCGCGCAAAAAGGGATCGATCTTATCATTACCGATCACCATACCCCGCCTGAAACACTGCCCCGGGCCTATGCCATTGTCAATCCAAAACAAGATGACTGTACTTTTGCCCACAGCGAAATCTGCGGCGCGCAGGTGGCGTGGTATCTGATTGCCCAGCTTAAAAAAGAAAGCGGCGTCGCGTATGATCTTAAAGAAGCGATGGGGATCGTTTCGCTGGCCGTTATCGCCGATGTTATGCCGCTAAAACATATCAACAGAGCTTTTGTAAAAGCCGGGCTGCAGCTGCTGTCGCGTTCAACCAAACCCTTTGCGCAGGCTTTAAAAACGTACATGGATACAAGCAGTTTTTCCAGCGAGGATATCGGATTTTTTATCGCGCCGCGCATCAACAGCGCCGGGCGCATGGATGACGCCGTGTACGCGTATGAGTTTTTAACCAGTTCCGATAGCGGCAGCGCGATGGAAAAACTGCAGCAGCTTAACAGTATGAATGCGCTGCGAAAAGAAACCCAGGAAATGATACTTGCGCAGGCAAAAAACCAAGCAGACGCCGATGCCAACGTGCTGGTGGTAGCCGGGGAGTTTCACGAAGGGGTGGTCGGCATCGTAGCCGGGCATCTAAGCGGCCACTTTCAAAAACCCGCCATCGTACTGTCAAAAAAAGAAAATATTTATAAAGGCAGCGGCAGAAGCTGGGGTGATATTGATCTTTTTTCTATTATAAGCGATCATTCGCATCTGCTTGAAGGCTTTGGCGGACACAGGGCCGCGGCGGGGCTGAGTATCAGGCAGGAATATTTACAAAGCTTTACTGAGGCCATGGCTGCCTACAAATACCCTCAGGGGAAAGAAAGCAATCCGGTGCTGGCAACGCTTGCATTTGAAGATATCGATTTTGACCTGATAAGGCTGCTGCAAAAATACGAACCCTACGGAGAGGCAAACCCCAAGCCGCTTTTTTACAGCAGCGGGGTTATCGTCGATGGCATCAGGATCGTGGGAGAGACAAAAACCCACCGGATACTGTACCTTCGCCAGGGGGTGTATAGTTTTAAAGCTATAGAGTTTCATTTTAAGAGTGCTTTAAAAATAAATGATGAAATCGCTGTGCGTTACGCGGTGGAAGAAAACAGTTACCAAAACCAAACCTCTATACAGCTGCAAATAGTTAAGATAGAGTTATAATTAAAATAGGTTGCAAAAATAGTTTTTATTTATTTTGACCAAATGCCAAAAAAAGGTGACAAATGTACAAAAATAGGTTAGAATTAAAGTTCATTTATACCGTAAATGGGTAAAATCTGTTAAACTCGTTAAAAAACTAGGAGAGAGCATGGAAAAATTCACAAAAAACCACGAAGAATTGATCGCAGAGTATCTGAAGAGTGAGGGGATCTCTAGAAGAGATGCGATGAAGATGATGGGTATCGGTGCAGGTGCAGCGATGGTCGGCGGAACAAACGCACAGGCCGCTACTGCTGCCAAAGCAAGTGACGCCAAAGGCAAGATCGTCATTGTAGGCGGTGGTTTAGCAGGTGTATCAACGGCTGCAAAATTAAGTGGAATGCTTAACAGCCCTGATATTACTATTATTGAGCCAAACCCCGAGTCTGTATCGTATCAGCCGGGTCTGACACTGGTTGCAGCAGGCGTGTACGAACCGGGTGACGTAAAGTATAAAACAAAAGATTTTATGCCAGATGGCGTCACATGGGTTCAGGACAAAGCGATGGATATCGACGGGGACGCACAGAAAGTCAAAACAGCCAAAAACGGCGATATTGATTATGACTACCTTGTTGTTGCAGCCGGTATCACGCTGGATTACGGTTCAATTGACGGTCTTAACGGCGAAGCTACGACATGGGGCAACACTTCCGAAATTGAAAGCGTTATCAAAGGTGATAACGGCGTTAACTCTATCTACTTTGAAAACGGTGCGCAAAATACTTGGAAATCGATGCAGAAATTCATCAATGACGCCAAAGGCGGTAAACAGGTCAAAGGTGTTTTCACACACCCCGATACGCCGATCAAATGCGGCGGCGCGCCCAAAAAGATTATGTATCTGACTGAAGCCAGATTGAAAGAAGCCGGCGCTGATGCCAGAGCCAACGCCGAACTTACGTTCTATCCAAACGGCGGCGCGATGTTTGGTGTTCCTGAATACCACGACGCGATCGTTGATCAGTACAAAGCAAGAGATATGAAGTGGCACTACAACCACAACCTTGTAGCCGTTGATCCGGCCAAGAAAATCGCGACATTTGACAACTGGTCAATGAAAAACGTGTATGATGAAGAACTCGGTATGGAGATTGAGAAAAAAGTTTCCAAAAAAGTCGATGTTGAGTATGATTTCTTGCACGTAACACCGAAAATGACTGCGGCAAAAGAGATCGGCGCATCTTCAGTAGGCAGCGGTGCCGGCTGGGTTCCCGTTACCAAAGAAACACTGCAGCACAAAAAATACGACAACGTATTTTCTCTTGGGGATATCGCGGCTGTTCCTATGGGTAAAACAGGCGGTTCTGCAAGAAAACAGTACGATGTGCTTTGCCAAAACCTGGTAGCACATATGGAAGGCAGTGAAATGCCCGCACAATATGACGGTTATACCGTTTGTCCACTGATTACCGGCCTTGGTACGGTAATGCTGGCAGAGTTTGACTGGAGCAAAAAACCGACTCCGTCATTCCCGCTTGATCCTACAAAAGAGCGATGGATTTATTGGCTGCTGAAAGTGTATATGCTAAAACCGATGACACAATACGGTATGCTTGCAGGCAGAGCGTAACACTTTTTTATTCAAAAGGGGCTTTTGCCTCTTTTGATCTTTTTTCCTTCTTTTTTTTCCTCTACCAACTAGCAAAATATCAATACAAATTTACCCAAACAATGGTATAATCTTTTCTAATTTATTTATCCGACCAGGAGAATACTATGGTACGAAAACAGATATATAATCCAAATTCCCGTGAAGACGCCAATGACAGACGTATTTTCGGCGGCAACCCGACCGGTATTTTTGAACTCAACGATATCAAATACCAGTGGGCGTATAATCTCTGGGAAGTGATGCTCAACAATACGTGGTTTCCCAAAGAGGTCGATATGAGCCCGGATGCCAGAGATTACAGGAATCTCACCGATGCGGAAAAACTGGCTTATGACAAAGCCTTAGCCCAGCTTATCTTTATGGATTCGCTGCAGACCAATAACCTCATTGACAATGTTAATCCCTTTATTACCGCGCCTGAAATCAACCTGGTCCTGGTTCGCCAAGCCTTTGAAGAAGCCCTGCACAGCCAGAGTTACGCGGTGATGGTTGACAGTATTTCCACCAACAGTGAAGAGATCTATGATCTGTGGCGCGAGGATATGATGCTCAAGCATAAAAACGATTCAATCGCCGAAGTCTACCTCAAGCTGGCAAAAAACCCGACCGATGAAAATATCGTCAAAGCGATGTTTGCCAACCAGATACTGGAAGGGATCTATTTTTACAGCGGTTTTACCTATATTTATACGCTGGCACGAAGCGGCAAGATGCTTGGCAGCGCGCAGATGATCCGCTTTATACAACGAGATGAGGTGACGCACCTGATTTTGTTTCAAAATATGATCAAATCCACCAAGAAAGAGCGGCCCGAAATCTTTACCAAAGAGTTTATCGATGATGTGTACAAAATGTTTGAAGACGCTGTAAAACTGGAAGTAGAGTGGGGCAAATACATTACCCAGGGTCAGATTCTTGGATTGACTGACGATATTATCGAGCAATACATTAAATACCTCTGCGATGACAGATTGCAGGCGGTGGGACTTGAAAAACTGTATAACGTTGAACACCCCATCAAGTGGGTTGACAGTTTCAGCAGTTTTAACGACCAAAAAACCAACTTTTTTGAAGGTAATGTCACCAACTACAGCAAAGGAAGTCTGAATTTCGATGATTTTTAATTGCAGCGCGTTACAGGTAAAAACAGGAGAGGATTTTGAAAAGAATTTAGAACATTTGAAATATCTCATCCAGCACAGCGGGGGCGATCTGGTACTGGCCCCGGAAGTGTGTTTGACAAATTTTTGTTATGAACGCTTTGAAGAAAGTGCCAAATTTAGCAAGTACGCCCTGGATCATCTGCTGCCGCTAAGCCGCGACCGGCTCCTTGCGTTGACAATGAATGTCAAAAAAGATGACAAGTTTTACAACCAGGCGGTTGTAATGCATAACCAAGAAATCATACATACCCAGGAAAAGTATAAACTCTTTACGCTGGGTGATGAGGGCCGCTACTACGCTCCCGGCGACAGAAATGATATCAAAGTATTTGAAGCCGGCGGATTGAAAATTGCTGTTCTTAATTGTTTTGAACTGCGCTTTGCTTCGCTGTGGCAGCAGGTTGCAAAAGCGGATGTGATCATGATCCCGGCTCAGTGGGGAAGAGAGCGAAAAGAGCATCTGCGGGCGCTTTCCAAAGCTCTGGCTATTATGAATCAATGCTACGTCATCGTCGCAGACGGGGCCAATGACGATATGGCAAAAAGCAGCGCGGTGATTTCACCCTTTGGCGCGGTACTGGAAGATGATGATAAAGAGATCCTTTCAAAACAGTGCAGTTATGAAGAGATAGAGAAAATGCGAAGGTATATACGCGTTTATGAATAGTATGAAACTGCACAATATGACTGAAGAAATCGATGCGCGCTTCGGGCTTGACCCCTTTGTCAAAGAAGCGTTTGAAAAAGTTGACAGGGAACGCTTTGTGACAAGCGGATTCACCCATTTAGCTTACAAACTTGACGCGCTGCCCATGGGCGGCAGCCAGTGGATCTCTTCACCGTTGACGGTTGCGAAGATGACGCAGCATTTGGAACTCAAAGGCGTGGATAAAATTCTGGAGATAGGATGCGGCAGCGGGTACCAGGCGGCGATTTTAAGCAAGATCGTGCGCCGGGTGTTTACGATTGAACGTATTGAATCGCTGTTAAATGAAGCCAAGGAGCGCTTTAGTCAAGAAGGGTTGACAAATATTTTTACCCGTTTTGACGACGGACAGCGGGGGTGGCAAAAGTACGCTCCCTATGAGCGCATCCTTTTTTCCGCCTCGGCCCGGGAAATACCCCAGGCGATCTTTGACCAGCTGGCTGAGGGCGGTATCCTTATCGCGCCCGTCAGCGAGGGCGGGATGCAGATTATTACGCGCTTTTACAAGAAAAACGGCCAGATTACCAGCGAAGCGATCGAGAGTTGCGAATTTGTCGAGGTCAAAGATGGCTTGCAGTAGCATTCTCTTTGTCTGTCTGGGCAATATCTGCCGTTCACCGCTGGCTGAGGGGATCGCTAAAAATTACGCCGAAAAAAGCGGCCTTGCGGTAACGATCGAATCAAGAGGTACAGGAGCTTATCATGTAGGCGAGCCGCCGTGCGTTCATTCGCAGCGTATCGCAAAACAAAACGGTATTGACATCAGCAGTCAACGTGCGAGACAGGTGTGTCAAGCTGACTTTACGGATTTTGATATAATAGTGGGACTTGATGAGAATAACGTAGCCGATTTGCAAGCAATTAGCAGTACTAAAATTTACAAACTCGGTGATTTTGGCTACCAAGGTGCCTGCGTGCCCGATCCGTACTTCTTTGCCGGATTTGAGGGGTTTGAAAAAGTGTACGCGATGATTGATACCTGTGTTAAGGAACTGCTTCATGACAAAGTTGGTCAAACCTTCTGATTATGCCAGACAAACGGGCCTTTCAAGACAGGCTATCTATGCCCAGATTAAAAACAATACCCTGCCTTCACAAAAAAAAGACGGCCGCCTCTACGTGGTAACGCAAGCATCAGAAGAAAATGAAACCGATCCGCAAACCCTGCAGCAAATAATTGATTCCAAAAACGAAACCATTGAGGTATTGCAAAAAAACATCGCCGACCTGCAGCGAAGCAACCAGGACGTGATCGCGGTAATGAAAAACGAGATCGAGCTTTTAAAGCAGGCGTTTGTCGAGATGAAACGTATCTACAGTGATACCCATACTCCACAGGCCCTGGTCCATGCCGGCGGTAAACAGTGGTTGAGTCTCAAGCAGTACTGCAAACAATATGATCAGAAGAAAAGCGACAAGTTTGTCAAAAAAGTCAAAAAACTGTACAAAAAGGATGACGCCCGTGTCAAAAAAAAAGATGGAAACTACTACATCTACGGAAAAATCCATGATTGAAAGCGCGAAAAAAACGCTGCAAACAGAAGCGCAGGCTTTGCTTGACGCGCGCCTTGACAATGAGTTTGACAAAGCAGTTGACGCTATTTTACAAACAAAAGGCAAAGTCATCGTAGTCGGCGTGGGCAAATCCGGCCTTGTGGGTGCCAAAATCGCCGCGACGTTTGCCAGCACCGGAACCAGCAGTTTTTTCCTACATCCCACAGAAGCGATGCACGGCGATCTTGGCATGATCGGCAGGGATGATCTGGTCCTTGCCATCAGCTACAGCGGCGAAAGCGAAGAATTGATCAGGATACTGCCCCATGTCAAGCGCTTTGACATTCCCCTGATATCGATGGCAAAAGATAAAAAAAGCACGCTTGGCAGATACGGCGATATCTTTGTATCCATCGCCGTGGACAAAGAAGCGTGCCCGCTTGATGCGGCGCCTACGAGTTCAACCACGCTGACCATGGCTCTTGGCGACGCGCTGGCGGTGGCTTTGATGGAACAAAGAGGATTCAAACACAGTGATTTTGCGTCTTTTCACCCCGGAGGCAGCCTGGGCAAGCGGCTTTTTGTCAAGATTAAAGATTTGATGCGCACCAAAAATCTGCCCGTTATCACAGAAGATACGCCGCTAAAAGAAGCGATCGTGGCAATGAGCGAAGGCAAGCTTGGCAACGTGCTTATTGCAAACAGCGGCAAACTCAGCGCGCTTTTAAGCGACGGTGATCTGCGTAGGGCGCTGGTGCAGGATGATTTTGATCTAAGCAAGCCGGCTTTAGAGTATGCCACCAAAAATCCAAAATGCATCGAGGATGAAAATATGCTTGCAAGCGACGCGCTGGAATTTATCGAAAAGCATAAAATCCAGCTGGCCGTGATCACCAAAGAGGGCAGAATCGCAGGCGCGCTGCATCTGCACGATCTGGTTGAGGCGGGGATCAAGTAAATAGTTCCCTGCTTTTTTAAAAAGGGGTCGGACCCCTGAAAGGTAGCGCGTCTGTTATAATCACAGTTAAAAAGCAGCAGAGAGGACGCGAATGCGACTCAATAAATTTATTTCCCACAACACAAAGCACTCCAGACGCGATGCCGATGAGATGATCGAGGCAGGCAGGGTCAAGATCAACGGCGAAGCGGTCCGAAACTTTGGAACGGGCGTAGACAGATACGATGAAGTAAGCATCGATAATAAGCCGGTAAAGAAAAAGACCGAATTCACCGTGGCGGTGTATAATAAGCCAAAAGGCGAACTTGTCACCAGAAACGACCCGCAGGGGCGTACGACGATTTATCACAAGATTCCGGGCAAGCTTCGAACTTTTGATTACGTCGGGCGGCTGGATTTTGCCAGCGAGGGCCTTTTGGTGCTGACTGACAGCGTGGATGTGGTCAACAAACTCTCAAAAAGCAATTTAGAACGCGTTTACAAGATCAAAGTTGACGGCTTTATCGATGAGAGGATCGTAAAAGCGATGCAGGAGGGTATGGACCTTGAAGACGCCAGTGCCGGCGCGCATGAAAAAACAAAACAAAAGGGGATGAATTTTAGCCCCTTTGCGTGGTTTGAAATCCAAAAAAACGGCAAGAACTTTACGACACTCAAAGTGGCACTGACTGAGGGTAAAAACAGAGAAATCCGCCGCTTTTTCGGGGCGTTTGGTTTAGAAGTGCTGGATCTCAAGCGTCTGAGTTACGGCTGGATCAGTCTGGATTCGCTGCCTACAGGCAAAACGCGCTTTTTAAGCAAGACAGATTATAAAAAACTGCACGATTTTATGCACCAGAAGTAATGCTCGCTCTTCAATACAGACCAAAAACACTTCAAGATATCGTCGGGCAGGACCATATCACCGCAGCTAGTACGCCTTTTTATGCATTGTTAAAAAATCAAAAGCTGCAGCATACGTTTTTCTTCGGACCCGCGGGGGTGGGCAAAACTACCCTTGCCAGAGTAATCGCGGGCGAGCTTGAGCGCCCCTTTTATGAAAAAAACGCGACCACCATCACGGTCAAAGAGCTTCGAGAAATCTTTGCGCAGTATAAAAACGCGCTGCAAAAGCCCGTCGTTTTTATCGATGAGGTTCACCGCCTTTCCAAAACGCAGCAGGAAGTTTTGCTTCCGTTTATGGAAAACTACGCCGGGCTGGTACTTGGCGCTTCTACGGAAAATCCCTATTTCAGTCTTACTCCCGCTATCCGTTCGCGTTCGCAGCTGCTGCAGCTTCAAGCTATTGAGCGCGCGGATATGCTCAGGCTGCTAAACAAGGTGCAAGAAAATGAAAAACTGCAGCTGGGAGATAGGGTCAAAAACTTTTTGATTGACAGTAGCAACGGTGATATCCGTACCATGCTCAATACCCTGCAGGCTGCTATGGATACCGGCCAAGATATCGATCTGGAGCTGCTGAAAAACCTGCGGCCAAACGCGGCCATTATCGGCAGCAGCAGTGCTGATGCGCATTATGACACCATCAGCGCGCTTATTAAAAGTATCAGAGGCAGCGATATCGACGCGAGCCTGTATTATCTGGCAATCCTCATAGAAGGGGGTGAACCGCCCGAATACATCGCCAGGCGGCTGGTGATTTTAGCCAGCGAGGATATCGGCAACGCCAATCCAAACGCGCTGAATCTGGCCGTATCCACGATGCAGGCGGTAGCCACCATCGGCTATCCCGAAGCGCGCATACTGCTTAGCCAGTGCGTGGTTTTTTTGTGCAGCTGCCCCAAATCAAACAGCAGCTACAAAGCGATCAATGAAGCCCTGGCCACGGTAAAAAGCGGCGATATCGACCAGATACCGGACAATATCAAACATTTTAAAACCGGGTATCTTTACCCCCACGATCATGG
>JBNJFE010000038.1:0-15420 GCA_051746505.1 Campylobacterota bacterium
AAATTTCAGACAAAATGGTAAAATAAAGCAAAGGAAAATATTTATGCAAACAGTGGTGCAGACAAACAGACTCAATCTTTGGTACGGTGACAACCACGCGCTCAAAGATATTAATATCGATATGTACAAAAATAAAATTACCGCGCTGATCGGGCCTTCGGGGTGCGGTAAATCGACTTTCTTGCGCGTGATCAACAGAATGAACGATCTGATCGATTCGGTCCGAATCGAAGGCGAGGTCAAGGTCGAAGGCAGCGATATCTACGCCAAAGGCGTGGATGTGGTTTCGGTGCGAAAAAAGATCGGAATGGTGTTTCAAAAGCCCAATCCGTTTCCAAAAAGCATCTTTGAAAATGTCGCTTATGCCCCCAGGGTACACGGCATGGTCAAGAAAAAAGAAGAAAGCGCACTGGTGGAAGACGCGCTTAAGGGTGCCGGGCTTTGGGAGGAAGTCAAAGACAAGCTTCACGCGCCGGGCACCAGCCTCAGCGGGGGGCAGCAGCAGCGGCTGTGTATCGCCAGGGCGATCGCTGTAAAGCCGGAGGTGATCTTGATGGATGAGCCCACAAGCGCGCTTGATCCCATCAGTACCGAAAAAATCGAAAGCCTGATGCTGGAACTGAAGAAAAACTACAGCATCATCACCGTTACGCACAATATGCAGCAGGCTTCAAGAATCGCCGATTATACGGCCTTTTTTCACCTTGGGGATCTGGTGGAGTATGATGAGACCGAAGCGATCTTTTTAAATCCAAAAATGAAAAAAACAGAAGATTATATTACTGGAAGGTATGGATAATGTTAGCAAACTACAGAAGCAAGCTTGACGAGATAGAAAATTCGCTGATTAAGATGGTCAATCTGATCATTGAAGCCAACAAAGGGATGCTGGAAGATACCAAAAACCGTGATTTTAGTGATTTTGACCTGCATCAGGACAAACTGAAACTGATCGAAGAGTTGGCATATAAAGTCGACAACACCGTCGTTTCCACACTGGCGCTGTTTTCTCCCGAAGCCAAGGACCTGCGCGAACTGGTGGCTATTTTAAAAATCACCAACGAACTCAGCCGGGCCAAATCCAATATCAAAAATTACAGCGCGGAAATGAAAGAATATTTCCAAAAAGAGCTGTTTGAACAAAGCATTGTCGAAAAGATTATTTTGTTGCAGGAAAGTTCGATCAACAGTTATGATCTGGTCAGTACCATGATCGTATCCAACGACGAAGCGGTATCACAAAAACTCTATGACGCGATTTTGGTGGAAGAAGACAAAGCCGATGAACTTTACGGTATTATTGAACAAAGCGTTATCAGCAGTATCTGCGACAATTCGCAGGTATCGGTGGATAAAATCCGCTCGCTCAAAAGCATCCGCAAGCTTGAAAAAGCAAGCGACAGAACCGTGGGAATCGCGGATTTGATCATGTTTGCCCAGCGGGGCGGCGAACTTACACATTAAAAACGGGAGCAGGCAGTGCAGCACAGTATTTTGATTGTTGAAGATGAAGAGGATATTTTAGAACTTATCGAGATGACCCTGCAGGGGCAGGGGTATGATACGATCGGGCTCAGTGACACGACGCTGGTAGAAAAACTCCTTGGCGAGGAGGATATCGACTTGATCCTGATGGATCGCAACCTGCCCGAAACCGACGGTGCGGATTTTATCCACTCCATGCGCCAAAAGGGGCTCAATCAGCCCGTGATTTACGTTACGGCAAAAGACAGTGAAGCCGACCTGCTGGAGGGCTTTACCAAAGGCGGCGATGATTATATCACCAAACCATTTTCCCTTGAAGAGCTCAAAGCCAGGGTCAAAGCGGTCCTCAAGCGCAGCAAAAAAGAGTTGAAGGTGATCAAGGTTAAAGATATTGTTTATAAAAGCAATACCAAAGAGTTTTTTGTCGCTGATGAGCGGTTAAAACTGACCCATTTAGAACACGATCTGCTGCTGGAGTTTATGAAAAATCCGGGCGTGCTGCTGAGTCGTGAATACCTGCTTGAAAACGTGTGGAAAGATTCCTTTGACAAGCAGCTCAAAACGGTTAACGTCGCGATTAAACGGCTGAAAGAAAAGATCGATCCGGGCAGTGAGAGAAAGTATATCCGCTCAGTGCGGGGCGAGGGGTATATCTTTTGCTAAAACTTGATCAGCTTTTTATCAGGAATTTTGTCATCGTTATTATTTTTATTCTCGCTGCCTCCGGGGTAGCGACATATTTCTGGTTTAAAGATATTTATCTGGATCAGGTACGAAAAAATCTTTCCCAAAATATCGACAGCGTGGCTTTGAGTCTGCAGTCGATGCAAGATATCGACGCCTACGTCGACGCTTTTAAAGAAAAAACCGGTATCCGTATTACCTTTATCGCCATTTCGGGCAGAGTACTGGCTGAAAGCGACAAGGATAAAGCCACGATGGAAAACCACGCATACAGGGATGAGATTTTGCAGCTGCAAAACGCAGCGGTGGGTACCAGTATCCGCCGTTCGGATACGACGCACAAAGATCATCTTTACGTCGCAAAAGAGGTTACTATCGCAGACAAGAGGCTATATCTGCGCATGGCCGAGGATATCGAAAAGATTTACGAGCAGTTTGTCACGCTTTCCACGCAGATTCTGGCGATCTTTTTTATCTCCCTGTTTTTAGCCGTACTGCTTGCGCTGCGTATCAATAAACGTTTGAAAGAAGAAACCGACAACGTCCTGAATATACTGCACATGCTTTTGGATAAAAAAGTATTTGAGGTGAAAAACTACGGCCGTTTATATGAGTTTAACAAGATTACCAAGCTTTTAAACGTCGTGGGCAGTAAACTCAAACACCGCCAAAACCTCAAAACCAAACAAAACGCCAAACTCAAACTGGCAAACAGGCAAAAAGATGAAATCCTCTCAGCCCTCAGCCACGAGTTTAAAAACCCCATCGCCGTGATCACGGGGTATTGCGAAACGATGCTGCACAACAGCAGCGACGAGCAGATCAGGCAGAAGTTTTTGCAAAAGATTGAGAAAAACGCGCATAAGATGAGCCAGATCATTGACAAGCTGCGCCTTTCTCTCAAGCTTGAAGACGGCAAGCAAAGCCTGCAGTTTGAAAAAACCGATATCGCAAAGCTTGCCGCTGAACTTGCCGCTGATTTTCAACACAGCTATAAAAACAGAAAAGTGATCTTAACAGCCAGAGAAAGTTTCCACGATATTGACAAAGTGCTTTTTACGATTGCACTTTCCAACCTCATAGAAAACGCCCTGAAATACTCCAAACAGGATGTCACCGTCACCATAGACAGCGATCATATCAGCGTGATTGACAAAGGTCTTGGCCTTGAAGAAGAAGAGATCAAAAATCTGACCCGAAAGTTTTACAGGGTCAGCCAAAACAGTTGGAACAACTCGCTTGGGCTTGGGCTGCATATTGTTGACAATATCGTAAAACTGCACGGTTTTCATCTGCATATCAGTTCCAAAAGGGGGCAGGGGTCGGACTTTCGTATCTATTTTAATGCAAAAAGATAAAAGTTTTGGTATTTTTTTTCATAAACTCGCGTAAAATTTAGCTATATATTCATAATTTCCTCTATATTTTATTGCTTTCCTCTATAACTTATCTTAAGACATCTTTAAACCAGACTCACTACAATATTGTTATAAAAAAAACCCAGCATCTCTACGAGGAACGTTAATGGATATGAAAACGGTTCGAAAAGTTGACAAGTTTACCAGGGAATCCCAACTTGGATTTGCCCGGTTGAGTTTAGCACTGCTGTTTGTTTTTGCGGTGTTTATTTACAGTTACTACTCCCACGGCGGTATTGAAGACAGTAAGTTTTTGATCATCGGGGCGGTATTTGGCGCGTATATGGCGATGAATATCGGGGCCAACGATGTAGCCAACAATGTCGGCCCTGCCGTCGGGTCGCGGGCGCTGACGATTTTTTGGGCGATCGTAATCGCGGCTGTTTTTGAAGCAATGGGTGCTATAGTCGCCGGCGGCGATGTGGTCGGCACGATCAAAAAAGGGATTATCGATCCTGGTCTGATCGATAACCCCGAGATTTTTATCTGGGCGATGACGGCATCCCTGCTGGCTGCCGCCCTTTGGCTGAATTTTGCTACCTCGGTGGGTGCGCCCGTTTCTACGACGCACTCCATCGTCGGCGGTGTGATGGGTTCCGGGATTGCCGCGGCGGGCTTTGCGATCGTGGCGTGGGATACTGTGGGCGCCATCGTGGCCAGCTGGGTGATTTCACCCGTACTTGGCGGGGTGATCGCGGCGGGCTTTATGTATTTTATAAAGAAAAAGATTTTGTATCAAAAGGATATGATCGCACCGGCCAAAAAATTCGTACCGGTTTTGATTTCGATCATGAGCTGGGCGTTTGTTACGTACCTGCTTGTCAAAGGGGTTAAAAAAATCCTGGTCGTTTCCTTTCCCGTAGCACTTATCGTGGGTCTTCTTGCCGCGGCAGTGGTGTATTATTTTCTCAAACCCTATATCGCTAAAAAAGCACGTGAATTACAATCTGAAAGAAAAGATATCAATTCGCTTTTTACCATCCCCCTTATCTTTTCCGCCGCGCTTTTAAGTTTCGCCCACGGGGCAAACGATGTGGCAAACGCGATCGGCCCGCTGGCGGCGATCAATGACGCGGTCATGGCGCACAGCGTCAACGAAAAAGTCAGTATCCCGTTTTGGGTACTTGCCGTGGGGGCATTCGGGCTTTCTGTAGGACTGGCTTTGTACGGTCCCAAACTGATCCGGACCGTGGGCAGCGAAATCACGGAGTTAGATCAGATGCGCGCGTTTTGTATCGCGCTTGCCGCGGCGATCACGGTGATCATCGCATCACAGCTTGGTCTGCCGGTGAGTTCTACCCATATCGCTCTTGGCGGGGTTTTTGGCGTGGGCTTTTTGCGTGAGTGGCTCAATACCGATGAAACGGTTGCCATCGATGAGCAAAAAAGGCTGTATCAGGAAAACAAGCAGGAACTCAAAGCCCATGAGGATGAGCTGCGAAATCTCGTTGACTCTCCCGATAAAGATAAGCAGAGCTATGAGCGTATCGTCACCCTTTATCAGCTGATTGAAGAGAAAGAAAAAGAGGTCAAGGCGGAGAAAAAAGATTTCAAACAGGCTAAAAAGGTACAGTACGTTAAACGCGATACGGTCAAAAAAATCATCGCCGCCTGGATTATTACCGTTCCGGCGGCGGGACTGCTTAGTGCCGGTATCTTTTTTATGATCAAAGGTATTATGGTTTCTTAAGCGCAGCCTACCGGGGCACCTTTTCTTATCGGTGTCCCGTTAATTTTTCTTTCTGCAAAATCCTGAGTTTTTACTTTTTTTGCTTAGCTTCAAATTTTCTACGCTTTTTTTATAATCTATTCCCTCTTTATGCATCTGGGCAAAGAGGGCAGCCACAACAGCGACACTGTTTGGGATCTGGTCTTTGTTTTTGTATGCCTGAATGTTTTTCTCGCTGACCTTGATCAGCTTGGCAAATTTGGGAATTGTCAGATCGGCATCAAGCAGGTGTTTTTTAAACTCTATAAAATCCATCGTATCCTCAGGGCGAATAGTTTGGATAATTATATAGCCACTTCGATAAAAGTTTGATTACAAATTGTAATAAATAAACAAATAAACCCCGGATGTCTCATGATATTAATTAATATCAATCCGTTTTGATGCGATCCCAGAAAAATTCGGTGTGTTTTTCAAACATGGACGCCGTTACGGTGGTGGATTTGTTGTCTGTTTTTTGCAGTACGACCTGCATCTGGTAAAAAAACAGCGGCGAAAGAAATTCGTTTGCTAGAAGCAGGGGATCGTGCGAGTGAATCAGGCCGTTTTGCATAAAGATAAAAAAGACTTGCGAAAGTTTTTTGAGGTTTTGCTGGTAAAAGTATTCGTTGAAACTATTGCGTACGCTTTGGTTTTGAAACAGTTCTATCATCATGATTTTAAAAATCTTTTCGTTTTTTTTATCAAAACTGATCAGTTTGAAAACGGTTACAAACTCGGATAAAAACAGTTTGTTTTTCTCAACGAGAGTATCTTCGTCATATTTTTCATACAACTCATCCAAAGCACTTGATCCGATCTGTGCGATGATCGTTTCAAATATCTGCTCTTTATTTTTAAAATGGTTATACAGTGCGCTTTGCTTGATGCCCACCGCGCTAGCTATCTTTCGAACCGTCGTTCCCTTGTATCCCAGCTGCGAAAACAGTTCAATCGCTTCTTTTATAATCTTTTCTTTTGTGGACAGGGCCATGTAAACTCCTAAAATAAGTGCTTAGAACGTATTATAGTGAACAACTGTTCATATGTCAAGGGTAGTGTCCACAGATAAGATGAACAACTGTTCACAAGAGGGAAATTGGCTGTGTCTGTAATGTGAACAGTTGTTCATAAGACAAAACATGAAAACCTATTGCAAAAGAACACTTGTTCATTGATCAAAGCCCTGAGTATTGGGATCTATGAGTGCTTGTAGTTGCGTAAAAAACACTCTGTTTTGGTTTGAAAATGAAAGAAAATGACCCGGGAAAGCAAAACGCACGCAGGTATTTGCTCTGTGGCAGCAAAAGTGTAGAAATTGCAAAACGGTAATGAAAAAAGGGGATAAAAATGATTCAGCCAGAAGCCCCCGGGCTTCAGGAGAAAGGTAGTGTAATAACTGATATTATATAATATTAAAAGCCATATACCTTTTTTGCTTCTTCTAAATCAGCAGGCGTATCGATGCCAAAGCTTTGGGTTTGTACTTCGGTCATGGCGATTTTGTATCCGTGGTGCAGTGCGCGCAGCTGTTCAAGCTTTTCAACCTGTTCTAACGGGGCGGACTTGAGCGAGCAAAAGACACCGAGCGCTTTTCTGGTGTAGCCGTAAATTCCAAGGTGCCCCTTGTAAGCATCATAGACCTCTCTGGGGTAGGGAAGCCTGCTTCTGGAAAAATACAGGGCGTGACCGCTGGCGTTTAAAACAACCTTGACGGTGTCGGGATCGTCTGCCTTGTGGCCGCTGATAGCTTTGTAGGCGCTGTTTAGCAGTATCTGGTCATTGTGAGCGTGGCTTTTGGTCAAATCCCTGACTGCCTGCACGACGTCTGCTTCGATAAAGGGTTCATCGCCCTGGACGTTGATGATGATCTCGTTTTGCGCCAGGCCCAAAGATGTGGCCGCTTCGTCAAGCCGGTCGGTGCCGCTTTGGTGGTTTGGCGAAGTCATGACCGCTTCGATGCCGTGTTTGCCGCATATATCCACCACTTCGCCGCTGTCGGTGGCTACTGCGACCCTGTCGACTCCGGCGACGGCTTTTGCGGTTTTGACCACCATGGGTTCGCCGCCGATATCGGCCAGTATTTTTTTTGGAAAGCGGGTTGATCCGATGCGTGCGGGGATGATAATCATATCTGCTCCTTGGATTGTGTTTTGTAATAAAAACAGTATGTTTTTTAATTTTACTTTTTAATTATCTATGATATTCTATCTAAAAATTAATAGCATTAAAGGACAGCTACGTGCAAAACAATCAAGACAATCAAACCTGCGGCGATATTTTAAGCAAAGAAGATTTTTACGTATCAGACCGGATCAAAGAAACCCTGACAAAACAAAACGTATTTATCCAAATCGGCGCAAACGCCACGATGAAATTTTATTCCAACCAAAAGATTATTCTGTCCCAGATCGTACCCACACTGCACTCTTTTGGCTTTTTGATCGATCACGAAGTGACGTATGAATCCCAGAGCGTCTGCCTGATCAAAGTCCAGCTTATCGTCGATGACGTGGAACTGCTGATTGCCCATGAAAAGAACATCGTAGAAATCATCAAAGCCAGACTGGATAACCAACTGCGCTTTGACTGTCCGCTTTTTTCCCTGACATACAGGCAAAACTTTTCAAAACGCGAGTTTACACTTTTTGATACGCTGATTGAGTATCAAAACCAGTTATTTGCCAGCTTCAACAGAGCCGCCATTGTCGGTGTACTGTGCAGTTACCCCAAAGTATCCAAAGCAGCCCTTGACCTGTTTGCGGCCAAATTCGACCCCGCTGTCAAAAACAGAAAAACGCTTATCAAACAAAAAAGTGAAAACTTTTTAGAACAGCTCAAAGAGATATCAGGGATCAATGACGACAAGATCGCCAAGACGCTGTTTGAGATACTAAGCGCGATGACGCGGACCAATTACTATCTGCACAATAAAACGATTTCACTCAAGGTCCAAGTCAGTGAATTCAAAAGCCTGCTTCGCGGCACGCAGCCAAATATCGAAATCTTTGTACACTCCCAGGATATCAGCGGCACACACAACCGAACGGGCAAAGTATGCCGCGGTGGGCTGAGATGGAGCGACAGGGATGATTTCAGAGATGAAGTCAAATCCCTCATGACCGCCCAGGAGGGCAAAAACGCCGTCATCATTCCAAACGGTTCCAAAGGCGGATTTATCATCCACCACAAGGGAATTGATAAAGAAGCCTTTAGCGGCTACTACAGTCAGTATATCAACGCGCTGCTGGACGTGGTCGATAACCAAAAAGATGATGCAATTATCAGGGATAAAAAGATTATCGCTTACGACGGGGACGATCCGTACTTTGTCGTCGCCGCCGATAAGGGTACCTCGGCCATGAGTGACACGGCCAATGAGATTTCGCGCCTGCGAAACTACTGGCTGGATGACGCGTTTGCCAGCGGGGGCAGCAACGGCTACCACCACAAAAAGCTGGGTGTTACCGCAAAGGGTTCCATCAGATCGGTCTTTCGCTTTTTTATAGAAAAGGGAGTGGATTTTTATAATGACAGCATTTCGGTTGTGGGGATCGGTTCGATGAACGGCGACGTGTTTGGCAACGGCATGATTGAAAGCGACAAATTCAAACTCTACGGCGCCATCAGCCACAAAGAGATTTTTATCGATCCCGATCCCGATCCCAAGACCTCCTATGAAGAGAGAAAACGCCTCTTTTGCGCCAAAAACGGCTCCTGGAGTGAGTACAAAGCGTTTTCAAAAGGCGGCGCGGTATATCGAAGAAATGAGAAAAATATCGACCCCACTCCCCAGATCAGGGAACTGCTCAAGATCAAAACCAAAACGATCAATGCCGACGAACTGGCAAAAAAGCTGCTTACGCTGAAAGTCGATATGTTTTATAACGGCGGGGTAGGGACATATGTCAAAAGCAGCGACGAAAGCGATATCGAAGTCGGAGATAAAGAAAACGAATATGTCAGAATCGATGCCAACGAACTCAAAGCGTACTGCGTATGCGAAGGCGGCAACCTTGGCTTTACCCAAAAAGCCAGGGTCGAATACGCGCTCAAAGGCGGCAAAATCAATCTTGACAGTATCGACAATTCCGCAGGTGTTGATACCAGCGACCATGAAGTCAACTTTAAAATTTTATTAAGTATTCTGGAGCGAAAGAATCTGGTTGACAATAAATACGAAGTTTTGGAAGAATTGACGCCCCACGTGGTCAACAGTGTGCTGTGGACCAATTATTTCCAGTCACTGAGTATCTCCCTGGATGAGGAACGAAGCAGTTACGACAGCCACAAGTTTGAAAAAACGCTGGACGTACTGGCCCAGAATTTGGATTTTTTCAACAAAAAAAGCTTTGCGGTGGAGGAACTGCGCTTTCGCAACGGTAAAATTATCCGGCCGCTGCTTGCGGTACTGACGCTGTATAGCAAGATTTTTATCAAAAACGAACTGCTTCGCTCAACCATGATTGATAACAAAGATTTTGAAATCTATCTGTACAAGTATTTTCCAAAAACCTTTATCGTCTCCTTTGAAGACCAGATCAAGCACCATCCGCTCAAGCGCGAAATCATCGCCACGGTGATTGCCAATAAGCTGGTCAATTTCCACGGCAGTGCCTTTATCCATGATTACGGCAGGCTGGGCCATGAAAACTTTTTGTTTAAGATCAAATCGTATCTGATTATGAATGAACTCTTTGGCTGCAACGACGTGCGCTTTGAAATCTTTCGCAACGATTTTGCGATGCCCGCGTCAAAGCAGTACAAAATGCTTATTGAGATTGAGGATTCTATAGATTACGGTCTTGGGGCGATGCTGACGATGAATAAAGAAGATATTAACTTTGAATCGATTCTGTCACACAGGGACAGCCTCAACGAGGTTTTAAAAAACATTGCCGATAAACCCGCCTTTTCCACCGATAACGAAACGATCAACGAATTTTTCGCCAAGATCCACTATATCAAGCTCGTAACCGACATCCTTATTATCGAACACAGCAGCGAGCACACCTTTATGGAAGTGGCCGAACTCTTTTTCTATATGGTCGATAAACTCAAGATCAATATCCTGGTCCAAAAGGTCAAAGACGCCCCCGTCAAAGACGGCAAGGAAAAAACGATCCAGCAGCAGCTTGATGCGATGATACGCTACTGGCTGGAAGATATTATGCGCAAACTGCTTGCTTACAAACGCCAGAATGAAAACGTCGCTGAGAGTGTGCACAGCTATATGAGTGAAACCAATTTTGATTTTGAATATTTCCATACACAGATGAGAAAAGATCTTAAACTCAAAGAACTTTCAATCCTGGTCAATTATCTCACGCTCAATACCGCGTATAAAGGCAAATAACTATGTTTGACGCATTGAAAAAGTTTTGGTTCGCGCTCAACAGCGCGAATTCGACAAAAGCGCTGAGTATGGCGCTTGTACTGGGCGCGGTTGCGGGGTTGATCCCCACCCTGAGCGTCGCGGGAGTCGTGATCTTTTTGATCGCTTTTATTTTTCGGATTCATTTTGGCCTTTTTCTGCTTTCTTTCGCGTTTTTTTCTTTTGTGGGATTTTTGCTTGATCCGCTGTTCGCGCTGCTTGGGAAAGCGGTACTCACCGCTGCGGCGTTTGAGGGCTTTTTTACGTTTTTATACAATCTGCCGCTGTTGAAGCTGACTGCGTTTAACAATACGATCATGACCGGCTCGATGCTCATAGCCCTGCCTGTTGGTGTCCTGCTGTATCTTTTGGCCCAAAAACTTTTTAGTCTCTACAGAGACAGGGTGTTGACACGCCTTGGCAACATGCCGGTTGTGGGGTCGTTTTTTTATAACAGCAAAAAGGCGTCAAAAAAGCAGTCACTCATCCGTTACAGCGGCGTGATCGCGTTTAGCTTTGTGGGACTGTTGATAGGAGCGTTTGTATGGCTGGCGTTTGATCCGCTCATTAAGTACGGTATCAAAACTTCCCTGCACAAGGTTACGGGCAAAGAAGTACGAATCGGTTCGGTGGATACCAAGCTTTTTAGCGGTTTTTTTACACTCAGGGAGTTTGCCCTCATCGATCCCAAATCCTCACAGCAAATCGCGGCGTTTGATTCGCTGGTATTTGATTTTAACCCCGCGCTGCTTTTTGACAAAAAATACGTGATCGATTCGCTGCAGATTGAAAATTTGGATTTAGATGCCAAAACGGCGGCTTTTATCAAAGAACAAGCAGCAGACGCGCCCGCCAAGAAAAAGCAAAACGGCGGCGAAAAAGAAAAATCTTCCATAGCCAAGCGTTTGCAAGAAAACGTCAAGATTCCCACGGCTGAGGAAATCCTGGACCAGCAAGAGTTGCAGTCGGTGCAAAAAGCTAAGCAGCTGCGTCAAAAAGTACAGTCGATGCAGCAAAGCTATGAGCAACTGCAAAGCGATTTTGGAAAACAAAAGCTTACCCGGTTGCAAGACAGAGCCAAAAATCTGGGGCAAAAACTGCAAGAAAGCAAAGACCCCGCGGCACTGCTGGAGGCAAAGAAAGAGTTTGAGAGTCTGCGAAACGATATTAAACAATATCAAAAACGATATACAAACGTATATACAGATATCAGCAAAGAGTACAAAACCATCAGCGCGGATATACGCTCTTTGGATGATCTGGCCGCCAAAGACGCAAAGAGGCTCAAAGAAAAATACAGCAGCCCCGAAGGATTGTTCTCAGTTATTTCACTCTTTACCGGCGGGGACATGGACTACGCGCAAAAAGCGTATAATCTTTATCTCAAAGCCAAACCCTATCTGCAAAGCGCGCCGGCGCAAAAAGAGCAAAACCGGGCGTATTACCGCATGGCGGGGCAAAACGTTTTATATAAAGATACTTCAGCTTATGCCAGAGTGCAGATAGACAGCGCCAAAGCAAGCGGTGTGTATGAGGATACGGGCTTTAACCTCGTACTCACCGGCTACAGCAGCGACCAGCACAAAACCCGCAAGCCGATGCTGCTGCTGGCAAGCGCGCAAAGCCAAAAAGTGCAAAATCTGGAATTTAAGCTGCTTAACAACCGCTTTGAAAAGCCCTATAAAACCACTGCCGATCTGAAGGTGGAAAAACTGGGACTTAAAGGGTATGAATCTTCCAAACTGCTGCTAAAAGAAGCACAAAGCGATATCCTGGCAGATGCGCAGTTTGACCTTGACAGCGACAGGGTCACAGCAAGTGCCGATGTGTACTTTGAAGAGGTTTCTTTACAAGCCAAAGCGTCTGAAGAGTTAAGCAACGCCTTAAGCGTGATCGATGATTTTGATCTTCGCATCAACGCTGATCTGGGCAGAGAAGATAAAAACGTCGATATTACCAGCCAGTCGGCCCAAAAGATCAGCCGCCTGATCGCGCAGGAATATATCAAGGAAAAAAGCGGACTAAAGCAAAAGCTGCAAGCGGGTATCGCGGAAAAAATGGGCGCGGGCGATTTGCAAAAAGAGTACGCGCAGGTCAGCAAGTATCTTTCCACAATGCAAGAGAGAAAACAAAGTTCAGACAAATTGCTTGAGACGCTGACAAAGCAGTTGAAAGACAAGCAAAAAGAGGGTGTGAATTCCAAGATACAAGATAAAATGAAGGAGCTTTTTTAAATGTTTGACAAAAAGAGTTTTGTCAAAAAATACAAAAACCTGATCGATATTGAAAGAAGCGAGCAAAAAAGACAGTTTTTGAATCAGATCAAAAACACCGGTGCCAAAAAGCGTGAAGCTATGGGCAACGCGCTTTTGGATATGCAGGCTTCGCGCGCGGGCAAACGCTTTAACTACCATGTGGTGCGTTTTTCACGAAGCAGGGCGCTTGATACCAAGATAAGCAGCGGCGATCTTATTCTGGTAAGCCGCGGGGCTCCGCTGAAATCGGACTTGAGCGCTACGGTGCTCAAAGTCAGTACCCGCTTTATCGAAGCGGCGTTTGACGCCCCTTTGCCAAAATGGTGTTTTAAACAAAAGCTGCGTATTGATCTGTATCTTAACGATATTCCCTTTATGCGGATGCAGGAAGCTCTGGAGGAGCTTGGACAGCGAAAAAAGGATGATGCTTTGCTGCGCCTGCTTTTTGACAACGATGTCCAAAAAACAAAATCGGTTGCTTTTGATCCCTTTGATGCAAACCTGAACGCTTCGCAAAAAAACGCCGTGGGCAATGCCCTTGGCAGCAAATACTTTCTTATCCACGGTCCTCCGGGAACGGGCAAGACCACGACCATGTGCGAACTGGCCAGGCAGTGTGTGGCCCGTGGAGAAAAGCTGCTGATCACGGCTGATTCCAATACCGCGTGCGATACGATCTTGCAAAAGCTGCATGAGAAAACCGACCTTGATCTGCTGCGGGTAGGGCATGTGGCCAGGGTGCTGCCCGGACTGGAAGAAACCAGCCTGTTTGTACGCTATGAAAAACATCCTGTTTATCAAGAGGTGCAGGATAAAAGACAGGCACTCAAAGATAAACTGGATGCCAGGGATGCCTTTGTCAAGCCCACACCGGGACGCAAGCGTGGGATGAGCCTGGATCGCATCCAGACGCTGGCGGCCAAAAACGCATCACAAAGAGGGGTAGATGCAGAAACGATGCAGTCGATGGATGCGTGGATCAAGCATGACAAAGAGATCCAAAAAGAACTTGATATTATTAAATATAAAGAAGAGCAGGCCCTGCAAAGTATCATCGATAATGCCGATATCGTGGTGTGTACCAATTCCGCGGCAGGCTCACAAACGCTTGCAGGCAAAAGCTTTGACCGGGTGCTGATCGATGAGGGATCACAGCAGGTGATCCCCTCTACACTCATAGCGATGCAAAAAGCCCCAAAAGCCGTGATAGCCGGTGACCATATGCAGCTTCCGCCGACGGTGCAAAGCCCCAGAGCTTCCGATCTGGCCTACAGCCTGTTTGAAAAGCTCATTGAAACTTATCCGGGGCTTTCGCAGATGCTTGATACGCAGTACCGGATGCACCGGGACTTGATCGCTTTTAGCAAACGGGTATTTTACAATGACAGGCTTCACACGGCCAAAGCCAACGCAGCGATCACACTGCGTGATCTAAGCCCGGGCGCTTTAGCGCAAGTACACAGTTTTATCGACAGCTGCGCAAACTCTTACGGCGAACAGCGCGGGTCTGATGCGACCTCTTTTTACAACGTCGATGAGATCGAACGTGTGCGTCAACAACTCCAAAAGCTTACACAGCAGGGTATCAGCCAAAACGATATCGGTATCATTTCCCCGTATCAGGGGCAGGTCAGGGCGCTGAAAGACAAGCTTTGTGGTACCTACAACAAGGTAGAGATCAACAGTATCGACGGTTTTCAGGGCAGGGAAAAAGAAGTTATCATCTTAAGTTTCGTGCGCTCCAACAGCGCGGGAAATATCGGGTTTTTAAACGATTACCGGCGCTTGAACGTAGCCCTGACACGGGCCAAGCGCTGCCTGATCGCCGTGGGGTGTGCTAAAACGCTGCGCCATGATCCTATCTATGACGCCTGGCTTGGGGATATGTAATTTTTACTGATAGCACGTTTTGTTCTTGCCTTGCTCTTTGGCTTTGTACAGCAGCAGGTCGGCTTCGTTGACCATCTTTTCAATCGTATCTTCAAACTCGGTGTCCACACCGATACTGACCGTACAGCTTATAGGATTGTCCTCTTCATCTTTGCCAAGGTCCTGAGAGTGGATCGCAAAACGTAGCCGGTCAAAAAAGTCAAAGGCTTCCTCTTTGCCGATCTGCTTTTTTACCACGCAAAACTCCCCGCCGCCAAAGCGCGCGACCATATCGCTGCCCTTGGTTTCATCAAGCAAGATCTTGCCCACGGTTTTGACCGCTTTGTCACCGATGTTTTGGCCGTACTTTTTGTCCAAATCTTTGAGATCGTCAATATCGATCATAGCCACGGCGAGATTGACCCTGGGTTCCTTGCGCAGGGCGGCAAACTCTTTGCGCATCGTTTCAAAAAAGTAGGTGCGGTTGTACGCGCCGGTGAGAAAATCCCTGTTTTGCATATGCGTAACCGTTTCTACAAGATCGAGCATTTCGATGGTATTGTTGATACGGCAGTAAAATTCTTCGCTGCTAAAGGGTTTTTTGATAAAGTCGGTGGCGCCCATTTT
>JBNJFE010000039.1:0-15260 GCA_051746505.1 Campylobacterota bacterium
TTATCGTTAACTCGGGATAAAAATACGTGCGAAGCAATTTTAAACAGTGATTTTGAAATTTTGCAGATGCACAGCGATATCTGCTTTGTCAATTATATACCTCATATTGTATATAAAAGCAACTGGATTGAAAAGTGTGTCGACAGTCAAAACCGCGGCAGGGTCAAAGAGCATTTTCTAAAAGCGTTAAACGGTCCCGATGACAAACCCCACCTGCTAAAAACGGACCTGCGCTGCCCCGAGGGAAAACACAAGTACGTCAGCCTGATCGTGAAACCCTGCAAACGAGAAAGCGGCGTTTTTTTGCATTTAAAAGCCAGAGAACATTTTTTACACTACTAGCACCGGGCATTTGGCCAGACCGGTCACCTTGTGCGATACGCCCCCGAGCAGATAGCCGGTTAAGTCTCCCTGTCCCTGCGACCCGATGACAATCAGGTCGATTTCGTGCTGCTTGGCAAATTTGAGTATCTCTTTGGCCGCCGCGCCCATTTTGACAAATCCACGGATATTTTGTATCCCTCTGCCCTCCAGGGCTTTTTTCCCCTCGTTGACAATGTTTTCAGAGTATCCCCGAAGAGCGTCTTCCAGGTTTTCGGGTTCGGACTTGCCCCGGACCATGGAAAGGGAGCCTTCCATGAAGCTGTAGTGTTTGAAAACAGACAAAAGATAAATTTGGGCTTCGTAGCGCTGGGCAATCTCAGCAGCAACCTCCAGGGCTTCGTGGGATTTATCAGAACCGTCGATGGGAACGAGAATTTTTTTAAACATACTATATCCTTACCTGAATGCGATATCTCTTAAAAACAGAGCGATTTGCGGGAAAAAGATCAGCGCCACCGAGACACTGAGCAAAATAACAATAAAGGGAGGCGTCCCCTTGATTACTTCCATATAGGGGCGCTTAAACACGGCAATAGCGGTGAAAATATCACAGCCAAAAGGCGGTGTGGCCGAACCGATGGCAACCTGCAGGGTAATGATGGTACCAACTAGTACCGGATCCAGACCGACCGCGTCCACGACGGGGGCAAAGATGGGAACTAAGACTAAGATGACCACGATGGGATCAACAAACATACACCCGACAAAAAACGCGATAGAAATAACGGCCAGTACGCCGTAGGGACCCATCTCTGTGATGCCGATGGAGCTTAAGATTTCCTGGGGAACCTGCGCATAGGAAAGCACCCACGCAAAGCCCGCTCCCGCGCCCACAAGGATGAAAACAACGGCGGTGACAAGTCCTGTGGATTTGGCCGTATCCAGGAAGTCTTTAAACTGCATGGTTTTAAACAAAAAGCCCTCTAAAAAGACCGCATACGCCACGCTTACCGCCGCGGCTTCGGTGGGGCTGAATATCCCGCCAAAGATGCCCCCGACGATGATTGCGGGGAATCCCAGGGGCCACAGGGCTTGATACACCGCGTGGGCGCGTTCTTTCCATGTGGCCTTGGGTTCGGTGGGAATCTTGTGCCTGTAGGCGTAAAAAACGCTGTACAGTGAAAACAGCAGCAGTATCAAAAGGCCGGGACCGATACCGGCGATAAAGAGTTCGGGGATAGAGGTTTTTGCCACGATACCGTAGATGATCATCCCGATACTGGGCGGAATCAAAAACGCGATATCGCTGGAATTGACAATCAGCGCAAGAATAAACGAATCTTTGTATCCGCCCTTTTTCAGCCGGGGGCGAAGGGGTGAACCCACGGCCACGACCGTGGCCTGTGTAGACCCCGAGACGGCACCAAACATCGTACACGCACTGGCGGTGCTAACAGCCAGCCCGCCTTTGATATGGCGTACAAAAGCCATAACCATATCAATAAGCTTTTCAGCCGACCGGCCCCTTGTCATGATATCGGCAGAGAGGATAAACATCGGTACGGCAATGAGTGCCGCGGGTCTGATACCTGCCATCATCTGCTGAATCAAAAACTCCATCTTGGAAAAATCCATATCAAAGATTAAAAAGATGCCAAGCGTGGTTCCCGCAATAAGCGGAATCTTCATAGGAAAGCCAAGCAGCAGTAAAAGCACCATCAGCGCAAAGATCGATCCGGCCATATGTTTTTGCAAAAACGGATAGAGTTGGAAACTGGTATCTTTGTTCACAGAATCAGTGAGCGTAGCCAGTACCCGGCCTTCGTGGGTTTTCATCGTCGCTTCGATTGAAACATCGCCGTCGGCAAATTCGGTCGCATCAACACCTATGACTTCCCACATCCCCGCTTTGTCGCTTTCGACCTCTTTGGTAATACTTTTGCCATCAGGCCCGGTCAAGGTCACATCCACCAGCCGCCATTTGTGGTTGTCGCCGTCTGCGGCTTCAGAGAAGCCGTAAACGGTGATGAAAAATTGCTCTTGTTCTTTTTCAGCGATCACTTCATCCAGGGAAAGCGTGACTTTGTCGTTTGCCAAGGCGCCGCCTGCGAAAAAAAGGATAACAATGCATAGCGCAAAAAATCTTTGAAAATATGAGAGCTTCATAGGCAGTCCTTACACTTCGATTTCATTTTTGGCGTAGCCGTCTCTGATCTTGGTTGAAAGATAGACGTCCTCTTCGCGCAGGTTTTTGATCACGGTCATCCAGTACTGCAGACCCGTTATAGTAAAGCCCACCGGCACCCACAGATAGATATAAAAAACGGGAATTCCAAGGGCGGGCAGGATGCGGCCGCTTTCATACACGTCTATGATATAGTTGTAGGAATAATACGCCAGTATAAACATAAACGCTCCGGTGACAAAGGAGATCAAGATCATCAAAACCTTTCTTGCTTTAGTCGGCAGGGCGTCATAAATTGCCGACATTCGGATATGCCGGCCGTTTCGCGCGGCATAGCTGAGGCCGGCGAAGGTAACGATAACGATAAAAATCATATTGAGTTCATCGGTCACTGTCAGCGAATCGTTGAAAACAAAGCGGGTAATAACCGAAGCGATGGTCGTTACAGCCATCGCCGTGACACCGATAATAAGCATAAAAGCTTCAAACTTGCTCAGGGCAACATCAAACAGGTCGATCGCTTTTAAAAAGGGGTTTTTTTTGGGCGGGGTCTTTTGTGCATCCGGCGGTGTTTCAATGCTCATGCGGGGGCTCCTTTTGCTGCTTATACCAAAACAAAACCGATTTGCTTTGGTATAAGGCATCGGGCCCGAACGGGCCGATGCGAATTATCATGATTTAGTTTGCGTTTTCTTCTGCGTCACGCAGGTCTTGCATCATTTGGTCCATGATTTTTTTGTTGGATTTGCTTTTATCCGCAAATGACTGCTGTACTTTTTTGGCCGCTTCTTTAAACGGTTTTCTTTCCTCATCCGAAAGCGTTACGATCTTGTACTCGGGGTTGGTTCGTACGATTCTGCCAAGACCGATCGCGTCAAGCTTCTGCGCTTCTTCCAGGATCGTTTTCTGCGCGTGTTTGGAAGCTTCTTCCACCAATCTTTTGTCCCGTCTGTTTAATCCGTCAAAGAACTCTTTATTGGCACTCATTGATGCGTTAAAGTGGCTGTGGCCCATGTAGGTAAGCACGTTTGTTAAATCATCCAATCCGTACGCTTCGATCCATACGGTAGGATTTTCCTGGCCATCAACCATACCCGTTTTCAGCGCGCCGATCAGATCGCCCCATGACATGGGCTGCGGAGATGCGCCAAAAGATTTCCATGTTTCAACCAAAATCGGAGACCCGGGCATCACACGGATTTTTTTGCCGTCTAAATCATCCGGCGATCGAAACTCTTCCATCGTCGTAACGGCCATTTCACCTTCGGGGAAAACCGCCAGCAGTTCCAGGCCGTGGTCATGGAAAATATTTGGCAGCATTTCGTTGACCACCTTGGAATTTTTGAAAAAGTAATCAAGTTCCTCGGTATCTGTGGGCATGACATAGGGCAGCGTAAACAGATCCATTTCTGGAATGGTACCGCCCATGTATCCCGTTGACTGGCCGATAAAGTGCAGCAGACCCGATCTGGCCTGTTCCATCATATCGGTTTCTTCACCCAGCGAACCGACTTTATACAGTTCAATGCTGTGTCTTGAGTTTTCTTCGATATATTCTTTAAAGCTTGTGGCATAAATCCCCTGGGGGTCGCTCAGTCCCTCGCCAAAAGCGTACTTCCATGTTGCGGCACCAAGACTTGACGATGCGATAAGTGCGGCCGCCAGCGTTAATTTTAAACCCTTAAACCTCATATTCTCTCCTTTTGTACCCCTGTAAACAGGGCAATTGTTTAATTTCCATTAACTATAGTACCTTTTTGAACTAAATGAAAGCTTAATATTGCTTTTTGAACCTGCCAAATGAAAAAAGTTGTGTGAATCGGTGCCAAGTGAAAGAACAACCCCCGCAGGAAAGGGAGGTTGCATGGGGTTGTGTTTAGGGATGGGAGTTTAAGATTTGTAAAAACTGTGCCGAATCTTTGTATCCCACGACGGTTTCGCCGGCCTGCTTGCCGCTGATAAAAAAGACCGTTGCCGGAGGACCGAAGATTTGATACTCCTGCATGAGTTTTTTATCCTCTTTACTGTTGTCGGTGACATCGACTTGAAGCAGGGTGTAGTCTTCAAGAGCGTTTTGCACGGCGGAATCTTTCAGTGTCGTGGCTTCAAACTTGTCGCACACGGTACACCAGTCGGCGGTGTACTTGATCATAACTTTGTCGTTAGCGTCAACCTTTTGTTTCAGAGCGTCTAAACTTTTCACGGTATTAAACTGCAGCGCTTTGGTCTGGGATTGATAAAAGGGGCTGAACGGATCAAGCGGATCTTTTGCCCCGTTAAACGCGCCTATTGCCAGCGCAAACCCGTACAGTCCAAGTAAAACGCCTGCTATTTTCGGCAGCGAGGGTTTGCCTACCTTATACGCTTTGAGATACAGGGCACAACCGATAAAGAGTGCGGCCCAAAGCAGCATCGTAAAAAAAGACGGAAGGACGCGTTCAAGCATCCAGATAGCCAGTCCCAGCATCACCACGCCGAAGATTTTGCTGACTTTGTCCATCCAGCCGCCGGGTTTTGGCATGAATTTGCCCGCACCCGCGCCGATTGCCAGCAGGGGCATCCCCATACCAAGGCTCATCACAAACAGCGCGGCTCCGCCAAGCAGGGCGTCACCGCTTTGGCCGATATACACCAGCGCCCCCGCAAGCGGCGGCGCGACGCAGGGACCGACGATAAGGGCTGATAAAAAGCCCATGATCGCGACACCCTTAATCCCTTTGCTCTGGGCCCCCTGGGTTTTGGCATTGATCTTGTTCTGCAGGGACTGGGGCAGCTCAAGCTTGAAATAACCAAACATGGAAAACGCCAGGGCGACAAAGATACCCGCAAATACGACCAAGACTACCGGGTTTTGCAGCGCTGCCTGGAGATTGGCGCCAAAAAGCCCGGCCAACACGCCGGCGATGGTATATGCGATGCTCATGGCAAGAACGTATACCAGCGACAGTCCAAACCCTTTTTTCGCGCTCATCGTTTCCCCGCTGCTGGAGTGGCTGACAATAAGGCTGGAAAGAATGGGGACCATCGGAAACACGCACGGAGTCAAAGACAGCAGCAGCCCGAAGCCAAAAAAGCTTGCCAGGACCAAAACAGCGCTCTTATCCTGAAAACTTTCGACGATAGAGTTGCCCTGTGCTGGGCCCGATGGCGCATCGGCGGCTGTTTTGAGCATAAAGGTTTCATGCATGGGCGGGTAGCACAACCCTTCTGTCGAACAGCCCTGAAACGATACGTCGATTCCGTCGCTGCCGCTGTAGAGCTTTTGCGGGATCGTTATCGTCAATGCGTCAAAATAGGTGATAAACCCATCGTACTCTTTGGGTTGACGCAGGTTTAACTGCTCAGTGATATCGCTTTTTTCTCCCGCATTGATGACAGAGACTTTGACCTGATCGGCGTAGAGGTAGATATCTTCGGCCAGGTCAACCGTGGCGGTTACGGAATCCTGCTTTTTTTCAAACGAGAGGGTAAAAGCGTCCTTTGGGTCTAAATAATCCTGTGACAACAGGAAAGAAGTGGAAAATATCAGTAGTAACAGTGTACGAATCATGCAAACTCCTCACGTAACGGGCACAGATTAAAACCGTAATCATATCATATTTGCGTTGACAGATTGTTAACCGGGTTAACTCTTAAACAAAACTGAAATGCACCCTGAAAGCGTTTACGTTGGGATTACTTTATCTGGCTACCATGGCAGTATAACTTCAAAAAGGAGATTGTTATGAAAGGCAAATTATTACTGGGACTTGGCACGCTGGCTTTTTTTGCCGCCAGTGCTTTGGCCTTTGAGGGCTGGACGCTCAAAGAACGAGGAGACAGAGGGTATCAAAACAAGGTTGAGACCCAGTGGGTTGATGGCAAAAACAGGAATGATCTGGACAATCCCACGATCGAATACGCGCTGCCAAAGTTTGAAGGCGACGTATACTGGGATCCTTTAAACGCCAAACCGATTACGCCCGATAATAAATACGGCGATATGGTGCAGTACGGGTATCAGCTGATCGTTGCGACGTGGAGACATATCGGACCGCAGGCAGAAGATCCCGAAAAACGCTACTCGGGGAATAATAACGCGTGTAACAATTGTCACCTGGGCGCGGGTACGTCAAAATACGGTGCGCCTTTTGTGGGCACGTACGGCAATTTTCCCCAGTACAGAAACAGAGAAGATCAGCTGGGATCGCTGACTGCGCGGATTAACGGCTGCATGGAGCGAAGCATGAACGGCAAGAAAATGCCGGCTGATGGCAAAGAGATGAAAGCGATGAAAACCTATATGCACTGGCTTTCTCAGGGAATTCCCGTCGGACAGGGCAGTGTTGATGGCAGAAGACTGTCAAAAGTCGACCGTGCGATGGTCAAGCGCCAGGCAGCAGACGTGGACAACGGTGAAAAAGTTTATACTATGCACTGTGCCTCCTGCCACGGCAAAAACGGTGAAGGCCAGAAGCGTGTTGACGCCCGGGGCAATTTTGACGGCTATATCAATCCGCCGCTGTGGGGAACGGATGATACTTACAACACAGGTGCGGGCATGTACCGTACGCTCAAAGCGGCTGATTTTATCAAAACCAATATGCCAAAAGGTTCGTCTCATACCAATCAGATTCTAACGGATAAGCAGGCATACGACGTAGCGGCATATATCAACAAAGACGGCCACTACAGACCGACCAAACTCAACAGGCAAAACGATTTTCCCGATCCCAAGGTCAGGGTTCCCGATCATGACGTCAAAGGATATTACGGTAAAGACGGCGAGTTGATCTATCCCGATGCGGGTAAAAACAGAATGGATTATAAAGTCGGTCCCTATAAGGGCATCATCAAAAGTCCAAAAAAATAACAGCAGGAGTGAATAATGAAATTTACAATCGTATCCCTAGCGGCAGCGGCACTGCTGATCAGCGGGTGTTCTATGAGTTCAAAAGGCGCCAAACCCGGCAGCCTGCCAAGCTTTGAGAAAACGGCCCAGGTTGTCAACGTAGACGACTTTAAAAGCCAGCGCACCAGCGCTCTGGTGCAAAGCAGCGGCAAGCGTCTTAGAGTAGAGTTTGACAAGCTTGATAACAATATGGGGAAAGATTTCGCGCCCACGGCCTGTGCGGGCGATTTTACCTATACGGATTCCTTTATTGACCCTCAAAGCGATGAAAGGGTGGATGTGTACAAGGGCAAATGGGCGCTTTCAAACAACCACTGCGCGCTGTACGTGCAGGTGCCCTCAGCACAGTATACGCAACAGACAAAAACCAGATTCGTCCTGATCCAGGGCGATAAATTTACGATGGCCAAAGACGCGCTCGGACGCCAGGCGATCATCACCGGATCGTTTCAGTAAGCACGGCTTTCTTCCCCTTTTGCGGGAAGAGGGTTTGCAAACCCCTTGACTGCACGGGCACGTTTCATCCCGATCTCACACCCCCTCATACCTCTTGATATAATCCCGACAGTTTCAAGGGGTTTGCAAACTTTTGTTATACTGATGGTTTAAAACTTGAAATTAAGGATGAACTATGAATAATGCACTTGATCAAGCCGACATCGGTAAATTTCTGCTTCGTTTTGGCGTGGGCTTTATGATGCTCTTTCACGGATATGCCAAGATCACCGGCGGCGTAGGCGGTATCCAGGGAATGCTGGAGTCAGCCGGATTGCCCGGATTTATGGCTTACGGCGTGTATCTGGGCGAAGTGGTGGCCCCGCTGTTTTTGATCCTGGGACTGTATACCAGAATCAGCGCGGCGGTATTGATTTTTACGATGTTTACCGCAATCTATCTGGCCCACGGCGATGAACTGTTTGCAGTGACAAAACACGGCGCGCTGGCTCTGGAAGTGGTCTATTTCTATATCATCAGTTCGCTTGCGATCATCTTTCTTGGCAGCGGAAAATATTCGATTGATAAAGAGTAATAATTTATGAAAATACGTTATAATAAATTATCTCAGAAAAAAAGGATGGAACTATGAGGATGAATTTCACAAAGCTGTTATCGGCTTTAGCCATTGCTGCAATGGCAGTGTTTATAAGCGGGTGTACGACGTCGCCGAAAGTGGCTGATTCTGACGTAGAGTTGAAAAAGATTTCAAAAGAGAGAGCGAAAACACTCTATGACAAGGACGCGGCGCTTTTTATCGACGCAAGACCTGCCAAGCTTTTCAAGGTTGGAACGATTATGGGATCAGTCAACATCCCTTCAAATCTTCCCGAATCAAAAGTCGGACTGCTTCCGCAGGATAAAGATGCAAAAATCGTATCATACTGCAACGGTCCAAAATGTCACCATTCAAGCAAACTGGCCAAAAAGCTTGTAAAGCGCGGATACAGCAATGTTGTTGTTTATGACGGCGGTTATCCCGAGTGGAAAGAAGCCGAGTATCCGCAAATGGGTCTTTTGCGAGAGTGTGAAGCCGACAGTGACGGTGCGTATGAACCAAGCAGAGACCAGATTACCAAAAACGGGGTTACGGTCTATCCGGGCGGCGTATCAGGTCAGGTTGATCAAAAATGGCTTGCCCCTATGATCAATGAAGGAAACCTTCCCGAAGGAACCGTTCTTATTGATGTCAGAAAAGCCGATCAGTATGAAGAGGGCCATATCAAGGGTGCAAAGAACGTAACATACAGTTCTGAAAATGACAGCCTGGATGAGAGCAAACTGCCAAAAGACAAGCTAAGCATTTTTTACTGCAACACCGGTCTTACGTCAGCTGATGCGTACAATTCATTAAGCGATGAAGCCAAAAAAAGAGCGCTGTATATTGATGCCACCATCAAATGTGACAGCGGTACATGTCAGTTAGAAGCAAATCAAGACCTCTCTGAGCTGCTTTAAACTTTTATAACAGCAGAGATGCAATTCTCTGCTGTTGTTCATACTCCACACAATATCCCTACAAGACATATACGGTAGTTTTTATAACATTGGTGAAATTATCTGTTGTAATAAGCCGGGGAAACGGTAAAGAGGTTATAGCAGTATATCGGTATGCCCCAAAAAGGCATACCGAAGAAAGAGCCTTTGACCTAGTGGTCCATGGCTCCCTCAGCGCCGATGCCTGTCTGGCAGCGGATATCCTGGGCGTCAAATTTTTCTCTGTCTTGCTGTGCCTGTTTGCTGTTATCGGTAATAGAAAAGAACCAGATAGAAGCAAAGGCGACGATGATACTAAACAGTGCCGGATACTTATAGGGAAAGATCGCTTCGGCGTTGCCAAGGATGTCTTTCCAGACAACAGGACCCAAAATAACCAGTATGACTGCCGTGGCAAGTCCCAGCGAACCGCCGACAACCGCGCCTCTGGTGGTGAGTTTTTTCCAAAAAATGGAAAGAAACAAAATCGGAAAGTTTGCCGAAGAGGCGATGGCAAACGCCAAGCCCACGACAAAAGCGATGTTTTGGTTTTCAAAGAGTATACCAAGGATGATCGCCACGATCCCGATAGCAATCGTTGCGTACTTGCTTACTCTCATTTCCGTTTTTTCATCCACACGGCCTGCTGCGATAACATTGGCGTACAGATCATGCGAAATCGCGCTGGCGCCGGCCAGGGTCAAGCCTGAGACCACCGCAAGGATGGTGGCAAAGGCTACGGCACTGATAAAGCCTAAAAACAGATCGCCGCCTACTGCGTGCGAAAGGTGAATGGCTGCCATATTGTCACCGCCGAAAAGCTCTCCCGCACTTTCAAAATACCCCGGGTTGGTTGAAACCAGTACGATCGCGCCAAAACCGATAATAAAAGTAAGGATATAAAAATATCCGATAAAGCCCGTGGCCACAAAAACCGATTTTCTGGCTTGCTTCGCATCGGCGACGGTAAAAAAGCGCATCAGGATGTGGGGCAGTCCCGCTACGCCAAACATCAGCGCCAGACCAAGCGAAATCGCCGATATAGGATCGCTGACAAGGCCGCCTGGTTTCATGATCTCTATACCGTTTGGATGCGCGTCAACCGCTCCCTGAAACAGCTGGGCGGGGTTGAAATTGTAATACGCCAAAACCGCAATGGCCATAAACGTTGCGCCTGAGAGCAGCAGCACGGCTTTGATCACCTGCACCCATGTGGTAGCAAGCATCCCGCCAAGGGCGACGTATGAAATCATCAAAATCCCTACGATGATAACGGCAAACTCATAGGGCAGCCCAAACAGCACCTGAATCAGTTTACCCGAACCAACCATCTGCGCGATGAGGTATAAAAGCACCACGGCGATGGAACCAAAAGCCGCAAGTGTTCTGATGGGCTTTTGCTTGAGTCGGTAGGAAGCCACGTCGGCAAAGGTGTATTTACCGAGATTTCGCAGCTGTTCTGAGATCAAAAACAAAACGATGGGCCAGCCGACCAAAAAGCCGATGGAGTAAATCAGCCCGTCATACCCCTGCAGGTACACAAGACCGCTGATCCCCAGAAATGATGCTGCGGACATATAATCGCCGGCAATGGCCAGACCGTTTTGGGTTCCGGTGATGCCGCCGCCTGCGGTATAAAAATCCTTGGCTGTTTTGGTGCGCTTGGACGCCCAGTAGGTAATACCCAGCGTAAAGCCCACAAAGATAAAAAACATAACGACTGCCGGGACGTTGATGCCGCCCTGGGCCAAGCCTTTTTCCGCCGCTTCATTTGCCAGTGCCAGAGACGGCAGCATTGCTAAAAGCGATAAGAGTTTACGCATTTTCAGCCTCCTTGAGTTCGCTTTTGATCTCTCGTGTGAGTTTGTCAAAATCCCGATTTGCTTTTTTGGTGTAGATGCCTGTGGTAATAAACGAAATAATAATGATCGCCAATCCCACGGGAATCCCCACCGTTGTTACGCCGCCGGTTAAACTGGCACCTAAAACTTCCGGTTTATACGCTAAAAGCAGTATAAATCCATAATACATCACGAAAATAAAAGCAGCCAGTTTCCAAGCAAACTTACTGCGTGTCTGCACAAGTTCTTTGTACTTGGGGCTGTTTTTGATTCGTTGGACCGTTTCTTTATCCATACCCTCTCCTTTGTAGATTACTGCGGTTATTGTAAGTTTTTATCATAGCGTGACAGTAGCATTATAGAAAAATTGTTACAGATAGTACAATAAATCACATCGGTGTTAACAGCAGTAACACGAAACCCTGGATAAATTATGACCACCCTGGCGTTGTATATTTAAGTATATAATGCTACAATTGTCGTTATATAATCGATTATATAAGGAAAAATATGGATTTTTCATCCTCATTGACGCTTGCTAGCAAGGATGCACCGTTTTTGATGCAAAAACGTATCGATCTGCTCGAAGCGATCGAAAAACACGGCTCCATCAGCAAAGCCGCCAAAGCCGTTCCCATGAGTTACAAAAGCGCGTGGGACGCGGTTGATGCGATGAACAACCTGGGCAGCGATACGGTCGTGCTAAAAGCGACGGGGGGCAAAGGAGGCGGCGGAGCCAGGCTGAGCGGTTACGGACAAAAGCTTGTCAAAACGTACCGAGTGCTGCAAAAGCAGCACGAGCAGTTTTTAGCCAAACTCTCAGAAGTCGCTGATTTTGACAGCGGCAGTTTACAAACATTACAAAGGTTTACGATGCAGTTAAGCGCCAGAAACCAGATCAGTGGCGTGATCGATAAGATTGTCACCGATGCGGTCAATGCCAACGTCGTGCTTACGGCCAAAAGCGGGGTGCAGTTTTTTGCATCCATCTCCGTTGACAGCGTTGAAGCGCTGGGGCTGCGCAAAGGGATGGAGGCAATAGCGGTGTTTAAATCCAGCAATGTGCTTTTAGCCAAAGATGAAGCTACCGCCATCAGCGCCAGGAATAAAATAACCGGGCAGGTAAGTGCCGTGACCCAGACGGCGACTAATGCCCAGGTGGTTCTTGATATCGGCGAGGGGGAAAACATCACCGCTATCGTAACCGCCGGGGCTGTTAAGAAGCTTGGCTTGAAAAAAAGCGGCCGGTGCGTTGCTTTTATCAAAGCCAGTGACATCATGATAGGATTATAAGGAGATAAAATGTTGAAAAAATTACTCATGACATGCGCCATAGCCGTGTTTTCGTACGCGGGATCGATCAATATCGCCGTAGCGGCCAATGTCAGCTACGCGGTGGAGGATTTGATTAAAGAGTTTAACAAGCGCTACCCGGATACCGACGTTAAAGTTACGCTCAGCAGCAGCGGCAAACTCACCGCTCAGATCAAAAACGGCGCGCCCTACCAGCTGTTTATGGCTGCGAATATGGATTATCCGCACGCGCTGTATGATGAGGGTATCGCCGTGACCAGACCGCTTGTGTACGCGCAGGGGGGTATAAGCTTTTTGAGTTCAAGCAAAAAAGATTTTGACAGAGGCATGGAAATGGTCACGGATAAAAATATCGGCAAGATCGCCATTGCCAACCCAAAAGCCGCGCCCTACGGCGCCGCTTCGGTAGAAGCGCTTAAAAACGCTAGATTGTATGAAGAGGTCAAAGACAAATTTGTCTACGCCGAATCGATTTCTCAGACGGTTTCGTATGCCGTGACCGCTGCTGATATCGGCTTTATCGCCAAATCCTCGCTGTACAGTGACAAGATGAGCAGGTACAAAAAAGGGGTGCATTACGCAGATGTGGATCCAAAGCTGTACACACCCATCGACCAGGGGATCGTGATCTTAAAAAACGCGCAGGCCAATAAAGAGGTCGCTGCCTTTTACAGCTTTGTCCTCAGCAAAAAGGCCAAAGAGGTCTTTGAAAACTACGGGTATCTTGTGCCATGAATGATATAGAAGCGGTGATAACCGATATTCAGAGTCTTGAGGGGCTCAATATCGTTACCTTTGATTTTGGCGGGCAGGAGTTGACGATGATGAGTCTTGATCTTGGCAGGCAGGTTGCCAAAGGCAGACAGGCTTTGCTTGAAATCAAACCTTCCCACGTCGCCGTGGGAACCAGGCGGTGCGAACATATCAGCTACTCCAATAAACTTTCCTGCAAGATCAAGCGTATCCGGACGGGTAAGCTGTTGTGCGTGCTAAACCTCTCGTGCCACAACGCGGTCATTGAGTCGATGATTACGGCAAAATCCGCCACAAAGATGGGGCTTACAGAAGGAATGGAGGTTACAGCCTATATCAAAGCCAGCGAACTTGCGATCAAGGAGTTGATCGATGCTTGAACTCTTGTCCCAGGTGGAGTGGACCCCGTTTTGGCTGTCGTTTAAACTTGCGGGTATTACGACCGTGATCCTGTTTCTTCTGAGTTTGCCCCTTAGCTGGTACCTTTCACAAACCAAATCAAAAGCAAAACCGGTTATAGAAGCCATTACGGCTCTGCCTATCGTACTGCCGCCGTCGGTACTTGGTTTTTATATTCTCTGGGGACTTTCGCACAATTCACCTATAGGAGAGTTTGTCAAAGAGACTTTTGGGATTTCGCTGGTATTTAATTTCACCGGACTGGTGATTGCCAGTTGTCTGTATTCGCTGCCCTTTATGGTCCAGCCCCTGCAGGGGGGATTTGAAAAGTTAAGCGCTACAATGCTTGAAGCAAGCTACCTCAGCGGCAAGGGGCGGTTAAAAACCCTGTTTCTTGTGGCTTTGCCCAATATGAAACCCGCCCTAATGACAGCCGTTATCGTCACCTTTGCCCATACGGTGGGAGAATTTGGCGTCGTGCTGATGGTAGGGGGCAGTATCCCCGGCGATACGAAGGTCGCTTCGGTTGCGATCTATGAGTTTGTCGAAATCATGGATTATGAAATGGCCCACGTCTACAGTGCGATTATGCTTGTTATCAGCTTTTTTGTGCTGTTTGGGGTATACGTGTTTAACCGCAAACAGAGCAAAACTTTTATATAGGATGCAATAATGCTGGATATCGATATAGAAAAAAAACTCCACGGTCAGGGCGGTGAGATGACGCTTACAGTCGCACTTCAGATCGGGCGGGGCGATTTTGTCGCTCTCAGCGGTCCCAGCGGCAGCGGCAAAACCACGCTGCTTCGTATCCTGGCCGGGCTTGAAGAAGCCAAGGGTACAATCCGGGCGGGTTCACGGGTATGGCAGGATAAAAAATTCTGCCTGCCGGTACAAAAACGCCGCATCGGTTTTGTTTTTCAGGAGTACGCCCTTTTTGAGAATATGAATGTTTTAAAAAACCTGCTTTTTGTCAAAAAAGACCCCACCCTTGCGAATAAACTGTTGGAAATGACGGGGTTGAGCCGGATGAAGCAGCGGATGCCCGCCAGTCTCAGCGGCGGCCAGAAGCAGCGGGTAAGCCTGTGCAGAGCGATGATGAATGAACCGCAGTTGCTGCTGATGGATGAACCCCTCTCGGCTTTGGATCCTGAAATGCGGACAAAGCTGCAGCATGATATTTTAAAACTGCACAAAGCCTTTGGCACCACCACGGTGATGGTCAGCCACGATCCAAGCGAAATCTACAGGCTGGCTGATTGGATGGTTGAACTCGATCACGGCCGCATAACGGGAAGGGGCAAACCTAAAGATTTGCTGCTAAAAACAAAAGGCAGCCATAAGTTTTCTTTTGAGGGCGAATTGCTGGATATTGTCACCGTAGACGTGATCAGCGTGGCAATTGTCTCCATCGGGCAGCAGATCGTGGAAGTGGTGATCAGTCAAGAGCAAGCCCAAGCGCTTGAAATCGGCCAGGCCGTTTCGGTGGGGACCAAAGCGTTTGCCCCGATACTGCAGGGGTGAGTATCAAGGAAGCCAAACCTTAGTATTCACCTTTATAATTGGCACTTAGCAGGTAGTG
>JBNJFE010000040.1:0-14009 GCA_051746505.1 Campylobacterota bacterium
CTGTGCAGCGAGTTTGGATTGCCGTATATTTCGCAGAAATAGGGTTTCATCTTTTCAAAAACCTGCTCATCGACCTTGGTCGTTGCGTTGTTGTCTAAATACACTTTCATAGTTGCACTTCCTTTAGCGTTTTTGGTGTTAAATTAATTAAGAGTATTTTAGTCCTGTTTGTATCTTATACCCTTTTAGCTTAATTTTCTATTAAATAGCCTGCAGCTCCTGCACGATTTCATTAAAACTTTTGAGTTGGCCCACATCCTGTTTTAAAAAGTTTTCAATCGTCTCTTTTTTGGCCACCGCTTCATCGATGGCCGGATCGGTGCCTTTTTTATACGCCCCGATGCGAAGCAGCATTTCGTTTTCCTTTAAAAGCGCATACATCCGCTTGTAACGCGCCACCGCCTGCAGGTGCTGCGGGGTGATAATATCATTCATCACCCTTGAGGCACTATTCATAATCTGTACCGGGGGGTAGATGCCAAAATCGGTCAGCTCTCGGCTGAGTACGATATGCCCGTCCAAAATCGAGCGGCTCTGATCGGCGATGGGATCACTCATATCATCGCCTTCGACCAGCACCGTAAAAAAAGCCGTGATCGATCCGCCGTTTTGCTCCTTGCCCGCGCGTTCCATCAACTGGGGCAAAATAGTCAGCACCGAAGGCGGATACCCTTTGGAGGTAGGCGGTTCGCCAAGGGCCAGGCCGATTTCACGCTGGGCCATGGCAAAACGGGTGACACTGTCCATCATAAACAGCACGTCTTTATTTCTATCTTTAAAATACTCCGCCACACTCATGGCGCTGAATGCCCCGTATTTACGCATCAGCGGACTATCGTCGCTGGTTGCTACGATAATGACGGTGTTGGTCAGGTCGCCGCCGAGGTTTTTCTGGATAAATTCGGGCACTTCCCTGCCCCGCTCGCCGATCAGCGCGATCACTTTTATCGGCGCTTCGCTGCCTCTGACGATCATGCTTAAAAGCGTAGACTTGCCCACACCGCTTCCGGCAAAGATGCCAAGCTTTTGGCCCTTGCCGCATGTCAACAGTCCGTCGATACTTTTGACCCCTACGCTGAACACTTCATCGATCAGCCCCCGCTCAAGCACGTTTAACGGCGGTTTCATGATCAACTCTTTGCCCGAAAAGCTGATAGGCCCCTTGCCGTCAATGGGGTTCATAAACGGATCGACCACCCGTCCAAGCAAGCCTTCGCCCACCGGGATGGAAAGCCCGTGGGAATTTTTATACACCCGGTCACCCACTTTCAAACCGTCGGTAAAACCAAAGGGCGAAATACTAAACATCGCCCGGGTAGCTTCGGTGACCATGCCCAGGATATCCTGATGATCGCCTTTGATTACCACGATATCGCCGATACCTACGCTGATGCCGTCGGCTTCGACGTTGGTAGAACTGACCTTGGTCACGCAGCCAAAGGATTGCGAAAGCTTTGTACCCTCGCCGAGTTTGTCGCGGATGCTTTTAAGTGACATTTAGTTTTTGTGAAAAGGGGAGTTGATGAGATTAAAAAACTCCGCCCTTGTGGACGCTTTTAAAAACTCGCCCCGCAAAGCCGAACTCAGCGTCGAAGACTGCACCTTCTCCACGCCCCGCATCTCCATGCACATATGCCGCGCCTGGGTGACTACGCCCACGCCTTTGGGGTTGATCGCTTCCATGATGGCTGCCGCGATCTGTTCGGTGAGCTGTTCTTGCAGCTGCAGGCGTCTTGCAAAGACGTTGACCACTCGTGGGATCTTGGAAAGGCCCACCACTTTTTTATCGGGGATGTAGGCTACGTGGGCTTTGCCGAAAAAAGGCAGCATATGGTGTTCGCACAGGGAGTAAAACTCGATATCGCGTACCAGCACCATTTCGTTGTTGCTGGTTTCAAACATCGCTTCGCTCATGATTTCCTGCGGATTTTGCTCATAGCCGCCGCACATAAACTCATACGCTTTTGCCACCCTTGAGGGAGTTTTTACAAGTCCCTCACGCTGCGGGTCTTCACCGATCTGGGTTAAAATCTCTCTGACGCTGTTTTGTACTTTAAAGCTGTCTTTCAAAATAAACCTTTTATACTCTCATTTTGCTTGTGCGTAAGGGACAATTATATCAAATTTTAAGATTTTTTTAGATAGGATAGTGCAAAATATTATGAGATAACAAGGAATACAATGGAATACAGTGCAAAAATGACCAATGACGCCAACGCTTTGGTAGATGCGACGATTTTGATCGACGATATCGAAAAAAAGGCCGACAAGATCGCGGCCGAAGCGGCTAAAACAATGGATGTACAGGGTTTTAGAAAAGGCAAGGTTCCAAAAAAGATCGTCAAACAGCGATACGGTGACAAACTCAACCAGGACGCCGAGGGCGAAGTCGTCAGAGACCTGCTTGATAAAGCATACAAAGAGTTAGAAATCAGTGCCGACAGATTGATCGGCGAACCCTTTTTCAAACAGTTTGACAGAGGCGACAAAGAGATCAAACTCCAGATGGCGCTTGGCCTTCGTCCCCAGCCCGAACTTGAAGGCTACGAAGAGGTCGTTCCCTCTTTTCGAAAACCGCCGGTCAAAGAAACAGAGATCGATAAAAGAATCGACCAGATGGCACAGCAACACGCTGAGATGGAAACAGTCAAAGAAGACCGGGGCGTGCAAAAGGGTGATATCGCCGTGATCGACTTTGAAGGCTTTTTAGACGGTGAAGCGTTTGAAGGCGGCAAGGCTGAAGGCCACAACCTGGAAGTAGGCAGCGGCCAGTTCATCCCCGGCTTTGAAGATCAGGTTGAGGGTATGAAAGCAGGCGAGGAAAAAACAATCAAGATTACGTTCCCGGATGATTACAACGCCAAAAACCTTGCGGGCAAAGAGACTGAGTTCAAAGTCAAAGTCAACGAAATCAAGCAGAAAAAAGAGGTCGAAGTCAATGATGAGCTTGCACAAAAACTCCTGCAAAAAGAAGACGCGACCGTAGACGAGCTCAGAGATCAGGTCAAAACACAGATCAAAAACGAAAAGATTAATGAAAAATACCGTGACGAACTCAAGCCAAAGCTAACTGAAGCGCTGGTAGAAAAGTTTGAATTTGCCCTGCCCGAACAGATCGTGGAACAGGAAATGGATATGCAGCTAAACAACAAAGCGCGCTCCATGAGCCAGGAAGAGATCCAGGAACTTCAAAAAGATGAGCAAAAGATCAAGGATATGCGTGAAGAGCTTCGTCCGGATGCGACAGAAAGCGTCAAAGCGACCTTTATCGTAGACGCGCTGGCCAAAAAAGAAGAGGTCGACGTGCAAGATCAGGAAGTAACGCAGGCTATTTATTACGAAGCGATGATGCAGGGCCAAAACCCCAAAGAGGTTTTAGAACAGTATGAAAAACAGGGGTATCTCTCTGCCGTGAAAATGGCAATGATCGAAGACAAGCTCTTTGCCAAACTGTTAAAACTGTACGATTAATCCAAAACCTTCCGTAAAGTCCCGCAGAGTTTGCGGGACTTGTGAACACACATTCAACAAACAAGGATACAAATTTGAGTTATATTCCATATGTTATCGAACAGACCGGAAAAGGCGAACGAAGCTACGATATATACTCCAGGCTTTTAAAAGACCGCATCGTCATGCTCAGCGGCGAAGTCAACGACGCGGTATCTTCTTCAATCGTAGCCCAGCTGCTGTTTTTGGAAGCCCAGGACCCGGAAAAAGATATCTATTTTTATATCAACAGCCCCGGCGGCGTTATTACCAGCGGTTTAAGCATTTATGATACGATGAATTATATTAAGCCAGATATCGCTACCATATGCGTAGGACAGGCTGCATCAATGGGCGCGTTTTTGCTCAGCTGCGGTTCCAAAGGCAAGCGCTATTCGCTGCCAAGTTCACGTATCATGATCCATCAGCCCCTTGGCGGCGCAAAGGGTCAGGCAGCCGATATCCAAATTCAGGCTGAAGAGATTCAAAGGTTGAAGCATTATCTCAACGAGATATTAGCCGATAATTGTAATCAAGACATCGAAAAAATCGCTAAGGATACCGACAGGGATTTTTTCATGAGTTCGCATGACGCCAAAGAGTACGGACTGATCGACAAGGTGATTGACAAAAGTTTTAAATAGGTGAGTGAGTGATGAGCAAAGCATACGGATTAGATGAAGCGACAAGCGATTTGGAAAAGTTCTCAAAAGAGGTCACCAAGTCGCTGATTGCGGATAACATACCCCCTACCCCGGCAAATTACGCGATCTACTTTGAAAAGCTGCTGGAATCAAAGCAGAGCGAAGTCAAGGAAGAGATCCAGCATATCCTGGAGATCGAAGAGCAAAACGATGACGAGGAAACAGCCGAGTTTGAAAAAACGTTCAAAGAGGGGTTTCACTATATACGCCGCGTGATGCAGCGGGTAGGCCATATATACAAAAGCTTGAAGCATCTGGATATGCTGATTGCCAAATACGAACCCCGTATCAAAAACAGCACCGACAAAACCCAGCTTTCCTCTCTGGCCACGTCGCTGCTTGCGGATATGAATAAACTCAACTCCATCATCAAAAAAGATACCACGGAGATGAAGGATTTGTACCAGAAAACGGCGCACGTGGTTAAAAAGAGTGAAGACAACTCTATCCACGACGCGCAGTACGGGGTATACAAAAAAAGCTACCTCATCCAAAAGATCAACCAGGAAATCAACCTTGTGGAAAAATTCAACCACGATACGACCCTGCTTGCGGTGCGCATCAAAGAGAGAGTTTTTGAACATATCAAAAGCGACAAAGCTAAAAGCACCATTACCAGAACGGTTGCCAGGCTGCTTTTAAAAACATCACGGCGAAGCGATATCATCGCCCATTACGAAGACGCGACGTTTATGATCATTTTAAAACACACCGATTTGGAAAACGCCAAGAGAAATGCCAACCGGCTCAAAAACATGGTAACGGCAACCAACTTTTTCTTCGGCGACAGAGAAGTCAGTATCGATATCGATATCGGTATTTCAAAGATTGTCAAAGACCGCATCAGCGAAGAGACAATCATCTGTGCCCTGGAAGCGCTTGATATCGCCAAGGAGGATGAATCTCTTGTCGCGGCAATCTGCGAAAAGGATTATGAAAAGTGATACGTCAAATTGTCATTTATCCCGATCCCCGGCTGCGTAAAGTATCGCAGGAGGTACACGACTTTGATCAGAAACTGCATACACTGCTGGATGATATGTATGAAACGATGATTGCTAAAAACGGCATCGGCCTTGCCGCCGTACAAGTCGGGGTATTACAACGGGTACTGCTTATCAACCTGCCCAGAGAAGATGAACTCCAGTACAAAGACGACTTGTACGAAATCATTAATCCCCGCATCACCGTACAAAGCGAGGAAACTGAACCCTTTGTCGAAGGCTGCCTCAGCGTCCCCGAAATCTATGAAGAAATTCAGCGCCCCCAGGCTATCACGCTGCAATACCGTGACAGAGAAGGCAGGCAGCACAGCCTTGAGGCAGAGGGAATGCTTGCTATTGCCATTCAGCATGAGATTGACCACCTTGAAGGCAAAGTCTTTGTCGACAAACTCTCCTATACCAAACGTAAAAAGTTTGAAAAAGAGTGGAAAAAAGCGATGAAAGCAAAGAAAAAAGCATAATCAATACACTCCACTTGACAATCATTTAATAATTTATGGTAAAATATCCACAAACCTGGTAGCAGGTTATCAATTTTTCTCTCAAAGGAAACAACAATGGCTCTATACGATAGAGATTACGTAAAAAACAATACACAGGCGTATGGTTCAGCGGCAAGCAGAAGCGAAACCGACATCGTCGCCTTTGTCAAACAAACATACAAACTTTTTGCAGCTTCCATGCTCTCCGGTGCGGCCGGGGCGTACGTGGGCATCCCCATGGCTAACGCGATTGCCGGTATGTACTGGTTTATCGCTATCCCCTGGATGCTGTTTGGTATGTTTGGGATCAGAATGGTACGCCACAAGCCCGGCATCAATCTTGTCGCGCTGTTTGCGTTTACCTTTGTAGGCGGTCTTATTATCACACCGCTTCTTTCAATGATCCTGTCTATGCAGGGCGGCGGCGCCATTGTGGGCAACGCTTTCTTGATGACGGCGGTGCTTTTTGGCGGACTGAGCTATTTTGCGATCAATACGACTAAGGATTTCAGCAGCTGGGGCAAACCCCTGCTTTTTGCGTTTGTGATCCTCCTGGTCTTTTCACTGGTCAATGTATTTGTTCTGCAAAGTCCGATCTTTCACATCGTCATCCAGGGCGTGTTTTTGTTTGTGATCAGTGCGATGGTACTGTATGATACGCAAAACATTATCAACGGCATGTTTGACAGTGCCGTCGAAGCGGCCTTGGTACTGTATATTGACTTTTTCAATATGTTTGTCACCCTCCTGCAAATCTTTGGGATTATGAACGCTGATGAATAACGATACCCCTTTGGCGGAACTTTCGCCGAAGGTATGCAGAATGATTGACGCCAACGTCAATCGCTGCAAAGAGGGTCTTCGTGTCGTAGAAGACGTGTGCCGCTTCGTCCTTGATGACAAAGCGCTCGCACAGACCCTCAAATCCCTTAGACACAACGTCACTCCCAAAGAATACACCGCTTTTTTAACCCACCGAAACATTATCGGCGATGTCGGCAAGGAATCTACGCCACAGGAACAGCACCGAGCCAACCTGCACACTATTATCACGTCCAATCTCAAACGCGCGCAGGAAAGCGCACGTGTCCTGGAAGAGACGTTCAAACTCGTTGACGTTGAAGCTGCACAGGAATATAAACATCTTCGCTACAGCCTGTACGATATCGAGCTGCGCTTAAAAGAATAAAGCTTTATACAATGAACCGCCTTATTCCCATTTTTATAGCGCTTTCGCTTTTGTATACGCTGTTGTACGCAGCAGCGCTTGGGTATATCTACCACCTGCGCCAGGAGAAAATAGCGGGATTTAAAGATCAAAAAATAAAACATTTGCAGGAAACGTATCAACTTACGGCCAAAACGCACGCCAAAGCCACCGACGCTGTGTTTTATTCTCTGATCCGGGACGACAAAATCCTCTCCCTGTTTGCCCGCGCTTCCGGTGCCGGCAAATCAAAGCAGGTGCAGATAAGAAAAAAACTTTTAAGCGCGCTGCAGGCACCCTACAACGTTTTGCACGATACGCTGCAAATCAGGCAGCTGCACTTCCACCTGCCTGATAATACCAGCTTTCTGCGCTTTCACCGGCCGGACAAATACGGTGATGATCTGAGTTCGATCAGGGAGTCGGTCAGACTGGCCAACAGTACCAAACGCTTTGTCAGCGGCTTTGAGGAAGGCAAAATCTTTAACGGTTTCCGCTACGTCTATCCGCTTTTTTATGAAGACAACCATATCGGCAGCGTTGAAATCTCTCTGCCTTTTGGGTCGATGAAACAGATGCTAAACAGCGTATACAACGTGCGGTATGACTTTATCGTCAAGGGTTCAGTCGTTCACAAAAAAGTTTTTGACGATGAGATGGATAATTACCGCCCCGCCCCCTATTACCCCGGCTATATGATCGAAACCCTCGGAAAGGCGCCAACTGAGGATGTGCGCTTTATGCGACAGGCGATGAAAGAAAGCGTCAAAGACCGGCTGGGTCAGGAAAACTCTTTTGTGCTGGATCAGTTTTGCGCCAAAAGCCAAAAACAGTGTATCGCCACCTTTTTATCCATCAAAAATATTAAAAACGAACATACTGCCTATCTCATAGCAATGGAAGAAAGCGACGCGATCACCATCCTCAAAGACCGTTTTATCTTTCAAGCCCTGCTTTTGAGCTTTATTTTCGCGATACTGCCTGTGGGCGCGTACCTGCTGTATCTGATCAAAACGCGAAAAGCGATCCGCAAAAAAGCCCGCACAGATTACCTCACGGGCGCGCTGAACCGCCACGGCTGCGGGGAGCGGCTCAATGCGCTCCTGCAGGGGTGCCACGACGAGGATAAAGGTTTTGGCGTGATTCTTTTTGATATTGATCATTTTAAAAAGATCAACGATACCTACGGCCATGACGTGGGTGATCTTGTGTTAAAAGAGTTGATCGATCTGGTACATGAGCGTATTCGCAACACCGATATTCTGTGCCGCTGGGGCGGTGAAGAGTTCTTGCTTTTACTGCCCGGTGCCGATTATACGGCCACGGGTACCATCGTCGACAAGCTTCGCAAATCCGTCAAAAAGCATAACTTTGCAGCCATAGAGGCTTTGACTATCAGCATGGGATACACGCAGGCAATAACGGCCGATGACAAAGACAGTGCGGTTAAAAGAGCCGATGAGGGGTTATATGCCGCCAAGGAAGGCGGCAGAGACAGGTGTGTAGGAAAAAAGGGGTAACGGCTTAGAGCCTTGCGTCTTTGACCGCTTCCAGCGCGGCTTGGTAATCGGGTTCTTGTGTTACGTCATCCACGATCTGCTTATATGTCACGTACCCCTGTTCGTTGACGACAAAAACAGCTCTTGCCAGCAGACCCTTCAGCGGTCCCTCCTGCATCAATACGCCGTATTTTTTGCCAAACTCTTTATCCAGATAGTCTGAAACCGCCACGACATTGTTTATGCCTTCAACCGCGCAAAAACGCTTTGAGGCAAAGGGCAGGTCCATTGACACCACCGCCGTTTCGACGATATCCAGATCGGCAAGGCGCTGATTAAACTCTTTGGTTTCAGTCGCGCACACTTGGGTATCAAGCGAGGGCACAACGATAAAAAGCTGCGTGTAATTGCCTGCGCCGCCGATGGTGACATCTTCTAAATCTCCGTTGATCAGCGTCACTTCCGGGGCTTTATCCCCCACTTGGATTGTATCACCGCTTAAAGCGACTTCTTGGCCCTTTACAGCCGTTTTTTCATCTGTAGCCATGTTGCCGCCTACTTTCTTGCTTTAGCGTCCTGAAGGGCCGCTATAAGCTCATCGACATTTTCATACGGGACATGAACTTTCCACTCGATATCCTCGCCGTTAAGCGCAACCGCGACGCTGACCACGTCATTGCTTCCCGGGCCATAGGGCGCGGTGACATCGGCAACGGAGATCACGCCCGCCTTTGTTCCTGCCAGATCAATCTTTTTTAACTCTGTTGTTTGTGACATTATAACTCCTTGGTTGTTTGTATCTTCAATACTTTATTGTACCACATTTTGCTTTCCTACTTGGCAACGACCCTGTTCTTGCCTGTTTTTTTCGCCGCATACATCCCCTCGTCCGCGCGGCGAAGCAGCGTAAAGACACTGTCACCTTTGATATAGGTTGTCACGCCCATGGATACGGTAAGAGAAGGCACCTCCTCACAAAGACGGCTTTGGGCGATGGTGCGGGTTAAGACTTCCGCGGCCTTATACGCATTGTCCCCGCTTGTAAAGGGAAGCATCGCGACAAACTCTTCACCGCCCCAGCGGGCCACGATATCGGAACTTCGCAAAGAGTTTTTGACAAGTTTTGACAGTTTTTGTAAAACGGTGTCGCCGACCATATGGCCGTGGACGTCATTGATAGTTTTAAAATCGTCCACGTCAAAAAGCAGTACGCTAAAGGGTTCCAAACCGTAGCGCGTCAACTTGTCTATTTCGATTTTGACTTCGTTTTCAAACTTGCTTCTGTTGTATACGCCCGTCAAGTGATCGGTCACGGCCATCGATTCAAACCGTCTGGCCCGGTTTGTCAAAACCTTGTTGATCTCTTTGAGCTGCGAAGCACTGCTTTTGAGTTCCTGTGCCCATCTGGAATACACCTTGGCGATCAGTTCTTCCTGAGAAATCTGTCCCATGATTTCTCCGCCCGCGCCTGTGACGATAAGGCGCTTAAAAGAGCGCTTTTTAATAAAATTAAGCGCATCGCTTATGCTGATATCCATACTGACCGTTTCAATCGGCGCGTTCATATACTCCCTGACGGCTCTGGTAAGGTCACTGCCCCTGCCAAAGAGTTTGACCACGTCTTTTGTGGTGATGATGCCTGAAGGAGTCCGGGTATTGTCGTGCAGGATAATGCAGTCGTCGATATCTTCCTCCATCATCGCCATCACATCCATCGCCGATTCGTTTTCATCGGCAAATTTGAGTCTGCTTTTGAGTAATACATCCCCTAGCGTGCGCTTTTGCAGCATCGATTTTGGATCGATGGTGGAGATGATATCGTAGTAGGAAAGATAGCCGCATAAGCGGTTTTCATCATCGACAACACAGAGGCAGTTGCTTTTTTTATCGATCAATTCCATCGCTTTGAGTACCGATTCATCCTCATGGACAACGGCGATGGGATCGTATTTGATATGAGAAATCTTGGTGGCAAAATCCACATTACTCAGCTTCATGCGGATCAGGTCGTTGACTTTGAGTATCCCGAAGCTGTTTTTACTGCTGTCATGGACTACCACGTCTCTGTGGTTGCTTTGATACATCTTTGCAACAGCACTGCCCACATTATCGTTTTGATCGATGCGCACGACCTCTTTGGTCGCGATATCTTTGACTTTGGGAAACTCCATTGACGCCTCCTATTGGCAGCCCACGCACTCCATGGAACGATCTTCGATATCGCCCGTGGATTCGGGAGACTGACTTCGCAGATAATAGCACGATTTCACGCCAAGGTCCCACGCAAGCGCGTAGATATCATTGAGATACTTGCCGCTTGCAGCTTCCAGGGATACAAAGATATTCAGACTCTGCCCCTGATCGATCCATTTTTGGCGGATGGCTGCGGCTTTGACCAGCATTCTTTGATCCAGGTCGTAACTTGGCGTATAATACTCCCATGTTTCGGGGCTGAGTTTGGGAACCACCACGGGGATAAGCCCGCTGAGGTTTTCTTCAAACCATTTGCGTTTATACACCGGCTCAATCGCCTGGGTAGTGCCTGTTAAGATCGAAATGGAACTGGTCGGGGCGATTGCCATCAGGTAACCGTTTCGCATCCCGTCAGATTTGACCTTTTGGCGCAGGCCGTCCCAGTCGTAAGTATAACCAAACAGGCCGCCGCGATCTACCAGCCGTTTAGCCTTATCGTTGGCCACATCGATGGGAAATACGCCTTTTGACCAGTTGGAGCCTTCAAAATTAGGATACGCCCCTTTTTCCAGGCTCAGATCACTGCTTGCCTTGATAGCGTTGTAACTGACCGCTTCCATGATCTCATCGATCTTGTGGAGGTGTTCATCGCTGCCCCAGCGTATCCGGCGTTCTGCCAGCATCTGGGCTTCGCCCATCACGCCAAGCCCGATAGAGCGGCTCTTTTCATTGGTCTTTTTCACCTTGGCCAGCGGGTAGAAGTTCAGATCGATGACATTGTCAAGCATCCGCACCGCCGTGGGTACGACCCGTTCGATATCTTCGGGGGAATTGATCTTGGACAGATTGACGCTTGCTAAGTTACACACCGCCGTCTGCCCGGGTCTGCTGTGTTTTTCGACCATATATATCTGCTTGCCCCCAAGACTGTCAAGGGAGGTGAGCTTCTTAGCCTTTTTCTCGATACCCGCGTCGGTTTTGATATCTTCTTCCTCGTCATAGCAGATCACTTCGCCGTCTTCATAGGTTACTTCGATGACGTAATAGTTTGGTTCGGTGTTTTGAAAGATCTCGGTGCAAAGATTGCTGCTTCGGATCACACCCTCGTGCGCGTTGGGATTGGCTTTGTTGGCGCTGTCTTTAAAGCACAGAAAAGGGCTGCCGCTTTCAAAATAGCTTCGCAGGATGCTTTTCCACAAATCTTTGGCTTTGATGCGCTCTTTGATCACGCTTGGATCGCTTTCATACTCCATGTAGCGCTTTTCAAACGCATCGCCGAAGGTGTCGCACAACTCTCTTGTCTCATAGGGATCAAACAGCGTCCAAAAGCCGTCTTGCTCCACCCGCTTCATAAACAGGTCGTTGATCCAAAGGGCCGGAAAGAGATCGTGGGCACGCCGGCGCTCTTCGCCGCTGTTTTTCTTCAGATCCAGAAACTCTTTGATATCAAGGTGCCAGGGTTCTAAGTACACCGAAATCGCGCCTTTTCTGGTACCAAGCTGATCAACCGCGATGGCGATATCGTTGGTGATTTTTAAAAACGGCACCGTACCGCCGGCTGCGTTTTTATGGTTGTCGATAAAAGAACCCATCGCGCGGACCTTGGACCAGTCCCAGCCGATGCCGCCGCCGTATTTGGACAGCATCGCCATCTCTTTATACCCGTCAAAGATCCCTTCGATATTATCGGGCGTACTGCCCACGTAACACGAACTCAGCTGATGCCTGGGCGTTCGTGCGTTGCTGAGTGTGGGCGTAGCGGCCATCACTTCAAATTTTGACAGCAGGTCGTAGAATTTTTTTGCCCAGCTTTGGCAGTCAAACTCGTTTTGGGCTAAAAACATCGCAATAGCCATGAACATATGCTGGGGCAGTTCGATGGGATCGTTCTGGCGGTCTTTGATCAGATAGCGGTCATACAGCGTCCGGATGCCCAGGTAATTAAACTGCAAGTCGCGTTCGGGCTTGATATACGCATCCAGATCGTCCAGGTCGTAGCGCTGCCGGAAGCCCTTGACGATGCGGCCTTCTTTTTCGCCGCGCTGGAAATACTCCTGCAGACTGCCGTAATCATTGTATCCGTTGACCTGATGATACAGATCATATAAAAACAACCGCGCGGCGACAAAGGTCCAGTTTGGCCGGTCCACATCGATCTTGTCCACCGCCGTAGCGATCAGGGTTTTTTGGATCTCTTTAGTAGTGATGTTATCACGAAACTGAATATGGGCATCCACTTCCAGTTCGCTCTGGCTGACGTTTTCCAAACCCTCGGTCGCTGAGGAGGTATATTTTTGGATCTTGGAAATGTCAAGCAGTTCGACCCGTCCGTTTCGTTTGATAACCCGTTGTGAGCTGTTCATAATTTCACCTTTTTAATCAAATACTCGTTTAAAAATGTTTTCGACGTTTTTTGTATAGTAATCATAATCGAAACATTCTCTGATGTCTTCCTCGCTGAGACTTTTTCGAAGTTCATCATCCTCCAGCAGATGCTGCAGATACAGCGATTCGCCCTTGTCGTTCAAAGCAGACCGTCCTTTACCCAGATCGTCCCATACCTTCATCGCGTTTTTCTGTACGATCTTGTAGGAATCTTCACGGCTAAGACCCTTTAGCGGCAATTCCAGCAGGACCCGCTGGGAAAAGACAAGGCCGCCGGTGAGATTGAGATTGCGCATCATATTTTCAGGGTAGACGGTCATGTTGGCAATGACGTTATTGAGCCTGTGGAGCATAAAGTCAGCGGTGATAAAGCCATCGGGCAAAATAAAGCGCTCAACCGAAGAGTGGGAAATATCGCGCTCATGCCACAGCGCGACGTTTTCCATCGCCGGTATGCAGTAGCTTCGGATCATGCGGCACAGCCCGGTGATGTTTTCAGTAAGCACGGGGTTTCTTTTGTGCGGCATGGCCGAACTGCCCTTTTGGCCTTTGGCAAAATATTCCTCAACCTCGTAGACTTCCGTGCGCTGCCAGTGGCGTACCTGTACGGCAAATTTTTCACATGAGGATGCAAGCAGCGCCAGAGCGTTCATAACGTTGGCGTAGCGGTCTCTTTGGATCACCTGATTGGATACCTTGGCGGGCTTGAGACCGAGTTCTTTGCACGCAATCTCTTCAACTTCCATGGGTGCGTGGGCGAAGTTGCCCATCGCTCCGCTGATCTGGCCGACGCTGATCACGTCAAGGGCTTGTTTGAGATTATCCAGGTTGCGCGCCATCTCCTCATACCAGATCGCCAGCGCCAGCCCAAACGTGATCGGTTCGCCGTGGATACCGTGGCTTCTGCCCACCATCAGCGTGTATTTATGTTCCTGGGCTCTTTTTTTGATCGACTCCATTACCATAGATACGTCATCGATAATGACATTGAGAGAGTCTTTGATCTGCAACGCTACCGCCGTATCGATACAGTCGCTGCTGGTCAT
>JBNJFE010000041.1:0-13294 GCA_051746505.1 Campylobacterota bacterium
TGCGATCATGAGCTTTTTGCAATAAGCCAAAACCTTTACGCTCCCATTTCGTGGCTGGATACGCTGATCCCGCCGCGGCTGAAAATGCTGACCAACCCCTACAAAGAAACGCCCTATTACTATTTTGACGCCGGCGGGGTGGAATCGATGTATGATTTTGCCACAGATAAAAAAGACGCCGCGGATAAGATCGGTATCATCAGCACAAAGGGCGGACCCGCTGTGGCCAGAAAAGAAACGAATATTCGAAACACATACAACATTTTGCCAAGTGCGGCGTTTATGCAAGCCTATAACGCCCTGTTTGCCAGACACAAAGAAGATATCCAACGCTATTTCAACCTCTCAATCACCTACTCAGGCGATCCGCAAATCCTTATCTACACCCCCGGCTGCTTTTATATCCGCCACAGCGACAACTGCGCCGAAATCCTCAAAGACGGAAAGCTTACGGGCTTTAAACCCGTAGCACCCCAGCGCGTGCTGACAACGGTGCTGTTTTTAAACGGCGATTTCACCGGCGGGGAACTTGTATTTGACTTTTTTTGCGACAAAGAGGGCAACCCGGTAACAATAGCTCCGCAAGCGGGCAAGATGATTTCGTTTTTTTCCAATCCCTACTATTCACACTCGGTGCGAAGCGTCACGCAGGGTACCCGTATCAGTGTTGCACAGTGGCACAGGGCCGTATTGCATTAAGCTTTTATTTATTAAAATTTATTATACTTTTAGTATCATTCAGTTAAAATGTACTGAATCTAAAAAACGGTTAGGAGATAACATGAGAAAAGTAACAAGTCTAGCAATGGCAGCTCTTCTGGGGCTAAGCATCACTGCAACAACTGCAATGGCAGACGCAGCGGTAGGCCAAAAAGTATACAGCCAGGTATTTAAAGAAAAATGCGGTTTTACCGGTACGAAATTTGCCGCTGAGCACAGTCAGGATGAGTGGCAGGAAATTTTCGACGCGGGTGAATTCGGCGACGAAATGTCCAGAATGTGCCCCGAAGTTGACGCAATTCCCGAAAAATTCCAAAAACACCTTTTTGATTTCGCGTACAAATACGCAAACGACAGCGGCAACGTTCCTTCTTGCTAATCACACGTTAGCACAGGCGGGCTTTTGCCCGCTTATGTATATATGAAAATCCTCTTTACCCTTCTTTTTCCCCTTTTTTTATCCGCGCATTCATTTTCACTGGCAAGTTATAATGTGTATAATCTTTTTGACGCCACACATCAGGGCAGCGAATACGGCGACTTTGGCCCGGGAAAGTGGAGCCAGAAAGATTATGAGAGCAAGCTTGAAAAGATAACACGGGTTTTACAAGACCTTGATGCCGATATCATCACGCTGCAAGAAATTGAAAACGAAAACGTCCTACTAACGCTGAAAAAGCGTCTTGGCTACCCCTACCACGCCGTTTTGCCAAAAAAGGGCGCGGCTGTGACGCTGGGTACCCTCAGCCGCTATAAAATCACGCAGACAAAGCGTGTGGAGGTAAAGGGACAAAAACGCGGTATCTTAAAAACCGTGCACAACGTTGCAACAAATCCGGTAACAGTGTACAACAACCACTGGCGCTCGCTCAACGGACCCGAATCCCACCGCAGGGCGTACGCGACGGCACTGATGCACGATATCGATCCAAACGGCGAGTATATCATCAGCGGGGATTTCAACTCCAATTACGACCGCTATTTATACCTGCGCCAAAACGCGGCAATCAACGAAACCCTGCAGACAATGAGCAAAGAATCGCTCCACCGCACTACCGGGCTTGGTCCAAAACAGCATTACACCCTCTGGCTACAACTGCCCTGCGACAAGCGCTTCAGCTACCGCTACAGAGGCAGAAACAATACCCTTGATGGCATCATCCTGCCACGCACCCTTTTTGACAAAAAAGGCATTGACTATGTCAAGAGCAGTTTTCATGTTTTTAAACCAAACTACCTCTACCGTAACGGCCGCATCAATGAGGCATACAGCGACCATCTGCCCGTCATTGCGCGCTTTAGCACCGATGGCTTCACGCAGGAGACAAAAACGTACGACAAAACCGGCATCGCCGGCTTGTATAAAAAAACTACCCTGCATAAACCGAAGCTGCTGCAAAACGCGCACGTCATTTTCAAAGACGACTACGGCGTTACGCTCAAGCGAAAAAACGACAGGGCGATCTACCTGTATGACCCAGGTATCGATCTCAAGCTTGGCGGAGTGTATGACCTGCTTGTCTGCAAACTCGGCAGTTACCACGGACTGAGACAGCTGCAAAAGGTGCAGGTTCAAACGTTTCATGGCAAACAAGCGTATAGGCACCTGCTGCTGCACCCAAAAGGGCAGGATCTCAACAAAGAGCGCTTTGGCGGCGAAGTGCTTGCTTCCATCAGCGGCACCTACAAAAACGGCAGGCTCCATTACGGGCCTCATTCGATCGATCTGTATTTTCAGGATAAAAGCAAACGGGTGCCAGAGGGCAGCAATGTTACGATCAAATATGCTAAAATCGCAAAATACAAAGGCTCTTTGCAGCTGGTTGTTTCCAAACAAAGCAAGGTTGAGTAATGTTTATCGCTTTGATCATTATTATTGGATTGGTCATATTTATTTTTGAGCAAAAAAACAAAAAAAGTTACCGGCAGGTGTTTGATGATTTCATCGTGCAGATGCAAAATTCAAACCAACCCAAAGAGGAAAAAATCGCCAGGATCAAAGCGATGCTAAGCAACAACGGGTATAGCGTAAAAGAAGATGCAAGCAGCATCACTGGCGAAAAAAAGATTTTTTCGCTTGGCCTGCTGTTAGCTACGCTTGGGCTGTATTACCTTTATTTTCTGCTGCTGCAGCGTCCCCACCGCATTATCATTGACAAAGCCGGGCTTTAATCCTTGCAGTAGTCAAAGTCCAAATCCTTTGGCACCTGCAGCGAAGCAAGCTCTTTTGTCACTACGTAATCGCCGCAAACCTCCAGCGCGTCGCCCTTGTAGGCAAACTTGGTTTTGTCGTTGCTTTTAATCGCAAGCGAAAGAATGAAGCTTAAATACTGCAGCACTTCATATGCGGGCAGCAGCCCGGTTTCTGCGCCTTCTGGTGTGTGGGGCAGCTTGTTTTTGCTGTAGCGTACCAGCGTGGCTATTGTGTATATTTCGTGATGACTGAATCCGTAGTTAAGCTCTTCTATCACCATCATCTGCCCGATCTTATTGTATTTGTAAATATTGATATAGCGCCCCACCATCGACAGTTTTGCGGCAACGCCAAGGATCGCTTCATACTCTCTGCCGGGATCAAAGCGTTCATGCAGCAATGCGTACAGCCGCGCGCTGCGGCGCGTGACGGCTCTGTATTCTCCGTCGCCGTAGTATTTGCTGATCATGTTTTTCACGCTTGGGTTGAAACTTGGCGGAAAGCGGTGGCCGTTTCTGCGAAGCAGGTCGGTCAAAAACAGCCCTTCACGCACCCCTACCCCGCTTGTAAGGACGTTTTGCGCCCGTAAATGCTCCAGCACTTCCAAAAAGATCGCGCTTCCGGGGCCGATCGTATCCAGGCGGTCGCTTTTGATTTTGAATTTTTTCAGCTTTTTGGGGCCCATATCAAGCAGTTTTTCGATGTAGTCTTTATACGCATGTACGTCATACGCAAACCCGTGCAGCTTGTCAAGCGGATAATCGCCTGTTTTCATGATCGACTTTGAAATTGCCCGCGCCGTTCCGCCGATAGCGATGACGGTATCGGCACGCAGGGCAAGAGTATCCAGCATCTGTCTGATGTAGTTTCTGCCTTCCTCACTTCTGCCCGCGTCAAAAAAAAGCTCTTTTAAACGCACCGTACCGATATCCAGTGAGTGGCTTTGCAGTACCCGGGTACCCTCGATCACGGCCAGTTCGGTCGAGCCGCCGCCGATATCAACAGTCACGGCGCGTTTTTGCTTTGGCAGCAGATTCATCGCCGCAACGCCGCCTAGATACGCTTCTTTGGCGCCGCCGATAATTTTGATCTGCAATCCAAGCTGACGGTAGGCTTCATTGACAAAGGCTTTGCCGTTTGGCGCGTCCCGAAGTGCCGAGGTGGCGACACAGAGGATTTTTCTGGCTTTATGGGCGCTCGCTACTTCCAAAAAATCGCTCAGGGCTTCTACAGCGCGCTGCATGGGTTCAGGCTGCAGCCTGCCGTCTGATTCGTAAGCGCCCTGGCTGATGCGTACCTTTGATTTGACCTCTTGCAAAAGTCTGAAACTGTAGCGGCTGGTTTTTTCAAATACGACCATTCGACATGAGTTGGACCCGATGTCGATGACTGCCGTGACTTTTGCCATCTACTCTTCCGTCAGCTTTTCATATTTAAACTTCAGTTCCGCGGTAGTTTCGGTATTATCAGGATCGATGCCGATGCAGTCTACGGGACAGACGGCGATACAGGAGGGTTCGTCATAAAAGCCGTAGCACTCCGTGCAGCTGTCGGGATCGATAAAGTAGATCGGATCACCCTCTTCTATGGCTCCTGTAGGGCATTCATCCAGACATGCGTCGCATGCGATACAATCATCATTAATATATAGTGCCATTGTTATCCTATCACAGTAAAATTTCGTATGAGGATTTTTATCGAATCTAGGCTTTAACTAAGCTTAACACTTGGATGTTTTTCAATGACGATGATCGCTTTTGCACCCTGATCGCTGTTGTTGGTGATATCGATATGCGCCCCGATCGCATCAGCCGCGCTTTTTGCCAGATACAGGCCAAGGCCGATCCCTTCAGATGCGTTGGTACGTTTAAAGGGGGCAAAGATATCTAAATCCTTATCGATACCTTTGCCATCATCAATGATTTCTACACGGACCTGCTTTGCATTGTTGTAAACATTGACCTGTACCCTGCTTTTGGCAAACTTGATCGCATTTTGCATCAAGTTTTGAAAAACCTGGTTTAAAAGCGTGGGCTGCAGCTGCATCATGACTGTTTCCTGCGGGACGTCGGCACTGATGGTTTTGTCATTGGTAATGACGGCAAAATCATCTATTTTCTTGCGCAAAAACGCCATCAGGTCCATATCCGCAGCCGCTTCAAACTGCGCGGATTCCTGTCTGCCAAATTCCAGCACCGTAGAAATCATCCTGTTGACCTCATCAACGATTTCGTTATTTTCTTTCAGCGTCTGCTTGTATTTTTCTACGTCCCTGTCTTTAATCAGTACCACCTGATTTTTTGTTTTCAGCACGGCAAGCGGGGTTTTGAGCTCATGCGAAACGCCGGTGAAAAGCTCTTTTTGGTATTTGATATAGTTTTGGATTCTGTTGACCAGTTTGTTGATCGAATTGCCAAGGGAACGAAACTCCAGCGGAAGCGATTTGATATCGATCGCTTTCATATAATTTTCATTCATATCCGAAAGCTTTTCTGAAAGCGTGAAGATAGGTTGTAAAAAGGTTCTGGTCAAAAAGGAGACATAAAACAAAATCGCGATTGTCGTAAAAGAAACCAGTATCCAGATCGCGTTTAATATATCGTTTTCCAGACTTTTTGTGGTTGTGACATCCATTATCAGCGTCATAAAACGGTCTTTATAGGGATAGGTTTTTTTCAAATACTGCCGGTCGTTCTTGCTGAAAAAGGTCGCTTCGTTGCAAACTTCGTTAAAATCCACCTCAACGCCAAAAACAGCGGCATGGGAGAAAATATCATTATCGCCGTGGGCTTTGACATTAGAAGCGATCGTATCAAGACGGACGGTAAGGTTTTGGGATATACGGCTGTTGGCGTGGATGTATAAAAGCGCAAACGACAGCACCAGCAAAAGAGCGATGACTGCCGTTAAACGAAAGAGAAATTTGGTTTTTAAGCTTTCTTTTTGGGAAAGCAAAATCTGTAGCCTCTGCGTCTGACTGTTTCAATGGTAGCGATACCAAGGGGTTTATCCATCTTCTGTCTGATCTGGTTGATCGCTACTTCGATCACATTGGGCGTTACCAGTTCGGGTTCTTCCCAGATAGCATCAAGCAGCTGCTCTTTGGATACGATCTGGTCCCTGTGCTTGGCCAGGTGGGTCAAGACTTCAAAGGGTTTACCCTTGAGTTCGACGTCTTTGCCTTTATACGTAATCTTTTCCTCTTCGGGGTTGATCACCAGGTCGCCTATCTCGATGATATTGCTGCCCCCAAGGCGCAGTCTGGCTTCAAGACGGGCGATGAGGACTTCAAAATCAAAGGGTTTGCGGATATAATCATCGGCTCCGGCCTGCAGTGCCTGGATTTCGCTTTCCTTGTCATCTTTTGCCGATATAACGACAATCGCCGTTTTGGGCGCGTTTTGACGGACTTTGGGGATAATATCGATGCCGTTGCCATCAGGCAGCATCCAATCCATCAGCACCAGATCGTAATTTCTCACATCCAGAAAGTACTCCCCGTCGCTTAAACTCTCGGCTACGTCACTTTGGTAACCAAACTCTTTTAAACCTTCAACTAAAGTACGATTAAGCGTAATCTCATCTTCGATTAAAAGTATTCTCATAAAACACCTCTGCAATAAATTTCGGTACCTCGGCTAAAACCGCCGCCGGCGGAGTTAGCTGAGATACCGCGCAAAATAATAAAAACATTATATCATAATTTCAGGAAAAATTAAACTTTTTTGTCGCTCCGGGAAGACAGTTTGGCAGAATATCGGGTTTATAAATGCTAAGAGCGATGCTTTCTATCACGTCAAATCGTGCTTTGAGCGCGCTTGCGACACCCTCAAGAGCTTCTTCTACCGTTTCGTATCTATTGTCATCCATATCCCGCCGTATTACCTCCGCGGCCCGGGCGTAATCGACAAACCCCCGGGTATGCTCTATATCACAGAAGATGCGCACCTTTTGTTTACGGGTTCGCTCAGATTCCAAAATCCCTATAATAGTTTCAAACTCAAAGCGGTGCAGATGGATTGTCATAAATGCTGTAAAATCTCCTGCGTGATCATTTCCAAACTCTTCTCATCAGCATCGATCCTGATATCTGCCATCTTTTCATATAGCGGGTAACGGCTGTGGTACAGCCGCTGGATATCTTCGCCCGCCAATGGTCTGGCACTGGCCTGTGACCCCTCCAGGCGCTTTTTAACCGCTTCAAGACTGAGGTCTATAAAAACCACCCTGCCAAGGGGGGCCAGGTCGTCGGTGCTGGTCACAAAACCGCCGCCGGTGGCTACGACCGAGTTGATCAGGGAACCTTTCATCCACGTAAAGGTCAGTTTTTCCAAATCCCTGAAATACCCCTCCCCGTGTTTGGCAAAGATTTTAACGATCTCGCTGCCCTCGTAACTTTCGATCAACGCGTCGGTGTCGATAAAATAAAAGCCCAGCTTTCTTGAAAGCGATCGCGCGATCGTACTTTTGCCACACCCCATAAACCCGATAAGGACGATATTATTTAAGTTCAAGCTTCACTCCCTTGTCAATCGTTGTCAACGCATACTCATACACCGCATCCATCTGCAGCACGATTCTGTAATACCCTCTGTGTCCGCCTATGACGGCTTTCTCAAAGGGTTTTTCCATCTGCACCGTTTTGGTGGCAAAGCTCTTATCGGATCGGAAATCCAGTACGATTTTAAACGGATCGGTTAAGTGAAAATCACGGATGACCATATCGCTGCTGTGCACCGTGGCAGTGTAATCTTTTTGGCTGATAGAGACAAAGTCGGTGAGGGTATAGTCTTTTTGCGGGGCGGATTTGGTACTTTGGGTAAGCTTGAGCGGATAATGCCAGTCGACTTTTTTATCAACGGCGTATTCTTTTGCTTTGACCTCCCCGCTTGAATCCTGGTAATGCACCGTCACCGCGTGCAGCAGCTTGGCTCCCTGGGGCAGCTTGATCTCCTGGCTGCGAAGTGTCTGCTTTACCTGCGGGTCGGAACTGGTGAGTGGCATCTGGTCCTGCTTGAGCGCGGGAACAAAAGGATTGTCCCTGCCAAAAGCGCTGCCTGGCAGCATGAAAAGGATAAAAATAAGACAGAGTAAACGTTTCATGGTTCCTCTTTTGGTTGGATTTCTTTGAGTTCAAAATACTCTTTTTGCAGCTTCGCGTTTTCCATGCGCAGCTGGATTCGTTCCTGTTTCAGCGTAGTGAGCTCATCTTTAAGCTGCATATAGCGCATCAGCGAATTTTCGCCAAACAGAAGTATGCCAAGGTAAATGCCAAGGCCGACAATACCAACGAGCAAAAATACCAGCTTCTTATGCGAGATACCAAAAAGCGAAAGGGAGCGCTTTTCAATCCCCTCAAAAAGCTGATTTTTTTCTTCCATGGACCGGCTTAGTTAAAAAGCTCCATGCCCACGTACTCGTAATGTTCCAACTCGTTCATAATCGCAAGCAGCCGGTTGTACTTGGCGTTTCGCTCGCCTCTTGCCGTCGCGCCCGTTTTGATTTCGCCGGTATTGAGCGCCACGGCAAAATCGGCTATAAACGCGTCTTCGCTTTCGCCGCTTCTGTGGCTCATGACGCAGCGGTAGCCGTTTCTCTGGGCCAGCCGTACCGTCTCCATCGTCTCTGTCACGCTTCCGATCTGGTTGGGCTTGATCAGGATAGCGTTGGCGATATCTTTGTCAATCCCCTCAGCAAGGATCTGCTTGTTGGTAACAAACAGGTCATCGCCCACCAGCTGTACCTTGTCCCCGACCATTTCAGTCAGTGCTTTCCAGCCTTCCCAGTCGTTTTCGTCAAGGCCGTCTTCGATGGAGACGATGGGATGCTTGTCACACAGTGTTTTGAGATACGCAGCCATCTCTTTGCTGTCAAGGCTTTTGCCTTCACTTTCCAGCCGGTATTTGCCGTCTTGGTAAAATTCACTGCTTGCCACATCCAGCGCGATCTTGATGCGGTCTGTGTTATAGCCTGCTTTTTCGATGGCATCGGTGATGACTTTGATGGGTTCTTCATTATCTTTCAGGTTGGGCGCGAACCCGCCTTCATCGCCAAGGGCGGTGCTTTCGCCCATATCCGCGATGATCTTTTTGAGGTGGTGGTATACTTCAGCCGCGGCGTGCAGCGCGTCGTCAAAGCGTTCAAACCCCACCGGCATGATCATGTATTCCTGAAAATCCACGGAGTTGTTGGCGTGGCTGCCTCCGTTGATGATGTTAAACATCGGTACCGGCATCGTCATCGCATTTGCCCCGCCAAGATAGCGGTACAGCGGCATCCCCAGCGACTTGGCCGCAGCTCTTGCTACGGCCATTGACACGCCAAGTACGGCGTTTGCGCCAAGGCTTTCATAATTGGGCGTTCCGTCAAGGTTTTTCATCAAGCCATCAATCACGGCCTGGTTGTAGGGGCTGATACCGATCAGTTCATCGGCGATATCGACATTGATATTTTCGACCGCCTGCAAGACGCCTTTGCCCATCATCCGCTCTCCCCCGTCACGCAGTTCCAGGGCTTCCTTGCTGCCTGTGCTGGCGCCGCTTGGCACGATCGCGCTTGCCACGCTGCCATCACTCAGTGCGACGGTGGCGCGTACGGTGGGGTTGCCTCTGCTGTCAAGTACCTCATCTGCTCTTACATCATCAATAAAAACCATCAGTTCTGTCTCCTTTTATTTGTCATCACTTGCGTTGATATCTTCCTGGTCCATCTCCAGCATAGGGTTCAGGCCCATTTCGTTTTTGACCTTTTCCTCGATCTCTTTGTAGATTTCGGGGTTTTCTTTCAAAAACGCTTTGGCTTTTTCTTTGCCCTGGCCGAGTTTTTTATCCTTGTAACTGAACCACGCGCCGCTTTTATCCACCAGATCCAGGCTTACGCCGTAATCGATGAGTTCCCCCTCTTTGGAGATACCTTCACCGAACATAATGTCAAATTCCGCCTGCCTGAAAGGAGGAGCGACCTTGTTTTTGATCACCTTGGCCCGCACTCTGTTGCCGATTTGTTCATCACTTTGCTTCAGTGAAGCGATGCGGCGCACGTCAACCCTGACCGAACAGTAAAACTTCAGCGCGTTGCCCCCGGTGGTGGTTTCTGGACTGCCGTAGCCCATATTGCCGATTTTCATCCTGATCTGGTTGATAAAAATAACGGTGGTGTTCATTTTGCTCAAAATCCCCGTAAGCTTTCGCAGCGCCTGGCTCATCAGCCGTGCCTGCAGGCCCACGTGCGAATCGCCCATTTCACCCTCGATCTCGCTTTTTGGCGTCAGCGCCGCTACCGAATCGACCACGATAAGATCCACCGCGCCGCTTCTGGCCAGTGTTTCCAAGATGTCAAGGGCCTGTTCACCGTAATCAGGCTGCGATACAAGCAGGTTTTCCACATCCACGCCCAGATTTTTGGCATAATACACATCAAGAGCGTGTTCCGCGTCGATAAACGCGCACGTTTCACCCTTTGCCTGCGCTTCGGCCGCTACCTGCAAAGCCAGCGTGGTTTTGCCCGAACTTTCGGGACCGTACACTTCCACGACCCGTCCTTTTGGAACGCCGCCCACGCCAAGGGCCATGTCAAGACCGATGGAACCGGTACTGATTGAAGCGATGGGTTCAACCTTTTTATCCCCCAGCCGCTGCAGCGTGCCTTTGCCAAAAGCTTTGTCAATCTGCTTCATCGCCATATCTAAAGCTTTTTGTTTATTTTCATCCATGAAACACCTTTAATCGTATAAACTCTTTTTCATTATTTTACCCAATAGAAGATAAAATGCAGATGTAGGCGGAATTTGGTATAATTAAGATACTTAAACAAAAAAAGGCCGGTATTTATGCAAAAAACTATTTCCATCGCCCACTCCCCGGATGCGGACGATATTTTCATGTATTACGCGATCAAATTCGGCTGGGTCGGCCCCAAAGACACCCGCTTTGAAAACAGCGCGCTGGATATTGAGACGCTGAATCAAAAAGCTTTTGAGGGATTGTATGATATCAGCGCTATCAGTTTCGGGGCGTACCCCTATATCAAAGATGATTACGCTCTTTTAACGACGGCTGTGAGTTTTGGCGACGGCTACGGTCCCAAGCTGATCAAACCAAAGGGTAAAAAACTCAAAAAAAACTTCAAAGTCGCTTTAAGCGGCGAGTACACGACCAACGCCCTGCTTTTTAAGATTTATTACCCCCGGGCAAGGATCGTGTATAAAAACTTTTTAGAAATCGAAGACGCGATACTTGAAGGCGAAGTGGACGCGGGCGTGCTGATCCATGAAAGTATTTTGGATTTTGACGCAAGCCTTGAAGTAGAAAAAGAGATTTTTGATATCTGGCAAGAGTTGGCCGGCCCCGACCTGCCGCTGCCGCTTGGCGGAATGGCATTGCGGCGCTCGATTCCTTTGACCAAAGCGATCATGTACGAAGACACCCTGATCAAAGCCGTTGCAGTCGCCGATAAAAACCGGGGGGTACTGGCACGGATGCTGCTGGAAAGAAATCTGGTACGCATCGATGCCAAAACGCTTGATACCTACCTGGATCTGTATGCCAACGAAGATTCGGTAACGCTGAACAAACTGCAGTATGAAGCCCTGGACAAACTCTTTGCCCTTGGTTACGAACACGGGATGTATGATATGCCCCTTACCACGCAGGATTACACGATCCCAAGAGAATACGAAGGGCTGCGGCAGAGCTGATTCATGGAAAAATATATCGAAATCGGCATCGAAACGATGAAGCTGACACTGCTTCTGGGCCTGCCTATGTTGATGGCCGGACTCATCGCCGGCCTTGCGATCAGTATCTTTCAAGCTACTACCCAGATCAATGAGATGACGCTGAGCTTCATTCCAAAGATTATGATCGTCGGCGCGGTGCTTGTTATACTCATGCCCTGGATGCTTGGGCACATCATCGACTTTACCTCCGGGCTGTGGGATCAGATCGGAGATATTACCAATTGACAAAAAACGTTGATTTTAGCAGGTACTGCTCTATCAAATGCGGCCCCACGCTGCCGGTACACATCATCCAAAGCGCTAATGACGTACTCACAGATGCCTATTTTATCGGAGGGGGAAACAATCTGCTGCTGAACAACCCTTCAAAACCGCTGCAGATGCTTTCAAAACGCTTTGATTATATCACTTTTACCGATGGCGTACTGCATATCGGAGCCGCGACGCCTTCGGGGAAAATCTTTAGTTTTTGCAAGAAAAACAATCTGGGAGGATTTGAATTTTTAGCCGCGCTTCCGGGCCAGCTTGGCGGACTTTTGAGTATGAATGCGGGGATGGGTGAGATGGCTATTTTTGATTCTCTTTTGCGTGTGCAAACTCATAACAGCGTGGTACAAAAAGAGCAGATACCACACGGTTACCGATACAGCAGCATCGATGGAGTGATCTTTGAAGCTTCTTTCAAACCCCAAAGGTCCTTTGATCCCGGGCTTGTCAAAAAACTGCGCCAAAAACGAAAAAACCAACCAAGCGGCCCCAGTGCGGGCAGCTGTTTTAAAAACCCGCCGGGGGACTACGCCGGCCGCCTTTTGGAGGGTGCGGGTATGAAAGGTAAAAGTATCGGCGGGTTTGCTTTCAGTGACCGACACGCCAATTTTTTGATCAACCGTGACAGCGGCACTGCCGCCCACGCAGTCGCGCTCATCGCGCTTGCGCAAAAAAGCGTGCAGGAGCGTTTTGAAACCGTGCTGGAATTAGAAATCCGACTGCTGGATTGATTACATTTTCATCAGTTGCAGATTGATCTCTAACTTTACATCTTCGCCTACGGCGATTCCGCCTGCTTCGATCACCTTGTTCCAGTTAAGGCCGAACTCTTTTCTGTTGATTTCGCCTTCAAGTTCCAAGCCAACCCTTGTGGTGCCCTCAACGACAATGACACCTGTAATTTCACTGTCTAAAATAACCTCTTTGGTCACGCCTCGTATGGTCAAGTCCCCGATCACTTCGCCCTCATCGCCGTCTTGGATAAACTTTTTCATCGCAAAAGTTATTTCAGGATGTTTTTTGACATAGAAAAAATCTTCGCTACGCAGGTGATTGTCTCTTTTCTCGATCCCCGTATCGATAGATTTTGCGTTCACGGTTGCATCAAGGGCCGTAATCTCTTTGCTGTCAAGATCGATGGCGATATCGCCGCCATAATCAACGAATCTCCCGTCAACGGAACTGATCATCATATGCGTTACTTCAAACCCGACCTTTGAGTGGGAATCATCAATCATAAGCTGCGCGGCCGGTGCGCTTAGGGCCATCATCGCGGCTGCTATAAAAGCAGTGTATATTTTCTTAATCATTGCTTACCTCCATTTTGTATTTACTTTCATTTAGAGTGTAGCGTAATAGTATTAATGATGCAAATT
>JBNJFE010000042.1:0-13001 GCA_051746505.1 Campylobacterota bacterium
GCACTCTCTATGATCTGTGGAAAGGTATCGTTAAAATGCCTTCGGTTGTAAATATCGGTCAGTCCGTCGGTAATGCTTATTTCTTCTATTCTTTTTTTATCTGTAATATCCTGGCGTATTGCGTAATACCCGGCAACTGTCCCGTCATTTTCAACAAAAGGCTTCACTATTGCCAAAACCCAATAAAATCCGCCGTCTTTTTTACGGTTTTTAATCTCGCCCAGCCATGTTTTGCCCTGCTTGATGGTTTCCCACAACTCTGTGTAAACAGAAGCAGGCATATCAGGGTGACGCAGCAGACGGTGTGATTGGCCTATAAGTTCATTTTTTCTATACCCGCTTATCTTGCTAAATGCTTCAGACGCCTGAGTGATTATGCCGTTTTCATCTGTCGAAGAAGAGATGATATGCTCATCGGCAACTTGATTGAAGCGTTCAATGTCTTCAAAAGATTTTTCTTCTAAAATAACATTGGCCGTTTTATACATCATTTCTTCTGCGACTACGGGTTTGTAAAGCACATCATCCACTCCATATTTAAACAACTCTACTTTAGTTTTATCATCGGCGTAGCCTGTTGTAATAATTATTTTCAACTTAGAAAATTTTGGATTTGCTCTGATGGCCTTTGTCAAGTCCAAACCATTCATCAACGGCATATTCATGTCACTGATTACAAGCAGTATATCTTCATGATCCTGCAGCTTGCGCAGGGCTTCTTTGCCGTTTTTTGCACTTTCTACCTGCAAAAGCAGCCTGCGCAGTGTTTTTTTGATGTAATTGATAGAAGCTTGAGAATCATCAACAACCAATACCTTCTTTCCTTTGCCAAATGAGACGGCATCAATGAGATTGCAAATATGAATCGCACCATTGAGGTCTTTAAATACATAATCAAGTATATTGGGATAATCTTCATTGTGTATCAACTGTGATTCAATCGAGGTACTAAAAACGATTGAGAGGATCCCGCTGTTTTTTAGGAAATTTAAAATTTCATTTTCACTGGCATCTTCCAGCGTCAAATTTGTCACAATCATAAAAACAGTGCTGTATTGAGTAATATCTCGTGCTTCTTGCAGCGTTCGCGCGGTTAAGACTTCATATAAAGACTGACTGTCGATCCGCTTTTTGATCACTTTCGTGATAAATTTTGAATTATCAATAATCAATATTTTTTTCATCTGTTATACCCTCCGCTTCTGGCTGATTATTGCTCTTTCTGCAAAAACACACCCAGCTTTTTATCGGTTTTGTTGATATGGTTGATCAGCCAGTTGATCAAAAATCCGATAAGTTCTTCCTGTTCTATGAGCTGCCCGGCTTTGAGGCTTTCTCTGATCTTGACCACTTTGGCTGAAAAGTCGCGGTGCTGTTTCATGTGGCTTTCATACTCCCCCGGGCGCTGCTTGTCATAGCCGCTTTCTTGCATCATCTCCTCTTCTGTCTCAAAGTGATACAGCGCGTAGCTAAGCAGGTCTTTGGTGATATTTTCCAAATTCTCAAGACTGTAGTCACTGCTTAGCGTATCGTTTGCTTCTTTGAGCGTAGCAACCAGGATCTGGTGCTGTTCATCGATCGCATCGATACCGGTTTCATAATCACTTTTCCATGTAATATTATCTGCTTCTAACACGTTTAACTCCTTTGGTTGCTTTTTCCAATACATACTCCCCTCGCAAATCCTCTATACATTGCAGCAGCTCCTTTTTTAAACGGTGGATACTTTGTTCCTGCTCTGCTGTCAAAGCGGCGTCTGATTTTTGCGCATCCTGGACTATCATGGATATCTTCCTGTGCACTTTTTGATGCACCGTCGTAAGCTTGCCAAAGCTTTGCAGGGAGGTAAAGTATTTTTTGGCCGAAGTACGCATCCACTTGCCAAGACGGCACGATTGCGAAGAAAGCTTGGGCAGATTTGCAAAATCTTTATTTTTAAGCGCTTCAACGACCAGATCGATCCAGTGCTTGTGTATAGTCTGGGCTAAAAGCAGTTCAAAATCAGCCCGGCTTGGCATATGCGGTGAGGTTATCTGCCACCGCGGGTCGGGAGCAAACTGCCTCAAAAACTGCACTAAAGCAGCTGCGGGCATGGGCCTGGCTACATGAAATCCCTGTATCGTGTCACATCCCAGTTCACTGAGCATAAGCAGCTGTTCGATACTCTCTACGCCTTCGGCGATTACTTCGATTTGAAATACTTTCGATAATGAAATCACCGCATCCACGATAGCCATATCCTGACTGTCAGTAAGCATATCCTGCACAAAGCTCTGGTCAATCTTGAGCGTATCGACTCGTAGCTGCTTTAAATGCGTCAGCGACGAATACCCGGTGCCAAAGTCATCCAGCGCGACCGAAATCCCAAGATCGTTGCACTCACTGATGACTTCATTGGTGTGATTGACACTCTCAAGCGCGGCTGTTTCAACAATCTCAAACTCCAAAAACCGCAGCATATCAACATCAAGTCCTTTTTGCTCCATGTATTGCCTGATATTAGTCAAAAAGCTTTTTTGACCAAAGTGTTTTGGTGAAATATTGACCGATATTTTAAGATTGAATCCGCTGTCTTTCAAATACCGCATCTGCTGCAAAGCGTTGGTAATGACCCACTGATCAAGCATAAAAACAAGTTCATCATCTTCAATAAGTGGCAAAAATTCACTCGGGCCTAAAGTACCCAGGATGGGATGGTTCCACCGGCACAGGGCTTCGACTTTGGTGATATTCAGGTCAAAAGTACTCAGCTGGGGTTGAAAATACAGTTCAAACTGTCCTTTGTCCAGAGCCTTATGGATTTTTTTCAGTGCCTGAAAATTAGCTTTTACCTTTTGTCTGGCATTGACGTCAAAAAATTCAAACCTATTCTTGCCGCCCTCTTTTGCCCTATACATCGCCTGATCGGCATGGCGTAAAAGCAGATCGTCATCAACATTGTCATCAGGGTATATACTCACCCCGATACTGGCTGAGATAGAAGTGATCTTTTGGGTCTCAAAACTATAAGCCGCGCTGATATCCTGCAGCAGCCGCATTAATGTCTTGGCTGCTTCATCAGCCCCGTAAAGAGCGGTCAAAACGATCACGAATTCATCGCCGCCGATTCTTGAGACGACATCATCGCTGCGCAGTCCCCGGCTGATCCGGTTGGAAGCTTCCACTAAGACTGCGTCCCCCGCTTCATGCCCGAAGGTATCATTGACCTCCTTGAAGCCGTCAAGATCAAGCATACATACCGCCATTTTTTTACCCGTCTGATGAAGTCTGTTTTTAGCTTTAGCGATCTCTTGGCGAAGCAGCAGCCGATTTGGCAGCTTTGTCAAAGGATCGTAATACGCGATCTCCTGCAGATCGTCTCTTTGCTTTTCATCTTCTCCACGCAGCATTTCAGCGCTGATACTTGTAACAAAAAGATCCAGCATCGTCGCTATAAGGTGCGGGTTTTCAAAGGGGGTCGTGCTTAAAGCCACGACTATCCCCATGGGTTCTAACTCTTTGTCAAAAAGCGCGCTTCCGGCATAGGCTTCAATACCCATTTTGTGCAAAAGCTTATCATCGGGGAAAAGTTCACTCACCCCGCTTGCATACATGGCATGGTCGTTGGCAATCACGTTTTTGCACGGAGTGGGTTCTAAGTCATAATAAAACGTTTCCATCGGCCCTTTTGCATGCCAGCCAGCCTGCACGCTCACCCCGTTTTTACCGGAACTGAGCTTGCCCACAAATGCATACTCTATATCTAAATGTTGCACAAAATACCTGCTGATAGCTTCATAAAACGCTTTTGCCTTCAGCGGAGCAAACGTACCGGCAAGTTCGCTTAGCGCGTCTATGACGACATCATTATCTTTATGCATCAGTACCCGTTTTCACAATACAAACGTTATTTAGCAGCATGAGCAGCCTCATAACTCAATCCCCTTATTTTTAGCTTTTTCCTCCAGTATGGTATCAAGCAGGTCAAACACGTCGCTGCTTGCTTCTTCCATTACGCTGAAGTTGCCAATAATATCATCCTCGTGGCTAAAGACGGTATGGTCTTTGATATATTTGACGTTGGCATTGGCTTTATCATGCACAATCTCATGTTTTTTACCAAGACTTTTATACGCTGATGTCGTTCCAAAGCGCTCTTTACCGTCACTGTAATACCAGCGGCCAAAATCACACTCATCTGGCTGTGTAAAGTCTTCGTTTTCTTTTTCATTCAGCACTGAAGAGTATACGTTGGATTTGTAAATAATGTGATCGATCTTGACAAGAGTTGTGTAGTTAAAATCCTCAAAATGCTCGGCGATCTTGGCGCTTTTTTGCGCGTCTTCGTTGAAGGTATTGAGCGTTTGTTCAAACTTGCTGATATCACTGCTGGATTCCTCGGCGATCTCGTTGATCTTTTCGCTGGATTCTAAAATACCGGTGGATTCCTGCTGCAGCGTCTGCATCGTGATACTGATCTCGCTGGTGGCTTTTTGCGTGCGCTCAGCCAGCTTTCGTACCTCATCAGCGACCACGGCAAAGCCTCTGCCGTGTTCTCCGGCCCTGGCTGCTTCGATGGCGGCGTTAAGAGCCAGCAGATTGGTCTGATCGGCGATATCTTTGATCAGATTGACTACCGAGGTGACCTCTTCGGTACGCTGCGAAAGCGACCCGATCGCTTCGGTGCTGCCCGCGATCAGTTCAGCCAGGTGCGCGATGCGATCGGCTAAATCATTGGTGACCTGCAAGCTTTCATGTGACTTTGTAGCGGTATTTTCACTCATATCCGTAATCTGCCTGATACTCTCAAGCGATCCGCTCATGGCGCTTTGAACCTTGTGCAGATTGCCCTGGATACCGCCGCCGGTTTGCTGGAACTTTTCTGACATTTGTGATTTGATAGCGGCTTTTTGGCCGGCAATCACGCCCTCAACCCCCTGCGCGACGGAACCGGCACTGCTTTTAAACTTGCCTTTCATTCCGGCGGGGTCGATATTTCTGTGCGTATTGCCGCGGCTTGCTTCATAGATAGAGGTTTCGGTATCGCGCATAAACGCTTCGACCTGATCAAGCAGATCGTTGATATTCCACGCCGTAGCGCCCAGAGGATCATTTGGATCAATCTGTGTTATTCTAGGTTCCAGTTTGCCCTGAGACGCTTGTGACGTAACAGCCTCAAGCTCTTGCTGCAAGCGCTTATTGACCATAATGGAGTTGCTTTTTGCCCCAAATATTGAGCCAAACAACAGACCAAAAGCCAGTATCCCCGACCCTGCCAGATCGATTCCAAACACCGCTATATACGCACCGATTGCGCCAAGTAAAAACAGATACAACAGTATCTGCGATCTGCTAACTGTTTTGTAGCTGGTTAATATATTCATCATAACGTACTCCTTTTTCATCTAATAGCTTGTCCATATATCTGCTGCTTTCATTTATACCGCCGCTTTTTTCCTTGCTAAGCAGTGTGGCGTAAAGTTTTTCAATGGCCACAAGCCCGTTTGCGCTTGGTTTGCGCCGCACCGAGTAGTATCCCAAAACCCGGCCGCTTTCATCCGTAGAAGCCGTTACATTGGCATATACCCAGTAGTGACCGCCGTCTTTACACAGGTTCTTGACAAAGGCAAATATCTCTTTTTTTGCCTTGACCCGGTCCCACAACAGCTTGAAAATAAGCTTTGGCATATCGGGATGGCGGACGATACTGTGGGGTTTGCCAAGCAGCTGGGCTTCGCTGTAGCCGGCCAGATCGATAAAGATACGGTTACAATACGTGATCTTGCCTTTGGTATCGGTTTTTGAGATGATAAAATCATCAGCTCCCAGGCGTTTTTCCTGCCCTGTCGGGGTTATACTCTGTCGCATCTGTTCTCCTTGTGCTTAAGATAAAAATTCAATAACAAATCTTGCTCCTTTAGTACTGTTTTTGGCTTGCAGCCTGCCGTTCATATGCTCAGTGACAATCAGGCGGCTCATGTACAGTCCAAGTCCGGTCCCGTTTTTATCCGCTTTCGTAGAAAAGTAGGGATCAAAGATCTTATCCAGTATCGCTGCATCGATGCCTCCGGCGTTATCCTCGATACAAAGGATAATGCTGCCTTCTTTTTGTGACAGCGATATATCTATCTTTTTATCTTCTGTCTCTTGCTCGGTGAAAGCATCCTTGGCGTTGGTGATGATATTGATTATCACCTGCCCTGCTTCATTGGGATATCCCTCAAGAAACACCTCCTTTTCAAGAGAGGTTGTCACAGTAATCTTTTGACTGTACAGCACAGGTGCCAGCATCGAAAGACTGGTGTTGATCACTTTGTTTAGATCAAAACGCTCCTTGTGTTTTTGCGGAGTAAAAAAGGTTTTAAAATCATCAATGGTTGCAGACATATACGCAATCTGCTCTTTGGAATCTTTTTCAAACTTTTGCATCATCGTATCATCAAGCGTGTTCTTTTTGTACCGTGATACAATCACCTGGTTGAGTATAGCAACGGTATTGATGGGCTGGCGCCACTGATGGGCGATCATACTCAAAAGCTCCCCCATCTGGGCAAGGCGGGATTGCTGCAGCATCAAAAGCTGCTGCTGTTTGTTTCGCTCAACCTGGTCTTTGACCTTTTGTTCAAGGTTGGCATTAAGCTCTGCCAGCTCGTTTTGAGCTTCTTTAAGCCGGGAAATGTCAATAACGGAGATAATTTTTTTTGATCCTGATATCGCGCTGATTCGCACCAGGGCCGCAAAGGTGGTTCCGTCTTGTTTTACCAGCTGCATTTCACACGGTTTTTGCGTACACTGCATCTTTTGCTGCAGTTGTTGTTCACTCATGTGGGTAAAAGCGCTGATATGACTGTCTTTTATCTGTTCCAGCTTGTCGTAGCCAAGCATCAAAAGCAGCTGCGAATTCACCTCAGTCAGCCGCTGTTTTTCAAAAACGCTGATGCCTTCTATGGAGGCATTGAGCAGATGTTGCAGTCGCTTGTTGTGCCGCTGTTTCATCCACAGCCAGCTTAAAAGCAAAACCATAATCAAACCAAAAATTCCAAGCAGCAAAAAAACCAGCCTGTAATCAGTTTCTTTGGTATACCTGCTGATACGCCAGTCGTGTTTGATACCTTCAACCTTGGAAGGAGGCATCGCTTTCAAAGCGCTGTTCATAGCTGCCGGCAAAAGCTCATTGCCGCCGCTGCTTTTGGCACAAAAGGCTATAGGGTTCTGCCTGGCCGCAAAGCCGCTGATCTTAAGCTTGCCAAAGCCGTATTTTTGCAGCAATCTGTCTGCAAGCTCGTTTAAAGCCAGGTACCCGAAAGCCCTGCCCTTAAGCACGGCCTCAAAAGCTTTGTCCCTGTTTTGGGACACCTTGATGGATAAAAAGGGATAGTGCTTTTTTAAAAACGTTTTGTACTCGGGCTTGTGAACAAGCAGCTGTTTGTTCACAAGCTCTTTGTGATCGGAAACAAAGGATTTATCCAGGCTGGTAATCAGCGCGAAATAATCTTTTAGCAGCGGCACACTTTGGTTTTGATCACTTTCATCCTCTTGAGGACATACTCTTGCACCCTCAATTACACACTCACTGTCTTGTTTTTCTACCGCGACAAAACGCACTCCCAGGTTTCTGCCGATATGTGCGTACAGATCGCCAAGTATTCCGGTGATTGTATTGTCTTTGGCACCGATAAGATTAAGATTGTCCTCCAGGCAAACAGGGACCTCTTTGTTTTGCTTGAGATACTGCTTTTGCGCGGGACTGAGCACGGGCTCATTCTTTGGCAAAGCTTTGTGGTAGATAATCTGTGATACTGCTGCTGTGTTGGCAAATCTGCCCGGAAACAGCAGCGCATACGTCTTTTTGATCGAATCAAGCTTGGATTGATCCAGTCTGCCAAACATCCCTTTGTCAAAACCGCTGAGCTTTTTGATGATATGGGCTTCATACGCCAGCATATCCTTTGTCTTGTTTTGCGTATTATATTTTTGCATAATAACTTCTACCGCTTCTTCCGGGTGCGTAAGAGCGTACTCCCACCCTTTTTTGCTGGCTTCGTAAAAGCTGTCGACTGTTTTTGGGTTTTGATCTGCCATCTGCTGGCTTGTAAACAAGATATCGCCGTAAAAATCAAAGCCGTAATCTTTGGGTCTGATCGTGTTTGTCTGATACCCTTTGTCCCTCAAAGTGAAAGGTTCATTCGACAGATAGCCCGAAATAACATCAACATCACCACGTATAAGAGGAGCAACAGAGAAGTCTCTGGGACTGTGTTTTATTGAAATATCATTTGCTTTGAGCATGGCAAGCAGCGAAGTGTTGTGAATTGACTGCCTGGCCAGTTCGACCTTCCTGTTTTGCAAATCCTGCAGCGTGCTGATATTGCTTTTAGCAAGCGTGATAAAAGCTATGGGAGAATCCTGCAAAACAGCCATCAGCGCTTTTACACGGGCGCCGCCCAGCCACCGGTAGATAAGGACTGAATCACTGATGCCAAAATCGCTTTTGCCCGCGGCAACATCTGCTATGACATCCGTGCTGCCAGAAACCTCTTTGAAAGAAACATCAAGTCCGGCTTTGTCGTACCATCCTTTTTCTTTGGCCATATAAAACCCGGCAAACTGAAACTGGTGCTTCCACTTTAAAAGCAGTTCAACAGACCTGGACTGCTCTGCGGCCACGGCATTTACAGACAATAAAAAGGCAACGATAACAAACCGCAAAGGCACCACTGTGTTTCCTTATGAAATATTACAGACTTTTTTTGTCCACTTTTACAATTATACAGCAAAAATCTAAGGCAATTATCGGTAAAATCTTAGGATTCTTAGGAAAAAAGGAGGGCAAATGCGGACTTTTTCTATACTGCTGGTTGAGGATGAAATGGACTCGGCTTTGTGGATCAAGGAGTTTTTTGATCCGCAGGAGTTTTCGCTTACTGCCTGTGATACCGTGACCCAGTCTATCGCGCTGCTTGGCAAGGAACAATTTGATCTGATTTTGCTGGATCTGAACCTGCCTGATTACAGCGGTTTTGAACTGCTGCAGTTTTGCGCCAGAAACCACCCCCTGATCCCCATTATTATCACCAGTGCCTACTCAGAGAAAAATACGCTGCTGAAAGCTTTTAAACTCGGAGCCAAAGATTATATGAAAAAGCCTATCGACTTAGAAGAGCTTGAAGCCCGCATCTGGGTACAGTTAAAAACCAATACGCGTTTTGTATCCGCCAGGAAAAAAGAGAAGTTTACTTTTTGGCTTCAGGATGGAAATATCTGCTTTCAAGACCACACCCTGCAGTTAACCCACACCCAAAAAGCGCTTTTTGCCACGTTGATACAAAATAGTAACCAGGCTGTCAGCAGAGAACATTTAGCACTTTGCCTCTCTTCTGGCAGCAGTGAGCGAACGCTGGATTATCACATCCAAAACCTGCGCAAACAGATACAGGACCAAACCGGCCACACTGAGTGCATCAAAACCCAATACGGTTACGGTTACTGCTTTATCCAGTAAGTTTCTTACGCGTAAGCGCCTATGTAGATGGAGGTACCAAACTGCATGATGCGGTCATACAGGTCAAACTCTTTTTTAGTGGTCCGACACAGGGTCATGCCCTCCTGCGCCCAGCCGATCACTTCGGTCAGCTTCTTTGAGGGCTGCACAAACTGCCAGCGCCCCACAGTGACTACCTGTCTGGCAAAATCGGCCCTGTTTTGCTGCAGGGAAAGGTGCGAAACAAGACCGTAGCGAGAAAGCGTGCGCAGGCGGATCATACCCTTGAGGTTGGTGCATCGGTTGTAAGCTTCAAGCAGCTTAACGGCGGCGTTTTGTACCTTTTTGTGTTCATGCCCCGTTCTTGCCTGTAAAACCGCTTTGCGGATAACGACGACACCATCAATCTGTTCGTGAATACCCATAGACCGCAGGTTTTCATCGCTGGTACCATGTTTCATATGCAGCTGCCGCAGCAAAACACAGTCTGGCATTAAAGCTATCATGATCAGACCTTTTTTCTTTGATGCCTTATGATAGCATAGTTTTATTAAGCTTTCTCTTGCGCGCTTGCAATGTTTGCCGCATCCTGCAGACACACACGAAAGCACGCGCCCTCAGTGAGATTTTTGGCTTCAATGGTGCCTTTCATATTGCGCTCAACAATCGTTTTGGACATATACAGCCCGATCCCCGTGCCCTGTCCCTGATCTTTGGTGGTAAAATAAGGATCGTAAATCTTGTCTATAATCTCATCAGGAATCTTTTTGCCGTTGTCGCTGACACTGATACAGGGGTTGTCCAGATCGATGCGTATTACTCCATCATCTCTGTTTTCTTCCAAGATGGCGTCTTTTGCGTTTGACAGCAGATTTAACACCACCTGTTCCAATTCGCTCTGGACTGCTTTGATAGAAAAATCCTCCCCTTCTACGATCAGCTCGATATTATGATTTTTCAGCTGCGCCCCCTGCAGTTTTTGGACATCATCTATACAAGCTTTCACGCCAAAGAGGGTTTTTGATTTATCGGTTTTGAAAAAATTTCGAAAATCATCGATGGTTTTGCTCATATAGTTAATCAAAGTCGTGTTTTTTTCAATAAAGCGGTCAATAAAATCCTCATTGACCAGCCCGTCTTCATAATCATCATCCAGATTCTGGATATTGATACTCAGCGCATTCAGCGGCTGTCGCCACTGGTGCGCGATCGCGCCGATCATTTCGCCCATAGCCGCCATTCTCGCCTGCTGCTGCAAAAGCTGATCTTTTTGGCGAAGCTCCTGGAGTTGATCACTGACTTTCTTTTGCAGGGAAAATTCCAAATTCTTTCGTATAGTAATATCAGTGTGCGAACCTACCATACGAAGCGGCCTGCCTTTTTTGTCAAATCTGGCTTTGGCTCTAGCCAGTATCCACACCCATGAACCGTCTTTATGGCGCATACGAAACTCGGGAGCAAATTCGCTGCTTTTTTGGGCCAGGTAATCATTAAGCTGTTCAAACACGGCTGCTTTATCCTCAGGATGAATCCTGGATTCCCATGTTTGGAAACTGTTTTGCAGTTCATCCTCTGCGTACCCAAGCATCTTTTTCCAGCGGGGCGCGAAATACACTTCGTTGTTAGCGATATCCCAGTCCCACAGACCGTCGTTGCTGCCCTCCACAGCGAGTAAAAAGCGGTCTCTTTCTTTTTGCAGCTGCACTTTTGACGTTTTGATCGTTTTGACCATGTTTTGTATCGATTCACTCAGAACCCTCATCTCTTTGGACGCATCAAAAGTGCTGACATGTTTGGGAATAGCGTTTTTATCCGTATCTTTGATCTGGCTTATCAGTGTCTGCAGCGGCTGGATCAGCTTGGCTCGTATCAGCATAAAAAGCAGGCTTATCATCACTGCCGTCATGATAAGCGCCGCCCCGATATGTCTGATCAAAAGCGATTGCAAGTAGGCATTGAGCTCTTCATCGGAGGCGTAAACGCTGACTTTACCTAACTCTTTACCGTTACTGTTTTCAATGACCGCGCTTTTGCTAAAAGCATACTCTTGCAGCCACGAACCGTGCACGGCTTGCTTATAAGGCACGATCTCGCCTTTTTTATCCCTTATCTCGCCCACGACAAACTCATCTTGGGTGAGTTCTTGCATATTATAATCTTGCACGACAATGGCTGCGATATGGTTTCGCTGCATCAGCGAGATCAGCAGGCGTTCGTATTCATTTACCGCATACGAAGAGATGAAATAATCCAAACTCTGCTGCAGTGACTCGGTGACGGTTTTAATATCCTGCTTAATGTCAGTCAGGGCTCTTTTCTTGGCTTCCTGATATGAATATATCGTATGCACACCCAAACTCAGCACCACCACGCCAAGGATGATAAAAACCAGCTGGGAAAAAAGAGAGCGTTTGGATGAGTTAATCACAGTCTTTTCTTACTCCAGCCCAAGCACGTTTCGCTTGATAACGGGCAGCTTTTGTTCTATATTTTTTTCCGAAATGGCCAAAATATTCATCTTGATCTGTTTTTTGACCTCTTTGCCGTGCAAATGATCATCCATCACGCTGACGGCTTTTTCACCCATCAAAAAGGGTTGCTGCATAGCAGAACCCACAAGCGTACCCTCAGGAATCAGTTCTAAAAACTCCGGTTCGGCATCAAAGCAGACAAGCAGTACCTCGTTACTCTTGCCAATATCTTTCATCGCATCCAGCGCAGCTTTGTAGCGATGCGATCCCTGCAGCCAGAGCGCGCTCATATCGGGGTTGTTTTTGATCAACTCTTTGGTATAGTCATAGGTTTCTTGGTAGGAAAAATCCTCCTGCTGTTTAAGCCCGGCGGCTTTGATCCCCGCTTCGTCCAACGCTTGCATAAACCCCTGCGTTCTGGCTTTGCCGTTGGCTCGTTTTTGCGGGATGGCGATGATACCCACACTGCCCTCATCCTTGCGGCTTTCTTGCATCTTTTGCACCAGCACCCTGCCGATATCATACGAACCCTGTTTATTGTCCGAAGAGATAAAAGAGACATACTCGCCCCCGTCGGTTCCTATATCAGAGATGACTACCGGTACCCCCTCTTTTTGGGCCAGACGAAGAACGGTAACAGCCGAGGAGGAGTTGATCGGCGAAAGGATAATGCCTTCAGCGCCTTCTTTGATCGCTTGGACAGTGTTTTGCAACTCTTTTTTCAAGCTGTTGTCCGCGCCGTAAACCGTGATCTCATACCCGAGGTCGTCTGCTTTTTCCCTGACGCCTTTGGCCATGATCTGCCAAAACGGAATATTCATATCAGAAACCAGATACACAAGCTTTTTTTGCGCAGAAGCCTGCGAGACAAGCCCGGCGGTTAAAACCAGTAAAATAAATAATTTTGTAATCCCCTGCATTGTTTTCACCCCGTCGTAGTTTTTATCAGATTGTAGTACGTTATTGCTTAAAATATGGATAATTACGATAGTTAGTATACTGCGTCAACTCAAGTATAAAGTAGATGGTGGAGTGTACCGGGATCGAACCGGTGACCTCGACGCTGCCAG
>JBNJFE010000043.1:0-12589 GCA_051746505.1 Campylobacterota bacterium
AATCCGCTCAATCACCGTCACAACGTCGAAATCGCGGAAAAGCTGGAAACGGCGATGGAGAATGTGCAGTTTGTCCCCCAGATTATTCCCATCACCAGGGGGATGCTTTCAAACAGTTATTTTACGGTGGACAAAGATATCGACGCCGCCGCGTATCTGAAAGAGGTGTATAAAAATGACCGTTTCGTTCGTATCAGAAAAGATCCGGTGGAGCTGAAAAACGTCGTGGGGACCCATTTTTGCGATATGTATATCGATCAAAAGGGGTCACTGGTGTTTATCAACGCCGCTATTGACAATCTGCTCCGTGGCGCCAGCTCCCAGGCGATGGCTTGTGCCAACCTGATCTGCGGGCTGGATGAGTACGCGGGGCTGCCTGAGTTTGCCCATACCCCGTGATAGAGATAGAACAGGGCGATATCTTCATCGCCGATGCGCACTACAGCCCCGTCCGGCCGCAGCTTGAACGGTTTTTAGACGCGCTGGAGGCGGGAGAGTTGACGCCAAAGCGCATCTTTTGGATGGGCGATATCTTTGATCTGCTGGTAGGAGGAATCAAACCTACCATGTGGCAAAACGCCCGGATGATAGAGCGCATCAACGCGCTTCCTATGCAGCAGTACTACTTTGAGGGCAATCACGATTTCAACCTCTCCAGAGTTTTTCCAAATATCACCGTTTATGCGCGTAAAACCCATCCGGTAAGGGCAAAACTGGGTGAGAAAACGGTGCTGCTGGCCCACGGCGACATCTACACGCCAAAAGCGTATGAACGCTATATCAGAACAATCACCGATAAAACGGTACTGAAGATTTTAAACGCCGTGAATATAAAAGGGTGGATTACTGCGCGTATCAATGCGTATAATTACGCCAAAAACCTTTGTACCCGTATTAACAATTTTAAAACAATAACCGATAATCGTTTAACGCATTACGCGCAGCAAAAAGCCGATATCGTGATCGAGGGGCATTTTCACCAAAACATGCAGATGCAAAAGCACGAGGCGGGAATGATCTATTGTAACCTGCCCGCTTTTGTCTGTAATCAAAGTTTTATTATAGTAAAATCAAATACAAAGCAGTTATTTTATGAGCAGGAGTTAAGGAGCAATAATGGCCATAGATGAAAAAGCTCTCAGAGTCGGTTCCAATGAGATGGAACTGGTTGACTTTCGCATTTTTAAAAAAGTCGGCGACAAGATATATGAAGGCATATACGGCGTAAACGTCTCTAAAGTCAAAGAGATTATCAAGATGCCCAAACTGACCGAATTGCCGGGGGTTCCTGACTTTATCGAAGGAATTTTCGATCTGCGCGGCGTAGTGATTCCCGTGATCGATCTGGCAAAATGGATGGGCGTGGAAGTCCCTCCCGAAAAGGATAAAAACAAGCGTATTATTATCGCGGAGTTTAACAATATCTACGTCAGCTTCGTCGTCCATGAGGCTAAAAGAATCCGCCGCATCAACTGGGAAGATATCGAACCGGCCAGTTTCAGCAGCGGAGACGGCGCGTTTGATAAAAGTAAGATTACGGGTGTGACCAAGATTGAAAACGATGACGTGCTGTTGATTTTGGACCTTGAAAGCGTTGTTGCCGAACTTGGCCTGTATCATCAGGAAGTGGATGAAAACGTCGAAGTCGAAAAATTCAGCGGCTTTGCGCTGGCTCTTGATGACAGTCCCGTGGCCAGAAAATACGTGCGAAAAGCGCTGGAGCGAATGGGCTTTACCGTCGTTGAAGCCAATGACGGCGTCGAAGGATTGGAAAAACTGGAAGAGATGTATAAATCCTACGGAGACGCTATCGGCAAAAACCTCAAGATTATCGTCTCGGATGTGGAAATGCCGCAGATGGACGGCTTTCACTTTGCAGCCAACGTCAAAGACGATGAGCGCTTTCGAAATATTCCCGTTGTCTTTAACTCCTCAATCAGCGACAGTTTCAGCGACAAGCGGGGTGAAGACGCCGGCGGTGAAGGCTATCTGGTGAAATTTGAAGCCGGTAAGTTTTATGAAGAAGTGGCGCGAATCGTTAAAGCACACGTAAATGATTAGGTAAGGATGTGATATGGATGATATGCAAGAAATTTTAGAAGACTTTTTGGTTGAAGCTTCCGAACTGACCGAACAGCTGGACGAGGATCTGGTCAATCTTGAAACCAATCCCGAAGATAAGGATCTGCTCAACCAGATCTTTCGCGTTGCCCACACAATCAAGGGATCGGGATCGTTTTTAAACCTTGACGTGCTCACGGAACTGACCCACCATATGGAAGACGTGCTCAACAAAGCCCGTCACGGCGAACTGGTTATTGACGCCGATATCATGGACGTGGTGTTTGAATCGATCGATCTGATGAAAGCGCTGCTTGATCAGATCAAGGAAACGGGTACTGATCAGGGTGATATACAGATTGCTGAAACCGTCACCAAGCTGGATAACGTTTTAAAAGGCAAAGATATCGAAGAGGGCGTGGATGAAGCGGCCCAAACCGGACAGAAACCCGACAGAAGCGGCGAAGACGACAAGAGTAAAAAAAGCGGCGAACAGAATCTTGATCCCGCTGCCAAAAAAATAGAGCAGGAAGCAGCTGATATCAATCCCGAAGAGATGGATGACGATGAGGTGGAAGCCGAAATCGAGCGCCTGCTGCAGGTACGTCAGGAAGAGGATAAAAAACGCCGCGAAGAGAAAAAGAAACAGCAGGGCGGCGAAACAAAAGAGGAACCAAAAAAAGAAGAGCCCAAACCCCAGAGCAAACCGGCACCCAAAAAACCCGCAGCCAAAAGCGGTGATTCAGGAGATGCTAAGCCCGCTCCCAAGAAGAAAGCGACAACGGTGGAACAAACCATCCGTGTTGATGTGAGCCGCTTAGATCACCTGATGAATCTGATCGGCGAACTGGTTCTTGGCAAAAACAGGCTGTCCAAGATTTATAACGATGTCGAAGAGCGCTACGAGGGTGAGCAGTTTTTAGAAGAGCTCAGTAACGTCGTCTCGGGTGTTTCTGTAGTAACAAGTGACCTGCAGATTGCGGTGATGAAAACACGGATGCTGCCTGTAGGCAAAGTATTTAACAAATTCCCGAGAATGGTCAGAGACCTTTCACGGGAACTGAAAAAAGATATCGAACTGGTTATCAGCGGGGAAGAGACCGAACTGGATAAATCCATCGTTGAAGAGATCGGCGATCCGCTGGTGCATATTATCCGAAACTCCTGTGACCACGGTGTCGAAACTCCCGCAGAGCGTGTCAAAGCCGGAAAACCAGAAAAGGGCACGGTCAACCTGAAAGCGTATAACGAGGGTAATAATATCATTATCGAAATCGGTGATGACGGCAAAGGCCTTGATCCGGACGTTTTGATCAACAAATCCCTTGAAAAAGGCGTAATCAATGAAAAAGAAGCCGACCGCCTCAGCGAAAAAGAAGCGTTTGCGCTGATCTTTCGGCCCGGTCTTTCTACCGCCGATGCGGTTACCAACGTTTCCGGCCGCGGGGTTGGGATGGATGTTGTTAAAACCAATATCGAAAAACTCAACGGTATTATCGATATCGACAGTGAAAAAGGCAAGGGTACTGTTATCAAGCTCAAGATTCCGCTTACGCTTGCCATTATCCAGTCACTGCTGGTTAACGTGCAGGAGGAACTTTTTGCCATACCGCTTTCTTCCGTTTTGGAAACAGTACGCATTACCACACAGGAAGTGGAATACGTCGAGGGCAAAACGGTGCTTCGCCTGCGAAACGAAGTGCTGCCGCTTGTGCATATTGCAGACATTTACGATGTGGAGCGCACCTATGACACCGGTGAGCACGCGTATGTGGTCATCATCGGCCTGGCTGAGAAAAAGCTGGGGCTTATCGTCGATGAACTGGTCGGTCAGGAAGAGATCGTTATCAAATCTCTTGGCGAATACATCAAAGGGATCGAGGGTATCGCAGGCGCTACCATCCGCGGTGACGGCGGCGTAACGCTGATCTGTGACGTAGGCGCGCTGATGGATATGAGTAAAGAAGCCTCGGCCAAAGCAAAAGACGCCATGGAAAGTACCGGAACCTCCAAGGAACGAAACAGTCCGGAAGATTATACGATCCTGATCGTTGATGACAGCAAAACCGACCGGACGATCATGAAAAAATCGCTTGAACCCCTTGGCGTTTCGCATGAAGAAGCGGTCAACGGCGAAGAAGCACTGGCGAAGATGAAAGACACAGACGCCGATTACGACGCGGTGCTGATTGACATCGAGATGCCCAAGATGGACGGTTATACCCTGGCCGGAGAGATCAGGAAGTTCAACCGTTATAAAAACCTTCCGCTTATTGCCGTTACGTCGCGAACGAGCAAGTCTGACCGTATGAGAGGCGTGGAAGTGGGGATGACAGAATATATCACCAAGCCGTATTCGCAGGATTACCTGGCCAATGTCGTCAAAAGAAATATCAATTTAAAGTAGGAGCAGGTCATGAATGATAAAATGGAGCAGGTGTTAAAAAAACAGAAAAAACAGATTGACGGACCTGAAGTTACCGATAACGAAGAGATTGTACAGTTGGTAGGCTTTATTGTCGGGGAAGAGGAGTTTGCCGTACCGATTCTTTCGATCAAAGAGATCATAAAGCCCATTGATTACACCAGAGTGCCAAAGACGCCCGATTACGTACTGGGGGTTTTTAACATGCGCGGCAGCGTCCTTCCCATCGTGGATTTGAAGATGAAATTCGGGATGCCTCCTACCAAGTTCAACGATGAAACACGCGTGATCGTGCTGAAGAATAAAAACGATGAACAGGTGGGCTTTGTTATCGAAGAACTCAGCGAAGCGATCCGCATCAAAGAAAGCAATATCGAACCCGCCCCCGACAGCGCGTCCAAAGACAATCTCATCTACGGCGTGGGGAAAAAAGAAAACCGCCTGGTTACGATCTTGCAGATTGAAACCCTGTTAAAAAGAGACTTTTAAATCTCTTTTTATGCTTCGCCTTTTGGTATAATTACAAAAAAGTTATACCCTCTCAAGGCGATGTATGGATTATAAAAAGCAAGTAGACCTTCTTAAAAAATACGCATACCACTATTACGTTCTTGACGATCCCATCGTCACCGACGCTGAATACGACAAACTCTACAGACAAGTCCAGGCATACGAGCAAAACCATCCAGCGCAAATCGATCCCGATTCTCCCACGCAGCGCGTGGGCACAGCGGTGCTTGACAAGTTTGAAAAAGCTGCGCATAAAACCCGCATGTGGAGTATGGAAGACGTCTTTGACAAAAAGGAGTTGGATGAGTGGATTGCGCGTAATTCGCTTGCAAAGCAGACTTTTTATATCGAACCCAAATTTGACGGGGCGAGTTTGAATCTTATATATGAAGAGGGCAGGCTCATGCAGGCTGTGACCAGGGGTGATGGCAGTATCGGCGAAGATGTAACGCAAAACGCTACAACAATCGCTTCCATTCCTCTTGGCATCGATTATAAAGACCCCATTGAAATACGCGGGGAAGTGGTGATCCCTTACGCGCAGTTTGAAGCGATCAACGAACGCCGCCTCAAAGAGGGGCAAAGCCTGTTTGCCAATGCCAGAAACGCCGCAGCCGGCAGCCTGCGTCAGCTTGACAGCGGCGTTACCGCAAAAAGAGGGCTGGTGTTTTATCCCTGGGGAGTGGGGCAAAACAGCTTGCCGCATACATCACTGTTTGAAAAGATGAGCTATGTCTACACTCTCGGGTTTAAAAAGCCCCCTTTCAGAGACAAAATCAGCGCCGATGCGATCCAAAGCAGGTACGAAGCGATGGCGGACAAGCGTGCACAACTTTCTGTGATGCTTGACGGTATGGTGATCAAGGTCGATGACGTCAAATTGGCCAAAAATCTGGGCCACACGGTCAAAAACCCGCGCTGGATGGTAGCTTATAAATTTCCGGCGGTGGAAAAAAGCACCAGGCTCAGCGATATAGTCCTGCAGGTGGGCAGAAGCGGAGTAGTTACGCCCGTGGCCGTTCTTGAACCCGTAGAGATTGAGGGCGTGACGGTTGAGAAAGCAACTCTGCACAATTTTGATGAGATCGAGCGCAAAGATATCCGTATCGGTGATGAAGTGATCATTATCCGAAGCGGTGACGTGATCCCAAAGATCATCAAAGTCCTCACCGCCAAGCGAAGCGGCAGCGAAAAAACCGTGCCGCGCCCCACGCAGTGCCCAAGGTGCGGCAGCGAACTGTTTGATGAAGGCGCGCTGATCAAGTGCCAAAACCTCTCCTGCCCCGCCCGCGTGGTCAATTCTATCAGCTATTTTGCCAGCAAGGGGTGTATGAATATCGACGGCCTGGGTGAACGCATCGTTACGCAGCTGTATGACAACAACCTCGTGCACGATATACTTGATATTTATGCATTGGATAAGCAAACACTGCTTGGGCTGGAGGGTTTTAAAGAAAAAAAGGCCGACAACCTTTTAAAAGCGATTGATGCCAGCAGGGGCAGCGAATGCTGGCGGCTTTTAAACTCCCTTGGTATCGAACATATCGGCGAAGTCGCCAGCAAAAAAATCTGCCAGGCCCACGGCACTGCATTTGCCAAAGCCGGAGATATCCAGGATTTGGAAGGCTTTGGTACGGAAATGGCGGAATCCTTTTATGAGTTTATGCGGGTCAATGAAGCCAAAGTCGCCAAGCTTTTGGAGATTGTAAAGCCAACGGTGGCAAGGCAGGAAAAGATCGATTCGCCAATTTCCGGCAAAACCTTTGTGATCACGGGAAAACTGAACAAACCGCGAAACAGTTACAAACAGATCATTGAAAACCACGGCGGCAAGGTTACTGCAAGCGTGAGTGCTAATACAAACTATCTGCTGTGCGGCAAGGACGCGGGCAGCAAGCTTGAAAAAGCCAAAAAACTGGAGGTGCCCGTATTGGATGAAGACGGATTTGACACACTCATCGATGCGACTTGATTGTTTTTTGACCCAAAACGGGTATGTCAACAGTAGAAACAAAGCCAGGGAGTTGATCAAGCAGGGGTATGTACAGATAGATCAACGTATTGAAACAAAGCCTTCACATAAGGTACAAAACCCTGCCGTTACGCTTTTGCAGCGGGTGTATGTCAGCCGCGCGGCCAGAAAACTGGAGGGGTTTTTGCAAAGTACGGGGTATGACTGCGGGGGTATGCACTGTCTTGATATCGGCGCCAGTACCGGCGGATTCGTGCAGGTTTTGCTTGAAATGGGCGCTGAAAAAGTCACCGCCGTGGATGTGGGCAAGGGTCAGCTTGATAAAGGTTTGCGGGAAAACAGTAAAGTGATCGATCTGTCCCCCAAAGATATCAGGGATTTTCAAAGCAGCCAGAAATTTGACCTGGTTACCTGCGACCTCTCTTTTATCTCAACCCAAAGCGTCTTTGATTCGATCGTGCATTTTGCCAAAAAAGATATGATTGTCCTGTTTAAACCCCAGTTTGAAGTCGGGCGTACGTGCAAAAGGGATTCCAGGGGCGTGCTGCGGGATGAAAAAGCCGTACGGGAGGCGATTGAGACTTTTGAAGCAAGCGTGCAAAGCAAAGTGGCTATCAAAGAAAAAAAACAATCCATACTTAAAGGAAAAGAGGGAAATGTCGAGTACTTTTACCGGTTTGAAAAACATTGATACCATCGCTATCGGTAATTTTGACGGATTGCATCTTGGCCATCGAAAGCTGTTGGAAAACCTGGGCGAAAGCGGGGCCGTAGCGGTTATCGAACACGGCAGGGCGTGTCTGACCCCCGGTTATTTTCGAAAATATTACTGCAGCTATCCCATGTTTTTTTATGACCTTGATAAGATCAAAACGCTTAGTGCCCGGGAGTTTACAGCGCTGCTGCAAAAGGATTTCCCCTCTCTTAAGCGTATAGTTATCGGGTATGATTTTGTTTTCGGGCATCGCAAAAGCGGGGATAAGAAGCTGCTGGAGAAATATTTTGACGTGCTTGAGGTTCCCCAGTTTCGTCTGGAGGGTACGCCGGTCCACTCCAAAACGATCAAAAAGCTTTTAACCAGGGACCTTGCCCGCGCAAACGCTATGCTTGGACGAAGCTATGTCATCGAAGGGCGCCGTGTCAGCGGACAGGGGATAGGAGCAAAAGAACTGGTCGCCACGATCAACCTGCAAACAAACTTTTGCCTGCCAAAAGAGGGGGTATACTGCACCAAAACACAGATACAGAGCAGATGGTATGATTCGGTCAGCTTTGTCGGCCACAGGAAAACTACCGACAACGCTTTTGCCGTGGAAACGCACCTGCTGGATCAAAAGATTGTTGTCACAAGCAGTTATATCTGCGTACGCTTTTACAGCTATCTGCGACAGAATCTGCGGTTTGACAATCTTGGGGATTTAAAGAGTCAGATTGACAAAGATATTACACAGTGCAGGAGCGAACATGCCAAAAGATAAGATGTTTGACACGCCCATCGAGAAACAATTCGAATTTGACCAAAAGGTCGCGGCCGTTTTTGATGATATGCTGGACCGCTCAATCCCCTTTTACCGCCAGAATATGTATCTGATTTGTGAATACCTGGCAAAAACGCTGCCCCAAGAGGCAAACGTGCTTGATCTTGGATGTTCTACGGCCAATATGCTGCTGGCCCTGCATTCGCGCTGCGCCCAGGATCTCAAGCTTTGCGGCATTGATGATTCTGAGGCGATGATTGAAAAGGCAAGGGCAAAAGCCGGGGCGTATGAAGCGGCGATGGAGTTAAGCGTGCAAGACGTGTTTGATGCGGATTTTGGCAGTAACGACTGTATCATCAGCAATTACCTGCTGCAATTTATCCGGCCCATGCAGCGGGGCGAGTTAGCCGCAAGGATTTACGCGGGCCTTCGCGGCGGCGGGGTATTTGTCTGCAGTGAAAAGGTAGTCTTTGATGACAAAGCGTATGATAAAACCGTGATCGACCTGTATTATGATTACAAAAAAAAGCAGGGGTACAGCCAGACCGAGATTACGCAAAAAAGAGAAGCGCTTGAAAACGTGCTGATCCCTTATACCATAGAAGAAAATATCACTATGTTGAAGCAGGCAGGCTTTTCAAGCGTACAGACGCTGTTTCAGTGGGGCAACTTCGTCACCTTCGTGGCTAAAAAGGCTTGATTTACCCTATACCGCTGTGTTTTTTGCGCTCAAGATAGCACGCGATCTTTTGATCTTCGGTAATGATGTGGCTGACCAGCCAAATGTCGATATAGGTGATAAGCCTGCTTTGAAAGGTTTGCTTATCCATGGTGCCAATGTTTTGTAAAAATGCTGTCATCTGCGAAAGTATCTGCCGGTGTTTTTCCCGGTGGTTTTCGTAATCGGGGTAGCCGATTTTTTGCATGAAAACTTCCTCGTTTTCAAAATGCGTTTTCATATACGTGTATAACTCTTTGACACTTTCTTTGATCCTTGGGGCCATGCCCGGATACTGCATATACGTCAGCAGCTTCTGGCTGATGGCAAAAAGCTGCTGGTGTTCTCTGTCAATTTCGGGCAGGTTGACCTTGTATGCTTTTTTAAACTCAAAAAGCTTTTTAAGCTGCTGTTTATTGTAGCAGTGGTGCTGAATCTTTTTATCTTCGGTTAAGATATGCATCAACAGCGAATTTTTGGTAAAATCCTCGATTTTTTCCGCGATCTGGTCGATACTGAGAGTTGGCAGCTGTTTGATCAAATCCTGCAGGTTTTGCACCAGATGCTTGTGCAGCTTGACGTGTTGGGTGTAGTCCGGATAATCGATACTTTGCATATACGCCTGTTCATTGGCAAAGTGTTCTTTGGTATAAGCGATCAGTTTTTTGACCGCGTCTTTGAGCTTGGCACTGTTGTTGTATGCCTTACTGACCGCTTCGGCCAGCAGAAAAAGCTGTTTGTGTTCTTTGTCAATCTCACTGTCGCCGATGGCATAGGCCGGGTCCCATTCAAGCTGTTTGCAATATGTCATGACTATCTCACGTTACCGCGTCTAATTCGTCATTGACTTTGGCCAGCTTCTCTTTTGTCTCTGCCAGCTGGGCTTTGTTTTTCTCCACAACCTCTTTTGGCGCGTTTTGCACGAAGTTGTCATTGCCAAGCATCCCCTCAAGCTTGCCCGCTTCCTTTTGCAATTTTTCCCGCTGCTTTGTCAGGCGGTCGATGATGGGGCCCATATCGATACTTTCGGTGGGGATATACACTTCCAGATTGTCGCTGACGTCGCTGACGGCGTTGCCCGGTTTTTGATTGACAAACTCCACCTCTTCGACCTTGCCAAGCTTGGCGATAAAAGGAGCGATGGTTTTCGTGTCGGCATCGGTTTCAAGCTTGTATATCGCTTTGCCGATTTTTTGGTTGGCCATATCCACCAGCGTTTTGCAGCGGCGCACGGCGACGATGGCTTCAATCGCGATGTCAAAGGCTTTGCTTGGGCGCGAATGCGTGGCTACGGGGTAGGGCTGGACCATGATCGATTCGCTTTTATCCAGCGTGGTGCCTGAGAGTTCCTGGTACAAATGTTCGGTGATAAAGGGCATAAACGGATGCAGCAGTTTCATGGATTCTTTGAAAATCGCTCCCAGTTCGCCGATGCTTTCTTTGCTCGCTTTGCTCAGTTCAATCCCCCAGTCGCAGAATTCGCCCCACAAAAAGCGGTACAGCACGGTGGCCGCGTCATTGAAGCGGTACTGGTCCAAAAAGGCTCTGCTTTCTTTGGTAGCAACGTTAAAGCGGTGCAGCATATAGTTGCCAAGATCGGTGGTGACGTTGATGTCAGACAGATCGTTAAAACGATCGACATTAAGTCGCAGGAAGTTTGCGGCGTTAAAGAGTTTGTTAGTAAAGTTTCGGCTCTCAACCAGCTTTTCTTCGCTGAGTTTGATATCCCGGCCCTGTACCGCCAGTACCGCCAGCGTAAAGCGAAGCGCGTCGGCGCTGTACTGATCGATGGTATCTAAAGGATCGATCACGTTGCCAAGGCTTTTGCTCATCTTCTGTCCGCCCGCATCACGGACTAGCGCGTGCAGGTACACATCAGAAAAAGGCAGCTGTTTTTGAAACTGCTGGCCCATCATCATCATCCGCGCGACCCAGAAAAAGAGGATGTCAAAACCCGTGATCAGAAGCGAATTTGGATAAAAATCTTTCATATCATTTGGCGTAACCTTGTCATTATCCTCATTACCCCAGCCCAGGGTGCTAAAGGGCCAAAGCGCGGAGGAAAACCAGGTATCAAGCACATCGGGGTCTTGAAAAAAGTTTTTGCTTTCGCATTTGGGGCAGGTCCCGGGGTCCTCTTCCTGGCTGGCAAACTCGGCGCCGCAGTCGTTGCAGTAAAACACGGGGATTCTGTGGCCCCACCACAGCTGTCTGGAAATGCACCAGTCGCGAAGTTCGCGCATCCACGCGTCATAACTGTTTTTCCAGTGGGCGGGGAAGAAGGTGGTTTCTTTATTGTTGACTTTCTCAATCGCTTCGCTAGCGGCTTGCTTTTTGACAAACCACTGCTTGGAGATATAGGGTTCGACCACGTTTTTACACCGGTAGCAGTGTCCTACCTGGTGGGTATGGGGTTCGATCTTTTCGATATAGCCTTCCTGCTTGAGCTTGTCTACGATCACGCTTCTGGCACCCAGACGCTCCAGCCCCTCAAATTCGCCGCAATGGTGGTTGAGCACGCCCGCTTCGTTAAAGACGGTGACAAACTCCAGTCCGTGGCGCTTGCCCACTTCGTAATCGTTTGGATCGTGGGCGGGGGTGACTTTGACCATCCCGGTACCAAACTCCATATCCACGTGTTCGTCGGTGATGATTTCGATCTCTTTACCAGTCAGCGGCAGGCGGACTTTTTTGCCAACCAGGTGCGCGTAGCGCTCATCGTCTGGATGAACCATGACCGCGGTATCGCCAAAGTACGTTTCGGGTCTGGTGGTTGCTACCACGATCGATTCACTGCCTTCAGCCATCGGATAGCGCATATGGTAAAAGTGGCCTTCGTGCTCTTCGTATTCCACCTCTATATCACTCAGCGCGCCGTCGTGGGTACACCAGTTGACCATGTAGTTATCCCGTACGATAAGACCCTTTTCATACAGCTGCACAAACGCTTTTTTTACCGAAGTTTTCAGTCCCTCATCCATGGTAAAGCGCTCTCTGGACCAGGCGGGGCTGACGCCCAGGCTTTTGAGCTGGTTGACGATGGTACCGCCGCTGTGGGCTTTCCACTCCCATACCTTGTCCAAAAACGCTTCCCTGCCGATCTCTTCTTTTTTGACACCTTGTTCCAGCAGGCGTTTTTCGACGACGTTTTGCGTCGCGATGCCCGCGTGATCGGTGCCCGGCTGCCAGAGCGTCTTGTAGCCGTCCATTCTTTTATACCGGACCATGATATCCTGGAGCGTAAAGGTCAGGGCGTGACCGATGTGCAAAAAGCCCGTGACGTTTGGCGGGGGCATCATGATACAAAAGTTTTGCCCTTTTTTTTGGATATCTTTATTGCCCTCTATCTCAAAATAGCCGCGGTCCTGCCACAGCTGATAATACCGTTGTTCGACCTGTTTGGGATCATACGTGTTTTTTGCCAT
>JBNJFE010000044.1:0-12525 GCA_051746505.1 Campylobacterota bacterium
TTCTTTTTTCGATGGTGTATGTTGTTTTATAAAATAATTTTAGATATAATCGCATTAAAAAATGAAAGATGATACTATAATGTTAGATGTTGTAAAAATTCAAGAAATTCTACCGCACAGATACCCTTTTTTATTAATCGACAGAGTGATTGACGTTTTGCCAAAAGACTCAATCAGAGCGTATAAAAACGTCACATGCAATGAAGAGATTTTTCAGGGCCATTTTCCCGGACATCCGATCTATCCGGGGGTTATGATTATTGAAGGGTTGGCCCAGGCGGGCGGACTTTTGGCGTTTGAAAGCCTGGAGCTGGGCCAGCAGGAAAGTACACAGGATAAAGTGGTCTATTTTATGAGTATCGATAAAGCGAAATTCCGCTCTCCCGTTACTCCCGGAGACCGTTTGGAGTACAGGGTTTCTATCTTGAAAAATAAAGGCAGGGTCTGGTTTTTTGACGCTAAAGCGTACGTGGATGACAAACTGGCTGCCCAGGCTGAACTCAAAGCCATGATCACGGATAAATAGATGGCGCAAATCCATCCGACTGCTATCGTCGAAGAGGGTGCGCACATCGGCAAAAACTGCAACATCGGTCCCTACGCATATATCAGCAAAGATGCAATACTAGGTGATGAATGCGTGGTGATGCAAGGCGCGATAATTGACGGTAAAACCACTCTGGGCAATCGCTGCCAAGTGTTTTACAACGCCGTTGTGGGGTCGATTCCGCAGGATTTGAAATACAAAGGCGAAGAGGTAGAACTTATTATCGGTGATAAAACGGTCATAAGGGAGTTTTGTCAAATCAACACGGGTACCGAAGGCGGCGGCAGTATCACCAGAATCGGAACAAACTGCCTTGTAATGGCTTATGTGCACGTGGCCCATGACGCGCAGATTGGCAACAATGTTATCTTGGTCAACAACGCGACTATTGCCGGGCACGTCGAAATCGGCAACAGCGCCATCGTCGGCGGTATGAGTGCCGTGCACCAGTTTTGTAAAATCGGTGAACTGGCTATGGTGGGCGGCGGGTCGATTCTGACCCAGGATATACCCCCTTTCTGTATCTGCGAGGGCAACCGGGCGTATGTGCGCGGATTGAATTTAACAGGTCTTCGCAGAAACATAGAGGATAAAAATGAAATACAGGCGTTGAAAAACGCGTATAAATTACTTTTTCGAAGCAATGTACCAATGAAACAGCAAGCCCGGGAACTGTATGACAATTCGACAAATCAGCGGGTCAAACGTTTGGCAAAATTTGTACTGCAAACCAAGCGCGGGATCCCTCTAAAAAGGAAATCAAATGAATAAAAAATGTAGCTTTTGCGGCGTGCAGGAGAGTGAACAGACACCGCTTTTAGCGGGTGAAAATGCGTATATCTGTACCGACTGCGTTATTTCTGCGTACAAAATTATCTCCGGCGAAGCTCAGGAGGAAAGCAGTGACAATACCGTATTGCTGGCCCCAAAAGAGATAAAACAAAATTTAGACAAGCATGTCATCGGCCAGGAACGCGCGAAGAAAGTTATCAGTGTTGCGGTGTATAATCATTATAAAAGAATTTTCAAATCGTCGCAAAACGCCGATGAAAAAATCAGTAAATCAAACGTGCTGCTGATTGGTCCCACCGGAAGCGGGAAAACCTTTATCGCACAAACCATCGCCAATATGCTAGACCTGCCTATTGCAATAACCGACGCGACGAGCTTGACAGAGGCAGGGTATGTCGGCGAAGATGTGGAAAACATTTTAACCAGGCTTTACCAGGCAGCTGACGGCGATGTCGAAAAAACCCAACAGGGTATCATCTTTATTGATGAGATTGACAAGATTTCCAGACTGGGTGAAAACCGATCTATTACCAGAGACGTATCGGGCGAGGGCGTACAGCAGGCCCTGCTTAAAATCATCGAGGGAAGCAGCGTAAATATTTCGGCAAAAGGCGGCAGGAAACATCCCAACCAGGACTTTATCACCATCGATACCTCCAATATCTTATTTATCTGCGGCGGGGCTTTTGACGGTTTGGAAGATATCGTCAAAAAACGTATGGGCAGCAACGTCTTGGGTTTTGGACAGGAACAAAAATCCACAAAAAATATGAACGCTATGTCCAAAGTGGAATCTGATGATTTGATCCATTTTGGTATGATTCCGGAACTGATCGGACGGCTGCATGTTATCGCTACGCTTAATGAGATCAGCAAAAACGATATGGTACGCATCCTCACAGAACCGCAAAACTCTATTGTCAGTCAGTACCAAAAGCTTTTCGATCTTGACGGCGTGAGTTTGGAATTTGAACAAGACGCCCTTGAAGCCATCGCGCAAAAGGCGATTGACAGGAAAACGGGGGCCAGGGGGCTGCGTACGATTATTGAGGATAAGATGATTGATATAATGTTTGATCTGCCCGAGTATGAAGGCTACAGCGTCTTGATCACCAAAGAAGTGATCGAGGGTCAGACCCAACCGGTATATATAAAAAAGAGTGCATAAAAAGGGTAAGCAGTGTTATTGGATAAATTGATAGGTGTATTTTCAAGCGATTTAGCGATCGATCTGGGTACGGCAAATACGATTGTATTGGTCAAAAGCAAAGGTATCGAAATCGATGAACCTTCCGTAGTCGCCGTTAAGCGCGAACGAAACGGTGATGATGTTATCTTGGCTGTTGGCCAGGAAGCCAAAGAGATGGTGGGCAAAACGCCGGGTAATATCCGGGCGGTACGGCCGATGCGAGACGGCGTGATAGCTGATTTTGATATGACCGAGAAGATGATCCGCTATTTTATCGAAAAAGCCCACCAGCGAAAAAACTTTCTGCGTCCCAGGATCATTGTCTGCGTTCCCTACGGTTTAACACAGGTTGAGCGAAAAGCGGTACGGGAATCGGCACTCAGTGCGGGGGCAAGAGAAGTCTTTTTGATCGAAGAACCCATGGCCGCGGCAATCGGTGCCGGACTTCCGGTAAAAGAACCAAACGGCAACCTCGTCGTTGATATCGGCGGCGGCACGACCGAGATAGGCGTCGTTTCTCTGGGTGGCCTGGTCATTTCCAAATCGATCCGCGTTGCCGGGGATAAGATCGATAAAGCGATCATGGAATACGTAAAGAAAAAATACAACCTGCTTATCGGTGATAAAACGGCTGAGGATATCAAGATCAATATCGGGACGGCTACGACATTGAGAGAAGATTTGAAAATGCTTGTTAAAGGCCGTGACAGTGTCGAAAACCTGTTGACATCTATCGAGCTAACCAGCGAAGACGCCAAGGACGCTATGCGCGAACCAATCCGTGAAATCGGCGAAGCCCTGATGCAGGTGCTGGAACAGATGCCGCCTGATCTTGCCGGCGATATCGTTGAAAACGGCGTTGTGCTCACAGGCGGCGGGGCGCTTATCAGAAACCTTGACAAATACCTTTCCGATAAGGTTAAGCTGCCCGTGTTTATCGCGGAGGACCCGCTGCTTGCGGTTGCAAACGGTTCAGGCAAAGCGTTAGAAGAGATCGATATATTACAACAATTAAGCAGCCATAATTAACTGATGTTGTATGGATAAAAAAATAGGGATCTTTCTGTCGCTGTTGCTGTTGTATTTTGTCTATCTGCAGCGTGAATATATCCAGCAGTTTTTCCTTACGCAGTATAACAGTGTCAAAGCTTCCTATTTAGACGGGGTGTTTTTTGTTACCCAGGAGGTTGAAGAGCATTTCAACCAGGCCAATACGATCGCCAGACAAAATGAAATCATCGCGGATTTGACCAAGCAGAATCTGCGCTTAAAAACTTATCAGCACCGTTTCTCCACTCTTGTCCAAAAGCCGTTGCTAAAGGATGTAACCTTTACCAACGCAATCTCTTATGTCAATCTTTCCAATAGAAACCGTCTGTGGCTTGATCCCTTTGAAGGGTTTGATCCCTCAGAAGTCTACGGCGCCGTAGACGGAGAGTACAGCAGCGGCATCGTCATCGCAAAAGACGGCCAGCCCATGATCTTGCTTAATTCCGATCCCAAGTGCGTGTACGGCGTTTATATCGGAAAAGAAAAAGCCCCGGGCGTGATTTACGGCATTGACGCCCGTACTATGGAGGTTCGCTATATCCCCTCCTGGATGGAGATTGAAAAGGGCGACCGGGTGAAAACAAGCGGGTTGGATAATGTTTTCAGTGCCGGTATTGATGTCGGTGTTGTTCAACGCGTGGAAAAAAAGCACGGGTATAAAGTCGCCCGTGTCAAACCCTTTGCCGACAATCTGCGGCCGGAATTTTTTTATATACTGCAGTAATCAGGGGCAGGGAGGAAACAGGCAGGGATTTTGCTCTTTTTTCTCCTGAGTACCAAACGGGTTGAGATCGCTGTATTGGAAAAGGTGGTCACACTCATTATGATACATTCCCGAAACATCATAATATTCGTTGCAGCGTTCGTACCGGTACTTGGAAACCCCCGTTTCCTTGGGATAGAGGCAGCCGCCAAGCAAAAGGGCGATGGCTATTAATAATACTGTTTTCATATCTGTATTGTAGCATATTTACAAAGGATTTATTATGCAAGACTTTCTTTCTCATTTCCAAACGATTTCAAAAATTCCCCACTGCAGTTTCCATACCGCCTCTTTGCGCGATCATATCGCATTGCTTGCCAAAGAGTACGGATATGAAGTCAACATCGATAAAGCCGGCAATATCTGCTGCTACAGCCCCAAAGACCCCAAGATGACGCTGCAGGCCCATTATGACATGGTGTGTATGGGCAGGGCTCCGGATATAACGCTGGAACAAAACGCAGAAATCTTGACCGCGCGGGAATCATCGCTTGGCGCAGATAACGGCATGGCTTGCGCGATGATGCTGGCACTGATGCAAGAAGGTGCTGCCGTTGACTGCCTGTTTACCAATGACGAAGAGGTCGGGATGCTTGGGGCAAACGCGCTGGAACTGCCTCTGCGCGGGGATAAACTGTTGAACTTAGACAGCGAAGAGGAGGGCAAAATCTATCTGGGATGCGCCGGAGGAGTCGATCTGGACTTTTATTACGCACCTCAATACAAAGCGTGCAGCTATCCAAACTTTTATGAGCTTACCATCGATACCGGCGGCGGACATTCGGGTATCGATATCGATAAAGGTATTGATAACGCCGTTATCGTTTTGGCTTCCTTTTTGCAGGGCAAAACGTTTGAACTGATCAGTTTTGAGGGCGGATCAAAAAGCAATGTTATTCCCGGATTTTGTAAAGCCGTGGTAGCTGCCAATACGCTGCAAAGCACAGACGCGGTGCGCGTTATCCCCATTCATGACCCAAAACAAAAGGCGTTGACTTCCGGTAAAACGCTTATTGACGATCTGGCCACCTGTCCAAACGGTGTTTTGCGCTACGACAGTGAACTGCAAACGGTGCAAGACAGTTGCAACGTAGCGATCGTGGAGGAAGGCAGGATTCATATCAGCGTGCGCAGCCAGAGTAAAAAGGGGCTGGAGGATACGGCCAAGCGTCTGCAACGCCATTTTGGGGCGTACAGGTGTGAACAAAGCGGCTGGTATCAACCCTGGGAACCCGTTGAAACCAAGTTTGCCCATCAGGTACGAAGCAGCTACCCCGGCAGTTCGTTTGCCGCTATCCACGCGGGGCTGGAGTGTGCACTCTTGCAGCAAAAATATCCGCATATGCAGATGGTTTCCATCGGTCCCGATATCGTTTACCCCCATTCGGTGAAAGAATATACCAACTTAGGCTCGTGCAAACGGATATTTAAACTAATAAAAACATTACTTTAGCTAAAATATTCTCAAAACTTTCACAAGATACACAATGCAAAGGTCGTTTTTATTATGAAAAAAGATAAACGCTATATATTAGCCGGGTTTGTTTCCAGTTTTATGGTGATGTTGCTTGTTCTGGCCCCGGGGGGATTGCAAGCTAACTCCGACGAAGATGATTCAGTCGTCACGCGGCTGGAATCGATCAAGAAATTCGAAGAGGTACTTTCTACCATACAGTACCGTTACGTGGATGAAATCGATTTTGAAAACGTGATCAACAAAGCCATCGACGGATTACTGACAAATCTTGATGCCCATTCGGATTTTATGGATAAAGAGGAGTTTAAAAGCTTCCAGACAAAAATGAGCGGTGAATTTGGCGGTCTGGGTATCGTAGTGGGTCTGCGCGATGGCGCCCTGACCGTTATCTCTCCCATCGACGGGACTCCGGCGAGCAAAGCAGGTGTCAAAGCAGGCGATATCATTTTAAAAATCGGTGAGAAAAACACCCTTGAGCTCGGGCTGAACGAAGCGGTTTCTTTGATGCGTGGCAAACCCGGAAGCAACGTGGAATTGACGCTGGTTCGAAAAAAGTTAAAAGAACCCATCAAGGTGAAAATAACGCGCGATGTGATCAATGTCGAATCGGTTGAAACAAAAACAATCGAGGGCGGTTACAACTATATCAAGGTGAAATCGTTTGATAAAAACGTAGCTGCGGGCGTCCAGGAAGCACTCAAAAACAGTGGCGATGCCAACGGCGTTATCCTTGATCTGAGAAACAACCCCGGCGGCGATCTGTTTCAAGCTATCGACGTGGTCGATCTTTTTATAGACGAAGGGGTTATTGTCAGCCAAAAGGGAAAAATTGAGAGTGAAAATGTCGAGTATGAAGCCAAATCGGCCGGAACCTATGAAGATATTCCCGTCGTCGTGCTTGTTAACGAAGGCAGTGCCAGCGCCAGCGAAATCGTCAGCGGTGCGCTGCAGGACCATAAACGGGCCATTGTCGTTGGTGAAACAACCTTTGGCAAAGGCAGCGTCCAGCAGATACTGGAACTTGGCAACGGCGAAGCGATCAGGCTGACTGTTGCGCGCTACTATCTTCCAAGCGGCCGGACGATTCAGGCGGTGGGGATCAACCCCGACGTCGTCGTGCCAGAGGGTAATATCACCCAAAGCAGCGATGATTTTTCCCTGAAAGAAAAAGATTTAAAACTGCACCTTAAAAGCCAGTTAGAAAAAACGCAGAGTAAAGAGAGTAAAGCCAAAGCCCAAAACGGGGATGATACAATTACGGCCGCGCAGCTGTATGATGACGCGCAGCTGAAAAGTGCCGTTGATATTTTAAAATCTATGATCATAATGAAAGGAAATATGTAATGCAAAAACAGGAAATGCTGTATGAGGGCAAAGCTAAAAAGATTTACAAAACCGGTGATGATACAAAATATATCGCTGAATTCAAAGATGACTTGACCGCTTTTAACAACGCTAAAAAAGGTAGCGAAGAGGGCAAAGGATCGCTGAATTGCCAAATTACGACCGAAATATTTAAAATGCTTGAACAAAAGGGGATAAAAACCCACTACGTCGATACCCTTGACAGTAATAACCTCGTGGTTGAAAAGGTAACGATTATCCCTATCGAGGTAATCGTGCGCAACGTGGCAACGGGGTCGCTGAGCAGACGCCTTGGCATAGAAGACGGCAAGGTGCTGCCTTTTTCTCTGGTTGAGTTTTGCTATAAAGACGATGATCTGGATGATCCTATCATCAACGATGAGCACGCCATTTTGCTTGAGTGCGTGGATAACGAGGGAGAGTTGGAAGAGTTAAGACGTCTGGGAAGAGAAGTAAATACTATTTTAAAACCCTACTTTCTTGACAAGGGGCTTCGCCTGATCGATTTTAAACTCGAATTTGGCAAGGACGTGGACGGAAATATTATTTTAGCTGATGAAATCACCCCCGACAGCTGCCGTTTCTGGGATGCCAAAAGCAATGAAAAGATGGATAAAGACCGTTTCAGAGAAGGAATCGGCTCTGTAAAAGTGGCGTATGAAGAAGTGTTACGAAGATTACAGCAATAAAGGAAACCGATGGCCAAAGCAACCGTAAATATTTATCTTAAAAACGGGGTTCTTGATCCCCAGGGCAAGGCAACACAGCACGCGCTCAAAGCAACCGGCTTTCACGGCGTTACGGATGTACGCATTGGAAAGCAGGTCGTTCTTGATCTAGCAGAGGGTACTTCCAAAAAGGAGGTTGAGCAGATGTGTGAAACCCTGCTTGCTAATACCGTTATCGAAGATTTTGATATAAAGATGGATCAATGAGTATAAGAGTCAGTATTTTGCGTTTTCCCGGGACTAACTGCGAGTTTGACACGCAGTACGCGTTTGACAAACTCGGGGCAGATACCCGCATCATTTGGCATAAAGACCATGATTTGCAAAATCCCGACCTTGTGGTGGTTCCCGGCGGTTTCAGCTACGGCGACTATCTGCGAAGCGGATCGATCGCGCGGTTTTCGCCGGTTATGAACGATCTTTTTACATACGCAAAAAAAGGCGGCAGAATCCTTGGCATCTGTAACGGTTTTCAAGTTTTAACCGAGAGCCGTCTGCTGCCGGGGGCTTTGAAACGCAACGAGAATCTGCACTTTATTTCCAAACACCACAGGCTCAAAGTGTTAAGCAACGATAACGGCTTTTTGAACAAGTGTAGCCAAAACGAAGTGCTTACCATCCCCATTGCCCACGCTGACGGGAATTACTACATCGAGGAAGAGGGACGCAAGGAGCTATTTGACCAGGGGCGCGTACTGCTGCAATATTGCGACGGCCGGGGCAATGAAAACAATCCCAACGGGTCGGTAGCCTCTATCGCCGGAATTTGCAATAAAGAAAAAAATATCTTTGGCCTTATGCCCCACCCCGAACGGGCCATGGAAACGGTTCTTGGTTCCGATGACGGAAAGAAAATGCTTGAGGGGTTTCTAAACTAAAGCGATGAAAAAACTTTTGGCGGCAAAAACTCTTCTGTTATGGGTTTTTGTCCTGCAGGCGTGGGCCAACATCTACGCGGATTACGCTATAGAAGCAGATGAACTGTATGTCGGTCAGGTTTTTGAGATCAAAGTAGAAACGATCGCTTTAAAAGAAAGCCAAAAAATCTATTTTGATTTTAAAAACGGTTTTAACGTCAAGATCTTAAATCCCCTGGACCCCGCCGCGCAAAAACAAGATATCAAAACCACGTATACTTTTTTAGCCAAGGCGACCGCTCCCAGGGCTGCCATGCATGATATAGAAATCACCATGATTGATGATAAAAGCGTGGCGATGCAAAAGCAGACACTGGAGGGCCAAAAGTTACAAGCCACACGGCTCAATCCGCCAGAGCACTTTAGCGGCGTGCTGGCAAAGCAGCTGCAGCTGGAAAGTTTTCAAACCTCTGTATTTGATGAAAACAGTAACATCGTCGCTTTCAAGCTCAGCGCAAGCCGGGCGAATTTGGGTGACTTTGCTCTCTCTGGCGTAAACAAACAGGAAATTAAATCTTTTGAGCGCAACGGCAGAGAAAGTATGATCTCTTATTACGCTATTGTGGATAAAAGCGCCCAGCAGCTGCGGTTTAGCTACTTTGATTTGGCCCAGAGAGAGTATGAAACCATCTCTGTTCCCATCGCTATTATCAGAGACAGCGTCAGTACCCAGACCCAGCTCAGCCCGCAGCAGAGCAAACTGTATCAGTTGAAACTTTTTTTATCTATCAGCACGCTTGGGCTTTTGCTTTTGATTTTTATTTTCAAGCGTTCGTACTGGCTGCTTGCAATCGCTGTTGCGGTGGGGATATATCTGTACCTGCTGCTTCGGCCGTTTGCGGATGTGGAACTTAAAGAAGAAAGTGTTGTTTATATTCTGCCAACAGAAAACGCCACGGCGATTGTCAAAAACCAAAACCCCGTGCAGGTCAAAAAGCTTGACAGCCACCGGGAGTATGTCAAGGTTGAATTTGCCGGCGGAATGATTGGCTGGGTATTGCAAAAGGATATTCATGATTAAATACTACCTGGCGTACCTGCGTTTTGCCTATCAGGCGGCGAAAGTATCGCTGATTAATTATTTTACGGGTCAGGATCAAAGAAAAAAAGTATGCGGCCAAGCGTTTGAAAAGCTGGGTCTGGACATAGAGGTCAAAGGCAGCGAACATGCAGATACGCAGATGTATCTGATCAACCACCAAAGTATGGTCGATATCTTTTTACTTGAAACGGTTACCAAAAGAAATCTTTGCTGGATTTCCAAAGAGGAGTTAAAAAAGCTTCCTTTTTTAGGATATATGCTCAAAAGTTTTCAAATGATTTTGCTCAAGCGCGAAAACAAAGCCGGCCTGCGCAAGCTGGTCAAAGACGTCGATGACAGAACACAAAAGGGCCGGGTCGTGTGCATTTTTCCCGAGGGCACCAGAGTCAAGCAGCAAAAGCTTGGTAAATTTAAAAGCGGCGCCAAATTTATCGTAAGCAAGCTTGATCTTAATATTCAACCCGTGGTCGTGGTCGGGTCACATTACATGCTTGACAGTCTGGACAAAAAACACCGCAAAGTCAGTCCCAAGGTCATATTTCTGCCGCCTGTGGATAAAAGCGTGCAGGGGTGGTACGAACAGATGCAGGCAGAGATGCAGGAGGTGATCGATTATGAGTACAGCCACAATCATTGCCGCCGGTAGCGGCGGGTTTTTCGGGGCGGTTGCCAGGCTTTATCTGGTCGGCTTTGTAAACCGTCATCTGCCCCATACGCTGCCTTTTGGTACGCTTTTGGTCAATATCACCGGCAGTTTTTTGCTTGGAATCGTTTTTGGGCTGCTGTATCTTTCAGGCGGTTTGTCTGCGCATATGAAAACCTTTATCGCAACCGGCTTTCTGGGTGCGATGACAACGTATTCAACCTTTGCGATGGAAAGCTTCTTCCTTTTTCAGGGGGGCAGTTATCTTTTGCTTGCAGTCAATGTCGCTTTGAGCGTTTTTGGTACAATAGCAGCAGCGGGTACGGGATATCTGCTGATAACAAAGGTGTTTGCATGAAAACGGTACTGATAATGCTCGCAGCGGCAGTGACGCTGCTTGCGGGAGAGATAAAAGGTGAAACAATGAATGAAGATTTAAACGAGTTTGAAAAAAAAGTGCTTTTTGATAAAGCAACCGAACCGCCCTTTAGCGGCAAATATTATGATCTCAAAGATAAAGGCAGTTACCACTGCAAAAACTGCGGGGCCAAGCTGTTTCACTCAACGGCCAAGTTTGACAGCGGTACGGGCTGGCCCAGTTTTGACGATGCCGTCGACGGAGCGATCAAAGAAGTGCCAGACAGCGACGGAATGCGCACCGAAATCGTGTGTGCTAACTGCGGCGCCCATCTGGGCCACGTCTTTACAGGTGAGGGTTTTACGGATAAAAACGTGCGCCACTGCGTCAACTCCGCGGCGCTGGATTTTAACAGCAGCGATGAGCAGTAAACTTTTTGTACTGCTGGCGCTGATTGCGACACTTTTTGCAGGAGAGATAATGGCACAAAAAAAGAAAGCGTATTTTGCCGCAGGCTGTTTCTGGGGCGTGGAACACTACTTCAAAAAGCTTGAAGGCGTACAAACGGTAGACAGCGGTTATATGGGCGGAAAGACGAAAAACCCCAGCTATGAAGAGGTCAGCTACGGCAATACCGGCCATATCGAGGCGGTAGAAGTGGTGTATGACTCGGGGGAAATCGATTACAAAGCCCTGGTAAAGTATTTTTTTGAAATCCACGACTTTGAACAGGTCGGCGGCCAGGGACCTGATATCGGGTATCAGTATATTTCCGCGATCTTTTATCAGGGTGAAGAGGAAAAAAAGACAGCACGGCGGGTGATAGAAACCCTGCAGAAGATGGGGTATGAGGTGGCGACAAAGCTGTTTGCCTACAGCCCTTTTTACAAAGCGGAAAGTTACCATCAGGATTATTACGACAAAAAAGGTTCGACCCCGTATTGTCACAGTTACAGAAAAATTTTTTAAGGAGCGGTTATGAATCCCTTTATTGATATACTCGTGATCGGGTTTTTATTCTTGTTTATGATCTTTTTGATCAAAGGGTATCATAAGAGTAAAGATTATGAAAACGATGACAGCTACCTGAGCCAGGAAGAAAAAGAACAACAGGAAAAAGAGGAGGGTACAAACAGGGAATAAAGCCCCCTTTTGCTATAATGGCATAAAAACAAAAGGGATAGTTACGTATGTTAAAACCGCTTTTGATCGAAATCGGTGTCGAAGAACTTCCGGCACTGCCGCTACTGAAAATCATCAACGATATTGAAAAAAACTGGAGTGATATTTTAGAACACAACAGGCTGCTGTGTGAATTTGAGTTTTTCTACACCCCAAGGCGTCTTGTGCTGTGGCACCCCCAGTTTCCCGTGCAGCAAAGCGACAGCAAGGAAGAACTCTGGGGCCCGCCGACACAGATTGCGTATGACAAAGACGGCAAGCCCACCAAAGCCGCTCTTGGTTTTGCCAAAAAATGCGGCGTGGATTTGAGTCAGATAGACACGAAAGAGCGCGGCGGCAAAGCGTTTTTGTATTATTTCAAACAGCAAGAAGGGCAAAAAAGCGCGCACCTGCTGCAGCAGATGCTGGGGCAGTGGCTTGAGAGCATGGCTTTTGGCAAGATGATGCGCTGGGGTGAGCGCAAAGATGAATT
>JBNJFE010000045.1:0-12469 GCA_051746505.1 Campylobacterota bacterium
CGATAATATCTTCTATGTTTTGCAGTTTTTCTTCTAAATTTTTTATGATTTCTGAGTATTCGTAATTATCCAAGGCAAAATCCCTTTTTGCGTTATCGTGAGAATATTTTACCAAACGCTGCCATCAGAAGGGGTCCGACCCCTTTAGTGGTGGAAAGTGCGGTGTTATCCCAGCGCGTCAAAGCTGATGAGTTCACCCTTTTTGAGTTTGGGCAGGATTTTGGTTTTGATATTTCGCAGGTAGCGGGTTTTGGTCTCAAACTCCATCTGCATGGCAGGAAGCTGCTGTAAAAGCCGTTCGTAATAGCGGCGCAGGATACTGATAAGGGCCGCGGTCAACTCACTTTCATGCAGCGTTTGGATGCGCTGGTCTATTTCGATCGCGCGCAGGGCAGGATCGTCAAACTCCTGGGCGCACAGTTTGGCCATCGCTTCTTTGTGGGTTGAAAACATTCTGGGATCGCATACGTCAAGGACCATGTCCAAAAGCGCTTTGTTTTCCAGTACCGTTTTGATGATGCTTTGTTCGTTGGGATCGTTTTTTTCCATACTCCGGCGAAGCTGCACGGACGCGTCTTTTCTGTCTTTAAACATCGCCGCGCGCACGCCAAGAGCGTTGGCAGCGTAGGGGATGTAACTGTCTTTGGCAAACTGGCTGAGGGTGTTGACAAAGCTTTTGATTTCGGCAAAGGCGTTTTCTTTCTGTTTTGGGTTATTCAGATCATAGGCTGCCAGCGTGGTATCGATGATAAATTCAAAAAACGGCACGGGCGCAGACAGCATCTTTTTGACTTCATCCTCTCTGCCCTCGGCAATCATATCCGCGGGGTCTTTGCCCCCTTCAAACAGGACTACGCCGCCTTCAAAATTGGCGCTGCTAAGCAGTCTGGAAGCTTTCAGTGCCGCCTGTACGCCCGCTTCGTCGCCGTCATAAGCCAAAATCACTTTCGGTTCGCCGCGGGACAGCAGGGGCAGGTGGTCTCTGGTCAGTGCCGTTCCCAGGCTGGCCACGGCGGTATCCAGCCCCGCCTGGTGAAACATAATCACGTCGATATAGCCTTCGGTAACGATCAGCTGTTTTTTGGCGTAAATGTTTTGTTTGGCCAGGTTGTAGCCATACAGCGTGCGGGATTTGTTAAAGAGTTTGGTCTGGGGGGAGTTGATGTATTTGGCCGGGTGGTTGGCAACGGTTCTGCCGCCAAAGCCCACTACCTGGCCGTTGGCGCTGTAAATGGGAAACATGATCCGTTTGGAAAAGCGGGCGTAATACCCTCCGCTTTCGTTTTTGGCGATCACGCCTACCTCTTCGCACGCGGGCATGGGCAGGTGGTTTTGGCTTAAAAAGTGCATCACCTCCCGGCTGTCCGGGGCGTATCCGATCCCGAATTTTTCGATACTTGCGCTGCTGATGCCTCTTTGTTTAACGTAATCCAAAAACTGCCCGCGTAAATTTTTGTAAAACCAGCTTTGCAGCTGTTGGAGCACGCGGCGGTCGTTGGACGCGTTTGGGTTGGAAGATTTGGTGTAGGCGAGGGTGAAATTATACTCCCGGGCCAGCTTTTCGATCGCTTCGGGATAACTAAGCTTCTCATACTCCATGACAAACTTGATCGCATCGCCGCCTGCGCCGCAGCCAAAGCAGTGAAATATCTGCTTGGAAGGGCTGATCACGAAGCTGGGGGTAGCTTCTTCGTGAAAGGGACAGAGGGCTTTGTAATTGCCCCCGGTTCGTTTGAGCTCTATATAATTGGCGATGACATCAACAACGTCAAGCTGGGATTTAAGCGTTTCTATGGAAGCCTGTTCAATCATAAAGCTAAAATTTCCCCCTAAAAAGATATAATAATATTTCGTATTATAAAATGATTATATCATATTCAAAGGTGCCGTTTGGAAAACTTTTTTATCGATACCGATGATCCGCTTTTTAGCATCCTGCTTTTTGTGGCGCTGCTTTTGGTGGTGGCGGTGGTCAACTACAGCCTGGAAACGATCAAGCACAAACAAAAAAGAAAATCGCTGCTGCGGTTTCTGCAGCGTTTTGATGCCAAAAACTGCGCGATCGATTTTGGCAGTATGGAGTATGATCCTTCCCTGATCCAGCCGCTGTCGCTGCTTGCCAAATCGTTTGAAAACAGCGGCGAGTATGAAAAAGCTATTGACCTGTATCTGTTTTTGATCAAAAATATCGATGACCGGGCCCAGCAGGATACCTTTCTGGAACTGCTTGGCAAAACCTACCTGCACGCGGGATTTTTGATCAAAAGCCGCGATATCTTTTTGCAGATTGTCAAGCAAAGCCCCAGAAACAAAGAGGTGCTGCACTATCTTTTTATCGTATATGACCAGCTGCAGGATTTTAAACGCGCCAAAGAGGTGATCGAGCCGCTGCAGCTGCTTGGCGAAGACGTGGTGCATATTAAAAACTACCTGGATTTCAAACTCACCGGTGATGCCAAAGCGATGCTGCAAAAAGATGCCAACCTGACGCGCATGGCGATGGGCCAGCTTTTTGAAAACGAGCCGCAAAAAGCGTGGGAATTGTATGAACCGCATATGTTTGACGATATTGTCGATATTTTATGGTATCAAAGCAGAAGCGGGATCGATTTTGCCAAAGTCAAGGAGGATAAAAACCTCAAAGCGCTTTATTACGCCAAAGGGTATATCAAAGAAGCGGTCAAATCCAAAGATTTCAACCTTTCGCTTCTGGTGGCGGCAAAAAAAGAGGGACTCAGTGCCGGGCTAACCTTTTCGTATATGTGCAAGCAGTGCAAAAACAGTTTTCCGCTGAGCTTTGAACGCTGCCCCGGCTGTCTGAGTATCAACAGCGCCAAAGTGATCACGAAAGTCGTTCACACGGAAAAAATCAAACAGGACAGTCTAAGCTGATGGATAGCGTAACTCTTTTTACCGACGGTTCAAGCCTTGGCAACCCCGGACCCGGCGGATACGGCGGTATTTTAAAAAGCGGCGGCCACGAAAAGCGCTATAGCGGCGGCGAGGACGATACGACCAATAACCGGATGGAACTGCTGGCGGTGATCGCGGGCCTGGAGATGCTTAGACGTCCCTGCAGCGTGCATCTGTACAGCGACAGTTCGTATGTGGTCAATGCCATCAACAAATGGCTGGCCGGATGGGTGCGCAAGGATTTCAAAAAGGTGAAAAACGTCGATTTGTGGAAACGCTACCTGCAGGCGGCACAGCCCCACAGGATACAGGCGCACTGGGTCAAAGGCCACAGCGGCCATGAAGAAAATGAAATCTGCGATGATCTGGCCAGGAGTGAAGCAGAAAAGATAAAGGAGAAAACGTGTTAGAAAAGTTAGAAAAGGCGCTTGGTTACAGGTTTGAAAACCAGACGCTTATAACCGAAGCGCTGACGCATAAAAGTTACAAAAGGCCCTACAACAACGAGCGGCTGGAATTTTTAGGCGACGCGGTGATCGATCTGATCGTAGCAGAATACCTGTACAAAAAATTTCCAAACTCCGATGAGGGGATTTTGTCAAAGACAAGAGCGTCCATTGTTAACGAACAGGGTTTAGCCAAACTGGCGGCGATGATAAGTCTTGGTGAATTTCTTTTTATATCAAATGCGGAAGAAAACAACGACGGTAGAAAAAAAAGTTCACTGACGTCAAACGCTTTTGAAGCGGTCATGGGTGCGATCTATCTGGAAAGCGGGCTCAAAGCGGTCGAAAAGATCGTTATCGATATCTTGCAGGAAGCGTATCCCAGAATCGATCTGGAAACGCTGTCAAAGGATTACAAAACCGCCCTGCAGGAGATGACGCAGTCGCTGGAGGGCGTGACGCCCGAGTATGAAATGATCGGCAGCCGCGGCCCCGATCACAAAAAGATGTTTGAAGTCCAGGTCAGTCTGCATGACAGACCCCTGGCCAAGGCTGTGGGCAAAAGTAAAAAAGACGCCCAGCAAAAGGCGGCCAAGATCGCGATAGAAAAGTTAAAGGAGATGCATGGTTAACGCGTTTGGCGAAAAATTCAGCTTTGCCACCTTTGGCGAATCCCACGGCAGGGCCGTTGGCTGCGTACTGGAAGGGGTGCCTGCGGGGCTGAAAATCGATGAAGAGTTTTTGCAGGCGTGCATGGATGCGCGCAAACCCGGCGGCAGATACGCCACGGCCAGAAAAGAGGGCGACAGGGTCGAAATCCTAAGCGGCGTCTTTGAGGGCAGGGCCACGGGAACGCCGCTGGCGATGGTGGTGTTTAACACCAACCAGAAAAGTAAAGATTATGATGCGATCAAAGATATCTTCCGCCCGGGCCACGCGGATTTTACCTATTTTCGCAAATACGGCATCAGAGACTACAGGGGCGGCGGACGAAGCAGTGCGCGCGAGAGCGCCGCACGAGTGGCCGCGGGGGCTGTGGCAAAGATGCTTTTGCGCGAATTTGATATCAGCGTAATCGGCGGCGTTGCGGATGTGGGCAGTGTTGAAGCGGGGGAGTTTGATTTTGCCAACGCGCACAAAAGCGAAATCCGCGCCCTTGATCCCCGCGTGGAATCTGCGCAGAAAGATGCGATCGTGCAGGCAAGAAGCGATCACGACTCGCTTGGTTCTGTGGTCAGGATCAAAGCTTTCGGAGTGCCTGCCGGCCTTGGCGAACCGATGTATCATAAACTTGACGGCGCCATAGGCGAAGCGATGCTTGGATTAAACGGCGTCAAAGCCGTCTCAGTGGGCGCGGGAGAAGAAGCTTCGAAAAAAAGCGGATATGAAAACAATGATCAAATCAACAGCGAAGGATTTTGTTCCAATAACAGCGGCGGCGTGCTTGGGGGTATCAGCAGCGGACAGGATATTGAGATCACGGTGCATTTTAAACCCACGCCCTCGATTTTTAAACCGATGCATACCGTAGATACGCAGGGCCGGGAACAAACTTGCGAACTCAAGGGGCGTCACGATCCCTGTATCGGCATCAGGGGCAGCGTCGTGTGTGAAGCGATGCTTGCGGTGATACTGGCCGATATGCTGCTGCTCAATGCCACAAGCAAATTAGAAAACGTCAAAAAAGTGTACGGGTAAAGGGAAGGTATGAGAGAATTTATCGGTTTTGCGGATTCGTTGCAAATAATCAGTGATCTTGATATCGCCGCTACAGGTATTGAGAACAGATGGATCGGTGATATTGAGGGAGCAGTAGCCGCGGCATCGGTCAAAGCCGATCACGACAACCCCGCCGCTCCTACCGCCGCAATGGACGGATACGCGATGCGCTTTGAAGACCAGGATGCGTCTTTGGAGGTACTTGGCGACAATGCCGCCGGAGACGGGAGCGTACAAACCGTAGGCAGGGGCACCTGTATCAAAACCTTTACCGGAGCGCTTATGCCCCGCGGCAGCGATACGCTGGTGCCTGTGGAAAATATTACAGAAAACAGCGGCCGGATACGGGTAGAGCAAAAAGTCGCCAGGGGGTTTGCGTGCCGCAGCACAGGGGAAACATACGCCGCCGGGGAAGAGTTGATCCAAAAAGGCAGTCTGCTTGGCTTCAGCGAAGCGGCGGTTCTGGCGAGTTTGAATAAAGCGTTCATGCCGGTATATTCGCCTCCAAAAGTCGCCGTTGCCAGCAGCGGCAGCGAAATCTTAGATATCGCCCAGCCGCGCCAAAACGATGCCCAGATCCGCAGCGCCAACCATATAACCCTGCAGGTTTTGGCTAAAAAACTGGGCGCATCCTGCGTGCAGCTGGGCGTGGTTGCCGATGATAAAACCTCCATGCTGCAAACCCTGCAGGAAGGTCTCAAAAGCAGTGATATCGTCATAACCACCGGCGGCGTGAGCGTGGGTGATTATGACTTTACCAGGGACGTGATTGAGCGGCTTGGGGCGAGGGTTTTGTTTCACGGGGTGCGTATAAAACCCGGCCAGCACCTGCTGCTGGCCCAAAAAGATAATAAACTGATTTTAGCCCTGCCCGGTTTTGCGTATTCCGCGGCGGTGACGGCGCATTTGTATCTTCCCGCGCTGCTGGCAAAATTTGCCTCTAGGCCATATGCGCTTGCCCCCGTAGAAGGTATTTTGGATGAGGATTTTCACAAGCCAGCGGGCAAAACGGCGTTTTTTGCCGTGAATGTCACCAATAAAGAAGGAACACTGCACGCGGATTTTTCAGGCAAGAAATTTGGCTCCAGTGCTGATTTGACCAATCTGAAAACAGGTCACGGGCTTTTGGTGCTTGATGAAGCCACCACGCAGGTTGCGCGCGGTCAAAGCGTAAAACTGCTACTCATTTAGCTTTGCGATCAGGGTTTCAAACGAATCGATATTGCGTAAAGAGATAGAGCGCACTTCAATTTCGATCGTTTCGCCGGCAAACGCTTGAACAAAGTCAGCATCTAAATTGTGGCTGACGATAACAAAATCATCGCCTTGAACCCTGAATATCATCGCTTTGGGATAGTGCTTCTTGATAAAATCGACAAACGCGATCAAGTACCTGTCACCTGCCTGCCAGCCGTACGTTTTGTTATAGACGGTAAAGTTTTTCATCCGCACCAGGTAGGCAAGCTCCTCTTTTACCTCTTCTTTATTGAGCACGGTATTTAAATAATCGATATTGTACGCGTGGGTCAGCTTATCTTTGAAAAAGTACGCAAAACGTTCACGCTCAACCGCGCTGTGGGGCAGCTGGTCGCCCGTTTTGGGCAGGGTGACATCCTTGAGCGCTTCTTTGGCGTGGGCGACGATATCGGGGTCAAACTGCGTGCCGCTGTTGTTTTCCAACTCCCGCAGCGCTTCTTGCAGCGACAGTCTGGGTTTGTAGATACGATTAGTCGTCATCGCGTCAAACGCGTCAGCTACGATCATGATGCGCGACAGAAGCGGAATATCTTTTCCCTTTTTGCCAAAGGGATACCCTTTTCCGTCAAAGCGTTCGTGGTGGTATTTGACGATTTTTGCCAAATCTTTATACATGGTCAGCTTGTCCAGGATATCGTCGCTGACACTGACGTGTTCTTTGATCAGGGTGTATTCAAGACTGGAGAGTTTGGCGGGTTTGAGCAGGATACTGTCAGGTGTTTGGACCTTACCGATATCGTGCAGCATCGCGGCTTTGTACAGCTTTGCCACGGTGTGGGGTTCAAGTCCCATCGTCTGGGCGATAAGCTTGCAGTAGTGCGCTACCCGTTTGCTGTGACCGGCGGTATAGGTATCGCGCTGTTCGATGATGTCGACCATGGCTAAGATCACTTCTTCGTAGTTCTGGGTTTTTTCGGCGTCGCTTTTGTAGATGCGGCGGCTCATATCGTTAAACGCCTGGGCCAAATGTTTGATCTCGTCATCGCTTTCGACGGTGATTTCATGCTCGTAATTGCCTTTTTGCAACTGTTGGAACCCTTCATAAAAGCGCTTGAAGGGATCAAGAAAGATTTTTTTGGTAAAGATATAGGTTATAAGCGCCACTGCGAGCGTGATGAGTAAAATAATGACAAAAAGCTGCTTTTGCAGTGAAGTCAGCGTTGCGTGATAATTTTGCTTGGAAGCGATATAAACAAGCCCCAGCTCTCCCAGCGAACTGTTGTAGCGGTAGATGAAGTGTTGTTCATCTTCCAGGGTCGCGATAAGCTCATCCGCATCCATCGACTGCAGCGTTTTAGAACTTGGAATCTGGCACGTTTTTTGGCTTTGGAAGGTTGCCTCCGGCGTTTGCAGCAGCAGGCAGAAGTTTTCATCTTTAAGGGATTCAAAGACGAGTTGGTCCAGTTTGACGCTGCTTAGCACGTACCCCACATGCGTATCATCATTATTGATCTTTCTGATATAGTTGAGATAAAGGTTTTTGCCGTTTGTAAAAAAGATTTCACCGGCTTTGCGCGTTAGGATATCGGTATCAAAAGGCGGGGTGTAGTTGCCTCCCTGAAGTGTCTGAACAACGGGCTTGCCCCCGTCATAGCGCACGATTCCCTCCTGATCCTCAGCGACAAAACTCAGCATCTGTTTTTTTGAGTTAAAAAGGGCTACGTAGGAACTCAGCGCGACGTCTTCGTATCTTTCAAGTATCCCCGTCAACTTTTTTTTCTGGGCGTTAAAGGTTTCGTTTTTATAATCAAAACGTTTTTCGTATTTATCGATAAGATTGACTGAAAGGATAACCTCGGTGTCTGCGGCGATAATATCGGTGCTGTTTTTTACCTCCGAGGCAACCCGCTGTATAAAGCTTTCAATCTGCACAAACTCCTGTTTTGAAAATTCGTAATAGTTTTGTTTCGTAATGTTTTTGAGCACATTTGTCATGACCAGCATTAATGCGGTGGCCAGCAGCAAAACAGTGGCAAATATGAGAAAAAACAGTTTGTACCTGATACTTTTAAAACGCAAAAAAATCCTTTAAAACAGCGGTTTTATCGTGTCTACGTTTTCGGTGGTAATACGCTGTGAGGCAACAGTGATATCTTTTTTGACCTCTTTGCCTGCAAGCAGGGCGGAGGTAGCTTGAACGATATCATCGGCACAGGTGGGGTAGGTGAATGTTGCATCCATCTGCCCGGCTTTGATGGCATCTCTTGCTTCTTTGATATAGTCGATACCCACAAGAACGACATCTTTGAAATCGATGCCGTGTTTTTGCAGCGCGATGCGAACCCCCTGCTGCATAGCGTCGTTGTGGGTGTATACGGCGTTAAATTCAATTCCCTCTTCGATAATGGAATCCATCGCTTTCAGTGCCCCATCAGGCGTATAGTTACCGGTTTTAACCGCCGTGATTTCAGCGCTGCCATGTTTTTGAAACTCATGGACAAACCCTTCTTTTCTTTTTTTGACGGTATTGGCCCCGAGCCGTCCCTGGATCATGACGGCTTTGGGGTTTTTAAGCTGTTGCAGAATATATCTGGCCGCCTCTGCGGCAATCTGATAGTCATCGGGATGGATGTAGGTATGAAAACGGTCCGTATCGGCTGCGCGGATGGCGTAGATGATTTTGACCCCGGCATCATAGGCTTTTTCAATCACCGGCGCGGTGATCGCTGCGTTGACGGGACTGATAATAAGAGCATCTGCCCCCTGATCGAGCGATTTTTCGATATCGTCAACCTGCTTTGCGATATCGCCTTTGCCGTTTTTATAGCTGAAATCGATCTGCTTGATTTGGGCAAAACGATCACCCAGCTGCTGCAGCTGAATACGCTTCCAGACGTAATCGGTATTGTCGATACAAAAAACAACCTTGTTTGCGCCAGACGAGAAGGAAAAGAGCAATATCAACAGCAGTGCGGCCCGTAGCATGGTTACTCCTTTAGATCAAGTTTCTGCGACGCTTTTTTGATGTCAAATAAAAAATCCATGGGTTCCCAGTAGCCCGATGTTTTGTGAACCTGTGTTTTATCCCTGTCGAAAAAAAAGATCGCGGGAACGGAATTGACCTGCTCAAATCCGAGCCGGTTCCAGCGCTTGATACTCATCCTCACCGGTGTATAAGCTTGTAAAGCGTTGATGACTTTGTCATCTTTGAACGTATTATTTTTCATCTTTTGGCACCAGGGGCAGCCGCTTTTTTCCACAAAGACCATCAGGGGCTTGTCCGATTTTACGGGCATGGTATTTTGCCACTGCAAACTGTTTGCAAACAGCAGTGTGCTGCCTGTCAGCAGTAATAGTATAAACTTTTTCATGATCTGTTCTCCTGCAGTATCGTCTCAAGTATTTCAATGAATTCATCGCTGTCTTTATACCCGTTGAATCTGGCCGCAAGCTGTGCGTTTTGGTCTAAAAACACAAGCCCGGGAACCAGGCGTACGTGGGCGATGCCCTCTTTGTTCCACGCTCTTTTGCGCATTTTGACACTGTTGAAATGCTGCAGTTTTGCTAACACTTCGGGCTTTTGAAGCGTGGTTTCTTTCATCTTTTTGCACCAGGGGCAGTAATCGGTTTCGACCATGACAAAGGTGGGTTTGTTTTCCAAATCCTGCAGCGAATCGTGCCACTTGGGCGAATCGGCGTGCAGTGAAAGGGCGGCGCCCAGACTGAGCATAAAAACAAGTATAAAGCGCATAGAAACTCCTATAGGGTTTGTATCAGGCGCGCAAAGACTTCATGCAGACGTTTGACTTCCTCGATGCCGGTGCGCTCATTGGGCGCGTGGATGCGGTCGTTTATGACGCCAAACTCCACGACATCGATGCCTTCTGCGGCGATATAGCGCGCATCGCTTGTCCCGCCTGCTGTGGAAAGCTTTGGCTGCCTGTTTGTGATATCGGTAACACAGTTTACCATAGATCGCACTATTTTAGCGTTAATATCGGTATAAAAAGGAAAAGATCCCTGTGATAATTTGAGCGAATAATTTAAATCATTACAATTGTTTATGACAAAATTTTCCACATCCTCTTTGGTCGTTTTGGTATTGTTTCTGACATTAAACATCATCTTCAGCCTGCCCGGCGTCACGTTGGTAACTTCCATTCCCGACCTGATATCGGTTACGACAAACTTGCTTGGAGCAAAGTGCGCATCGCCCGCATCAAGGTCATACCCCGCCATCGCCGACAGTGCCGGTCCAAAGCGGTGGATCGGGTTGTCTGATTTTTGCGGGTAAGCCGCGTGGCCCTGTAATCCCGTTATTTCCAGGACACCGTTGATAGAACCTCTTCTTCCCACCTTAATGGCATCGCCGAAAGACTCTTCGCATGTGGGTTCTGCTACCACGCACATATCCGGCAGCATGTTTTTGCGGCGCAATACCTGCAGCGCGTATTTGGTGCCGTCTACAGCTTCGCCCTCTTCATCGCTGGTAAGCAAAATGGAAAGCGTTCCGTTAAAATTTTGCGCCTCTTTGCATGCCTGAACAAAGGCTGCCACGCCGCTTTTCATATCCTGGCTTCCGCGGGCCTGTATACAGTCTCCGGCGATAACGGGGGTAAAAGGGTCGCTGTCCCAGCCCTCCCCAGCGGGAACGACGTCGACGTGTCCGGCAAAGCAGAGGTGACCGCCTTGACCAAACTTTTTATACAAAAAAAGGTTTTTTACACCGTTTTTATTCAGCCACAGGGCTTCAAAATCTTTCAGGTAATCGTTGATAAAATCCAGACTTCCCGCGTCATCGGGGGTAACGGATTCATATCCAAGCAGCTTGATAAACAGATCGATCACATGCATAGATTACCCTTTTTCTATTTCGCCGTGGTATGCGATGATACCCGGGGCCAGGTTGCCCACTTTGGTAAAGCCCATCGATCCCATGGCCTGCTGGACCTGGTAGCTGCGGCTTCCGGTGTGGCAGTAGATAATGAGGCGTTTATCTTTGAGGTGTTTGATCTCTTCAATTTTGCTGTAAAATTGGCTGGTGGGAATCAGCCGGTCGGTGCCTTTGATGCGGGCCATGTGGTATTCCATGGCTTCTCTGCAGTCGATGAGTTCAAACTCGACCATCCCAAGGTCTCTGGCTTCCATGAGTGACTGCATCTCGTCGCCGTCAAGCTGGGGTTTTTGGACCAAAAAATCGGCCTCATCCGGGGTCAAACCCCTGCTGTGGGTGTGCGCGGTTTCCTCGGCGCTGTCTTCGCTGGCGTGCAGCCTGGCGTATTGCTGGCTGCAAAAGATGCCGCAGTGGCATTTGCCATCACGGGGGATCTCTTCTTCAAGGGCGGGTTTGCACGGACAGATGCGGTTATCTGCTTCTTTTCGCTCCTGTGGCGTCTGGCCGATGACCATAAAACAGGGGCAGTAGCGTTTGCCGTATATCATCTTGTTGCGGGCCAGTCCCATAGTGACGCCTTCGTTGATCTCTGGCTCGGGATTGTAGGCAAAGTTGAACTGTTTGCAGACCTTGTCGGTAAATTTTTTGGTTTTTTCCATCTCTTGTTGAAACTCGGGCGAGTTCATATCGATATTTTGCATAAACGTATCCTGTAAAAATAGTTATTGAGAAACTTATTATATCGTATTAAGAGTTTGAAACTGGTTGCGGGGGAAAAGAAGCTGTTTCAAAGCGGCATTGTACCGCTTTGAAAAAATGATTTACTGACCGTATTCTTCAGCAATAGCGTTGATATCGTCTTCGCTGAGTCTTGCAGCTTGACCTTGCATGATACCTTTTGTCGCTCTGCCGTATGAACCGTCTTTGTACCCTTTAAGAGCAGTTACGATATCTTCTTTGCTCATTTCGGCAACAACAACCGTCTCAGGCGTTACCGGCGGAGCTTTTTTCTCCATGTTTGGACCGTGGCACGCGATACATCCGTGCTTGGCTGAAAGACCGGCTGCAAAGCCTGAAGTCAAAGCACCTGCAACTACTGAAGCAATTAGAACTTTTTTCATACTGTATTCCCCTTTGTAAAATTTTAGAGTTCACCACAATTATAACAGGCCAATCTTAAAAGAAGCAAAATTAAAGATTTTTTTCGTTTTTGTAAGTTATAATGTTACGATAAACAACTACGCAGGCAAGGCGGTATCGTGACAAAAGCGGTGTTTTTAGACCGTGACGGGGTGGTCAA
>JBNJFE010000046.1:0-4695 GCA_051746505.1 Campylobacterota bacterium
CATATAATCACAAATTATGTGCCCCTTTTTAAAAAGGATTTAAACTCTATGGTGGATGCGGGCAACTACATCATGCAGGTCAAGGTCAATATCAGCCGCCACCTAAAAACGATGCAGCGTTTTCAAATCCTTTTTGGAGTCTCCATAACTGCGGTGTTTTTGCTTTTAGCAATGCTTTTTTACTTCCTTCGCTTTCATTTTACAAAACCCGCACAACAGATCTCTTTTGCAATGAAAAACCATCAACGTATTACACACAAAAACCTGCTTGACAAAACAGACGAACTGGGTACTCTGGCACGAAGCTACAACGACCTGTATGAGAACCTGCAGACCCAGCTTGGAAAAAACAAAGAGCTGCTGGAACAAAACAAGCGCTTTATCGCCGATACGGTCCATCAGGTCCGAACGCCGCTGACCAATATCATGATGAACAGTGAAATGATCGCTCACAGTTTGAAAGATGAGTCGGTACAAAACTTTATCGACCAGATCAACGCTTCAATCAATATGCTCACCAATTCGTATGAAGACCTTTCTTATATCATCTCTTACGACAGTATCGAGTACGCTCCCACAATGGTAGATATCAGCGCAATGCTGCAAGGGCGCCTCAAATTTTTTACGCTCATTGCCAGGGTCAATTTTAAAAGCTTTGAAACGCACATCCAACCCGGGATCAGCTACATGATCAACCCCATAGAGTTAGAACGTATCATCGATAACAATATCGCAAACGCTATCAAATACGCCAGACCCAAGCAGCCGATAAAGATCACCCTGCACAAAAATGATAAAGCTATCGTGATGCGCTTTATCTCAGTCGGAGCGCCGATTAAAAACCAGAGCAGAATCTTTGAGCAAAACTACAGAGAACACCATGCCAAAAGGGGCTTGGGGCTTGGGCTGAATATGGTCAAAAAGATTTGTCAAAAATACGGGATCGATTACGCGCTGAGCCGCAAAGATACGTATAATATTTTCAGCTATACCTTTTGGATATAATACCTTATTATGAAAAAAACAGTTTTGCTTTTCTGGCTTTTTACCAATGTTTTTTTTGCCCAGGATACAGACAAGAAGGTGTACAACGTGATTGTCGTCTCCGACCTTGCGCCCTATTACTTTTATCACGAGGGCGAGCCTGCGGGCTACGGAGTCGAAGTTTTTGAATCAATCGCCCAAAAAACCGGTATCGATTACCGCTTTGTACGCGCCGAAGATATCAAAACCGCTTATGCTATGATTGAACAAGGCCGTGCCGACATCATGCCAAACAGCGCGATCGGGCCTAAAAACAAAAACCTCATGGTCTATACCCAGCCAACAGACAGTTGCCAAATCGATCTTTTTTATAACAAAAACCGCTTTGACATAGAACAAAAAAACGATCTGCAAAACCGCTCGCTTGCCGTGATCAACCGCTATCCCTGTGCCGAGATCATCCCCTCCTCACTCGTGTCGCAAAAGGTTGCATACCCAAATATCAAACAAGCCCTTTTGGACCTGCGCGAAGGCAAAATCGACATGGTCGCCCATCCAAAAAAGCTGGGAGAGACGACTATCGCCCGACTGGGGCTCAATACGCGTAATTACACCTCATTTACGCTCACAAGCGGCAGGCGGGGCGTGGGTATCGCAAACGAGCATTTTGAGCTGCTGCCCCTTTTTGATGACGCGATCACGCAGATGCAGCTGGAAGGCGAACTCAATATGCTGCGCCAGAAGTGGTTTGAAGATGTCAGGATCGCGCTTACGTATAAAGAGATTTTTATTATTAGCGTGTTTGCGCTGGTTGCTTTTGGTATGCTGGTGGTCTTTATCCTGATTACGGGTATCAAACGGCGCTGGGTGCACACCACGGCCAACCTGCAGGCCCAGGTAGATGATAAAACAAAACAGTTACAACACCAGTATGAAACGATCAATATCTACAAGCGGCGCCTGGAGTCGGTCATGGACAGTATCAGTGACCTCATCTTTTACAAAGATGAAAACCTGCGCTACATCGGATGCAATAAAACATTTTGCGAGTACGCAGACAAAAGTGCCGGCCAGATCATCGGCAAAACCGATTACGAAATTTTTGATAAAGATTTAGCCGATCTGATCAGATCGATCGATGAGGAGATTTTACAAAACAGACACAGCAGGCTGCGGGGTGACTGGGTTTCCTTCCCCGCAAGACAAAATGTGTATATCCAAACCAGCATCATGCCCTTTGCTTATGATCGCAAGCATATCGGCGTTCTTGGCGTCAGCCGCGACAATACCCAGCTGCGGCTGGCCCAAAAGCGCATCGCCAACCAGCGCTATATCGATGAACTTACCGGTCTGAACAACCGAAAATCGTATAATAAACGCATCCATGAACTGCTCTATGCCCATAACCGCTACGGCGATATCTTCTCTGTTATCATGTACGATATCGATAATTTCAAAAAGATCAACGACACCTACGGCCACAAGGTAGGTGATGACGTACTCAAACAGATGAGTGCGATGGTGCAAAAAAGCATTCGCACAACTGACTTTTTATTCCGCATCGGCGGGGAGGAGTTTATCATTTTACTTGCCAAAACGCCGCTTGAGGAGGCAAAAAAAACGGCCCAAAAGATCAGAAAAAACATTGCCGGGCAGCTGCATACGATCAAAGATAAACAGATCACGGTCAGCCTGGGGGTGACGCAGGTGCAGCCAGGCGATGATGAAGACAGGATTTTTCAGCGCGTGGACAGTCTTTTGTATGAGGCAAAACACGCGGGCAAAGACCGGGTAAAAGCCGATAAAGGCAGTGTGGTATAATTGCGCCAAAAAGGAACGACGTGTCCACACTTTCCACGCAGCGGCGGGGCGAAGCTTATATTCTGGCCGAAACCTTTTTATGGAGCTTCTTCCCCATTGTCACGATCATGACTATCAAGCATCTCAGTCCGATCTTTTCATTAAGCATAAGTTCTGTGTTTGCTTTGATCTTTTTTGCGCTTACTCTGACACTGAAAAAAAAGTGGCATGAACTCTTTATCAAAAAAGCGCGCAAAGATATCCTGCTTTCCTCGCTTTTTATCATGCTGCTGTATATATTTCTGTTTTTAGGGCTTGAACACACCACCGCCACCAACGGCGCGGTGATTTTGTTTTTGCAGATTCTGTTTTCGTTTTTGTTTTTTAACGTTTTGAAAAAAGAACCTATTACCCGGCTGCAGATACTGGGCGCGTTTTTGATGGCCGGCGGAGCCGTTATTATCCTGACAAAAGCCAAAGGCCTTGATCTGAACAAGGGTGATATTTTGGTACTGATGGCGGCGATGGTCGCGCCTGTTGCCAACTACTATCAGCAAAGAACCCGCCGTAACGTCGGCGCCCACAGCCTGCTTTTTGTCCGTACGCTGCTATCCATTCCGCTGCTGTTTGCCCTGGCCTTCTGGCTTGACAGCGCACCGGATTTGAACGATATATCCGCTGTTTTATGGCTGCTGTTTATCAACGGCTTTTTGCTGCTTGGTCTGTCAAAGATTTTTTGGATTGAGGCAATCCACCGCATCAGCGTTACCAAAGCCGGCGCGATGACGGCTTTGGGCCCTGTGTATACGATGGGATTTGCGTATTTTCTGTTACATGAAGTTCCGACCCCCGCACAGATGCTGGGGGTCGTGCCCGTTATTCTAGGAGGAGTGTTGATTGTTCTTTACAAACAAAAAAGCTGACTTACATCGCTTCGCTGCCCTCTTCGCCCGTTCGGATACGGACGATGTTTTCCAAAGCGGTGACAAATATTTTGCCGTCACCGATCTTACCGGTTCTAGCAGATGAAACGAGGGTTTTTACGACCTCGTCAGTGATAGAGTCATCAACGATGACTTCGACTTTAAGCTTGGGCAGAAAGTCAACCACGTATTCCGCGCCCCTGTAGAGTTCGCTGTGGCCCTGCTGTCTGCCGTGGCCTTTGACGTCGGTGACGGTCATGCCCGTCACCCCCAGTTCCAAAAGCGCGTCTTTGACGTCTTCGAGTTTAAAGGGTTTGATTACTGCTTCTATTTTTTTCATAGCTGTATTCCTTTCTTAGTTTCGTTTGAATTCTGGGTAGGCTTCCAGACCCGTTTCATGGATATCTTCGCCGTCAACCTCTTCTTCTTCGCTGATTCGAAGCCCCATAGTTTTGTCCAGAATAAACCAGACGATAAAGGATGCCACAAAAACAAAGATACCGATTACGACCACACCTTTTAGCTGATCGAAAAAGGTTGCCGTACCCGTAAAGATACCCACTGCCAGCGTACCCCAGATACCGGCAACCAGGTGCACCGAAAGCGCGCCGACGGGATCGTCGATTTTGAACTTGTCAAACAAAGGCACCGCAAAAACAACCAGCAATGCACCGACAAAACCGACGATGGTTGCATACCACATACCGCTATCAGGTGCCGCCGTTACTGAAACCAGACCGGCAAGAGCGCCGTTGAGGACAAAGGTAAGATCCACTTTCTTATAAATCAGCTGTGTTGCCACCGCTGCCGTTACCGCACCCACGGCTGCTGCCATATTGGTTGAAGCCACAACCATACCGACCGCGTCGATATCAGCCTGACTGCTAAGAGCTAACTGCGAACCGCCGTTGAAACCAAACCATCCCATCCACAGGATAAAGGTACCAAGGGTTGCCAAAGGCATACTGGAACCGGGAATCGGACGCAC
>JBNJFE010000046.1:4795-12370 GCA_051746505.1 Campylobacterota bacterium
GCGATCGCAAACAATGAAATATTTTTTGTCAAAATAACCACATTGTTTTTTGTTCTTGTTAAACCAGCTTCAAGCATAGCAAAACCGGCAGCCATCCACATAACCAGGATACCTGCGATCACCATTAAAAACCCGTCGAGGATATACCCCACATCAGAAAACGTTTCCATTTTCGCTCCTTTTTTGTTTTTACATCCCAATTATAGACAATATCCCCATGCTTTTATACACTCTTTATGTATACTTTTTATACAATGATGATTTCAATATGTATACAGCAATATGTATAATAATGTATGACAAAACAAAGGAGCACCGATGCGGGAATTTATAGAGATTTACAATGAACACAAAGAAGAGATTAAAACGTTTTTAGTAGAAACGCTGCACAACAGCGGCGAAGTCGACGCGTTTGCGCTGGAGAAATTCGGCAACCTGTTTAAACACTTCAAATCCCTGGAATTGATCTACATACTGGATAAAAAAACACTCAAACAGACCAGTCCCAATATCTACGCCGGTAAAACAGACAGCCATGCCCTGGACAGGGACAGAAGCTATCTTTTGGACAAAACGGAATTTGACAACGACGAGATTGCTATTACCAAGCCCTATATCTCCACGGCAACGGGCAACAATTGTATTACGCTGATAAAAAAAGAAAAAGACCATCTGCTGCTTTTGGATTTTGATCTTAGCAAACTGCTGCAGCGGCTTGGACTGATCGAACTTAATGACCGTCTTAACAGAATGACAAAGTTTTTTTACCTGATCACAGGTGTTATCATGGGGCTTTTTTCCGTTTTTATCATCGGGTACGCGGCAGTGGATTTTGTGATCAACTTTCTGTTTAAACTGCAGTTTGACTTAGATACCATTTTTAAACCCATTGTCGCCCTGACCCTTGGGCTGGCAATCTTTGACCTGGCCAAGACGATTTTGGAACAGGAAGTGTTTTTTAAAAGCTACTCCAAAAAACGGGCGTTGGAAGTCAAGGTGCTGACCAAGTTTCTCATCAGTATTATTATCGCGCTTTCGATCGAATCGCTGATGGTGGTATTTAAAATCGCCATTGATGATTTTACCAATATGATCAACGCGCTGTATCTGATCACCGGGGTTTCGCTTATCATTATTTCACTGGCGGTGTTTATCTACCTGACCAGGCATACGCAAAAAAGCTAAATTGACTTTTTATGCAAAAGAATATATGATTATGGATATAAAATATACAAGGAAAGCAATGAAAGAGTTCATCGCATACTCCGAGGAAGCCAAAAAAGCGCTGCATATGGCCAACATCGCAGCGTCAATGCCTGTAAACGTGCTCATCACCGGACCGCTGGGCGTGGGTAAAAAGCTGCTAGCCAAGGTAGTGTGTAAAGAGTGCAGAGCATACGAGGCGACAAACTTTTACCGCTTATACAAAGACCAGAAGATCGATCCGGGTGAATTTGGCGAAGTGATCTTGTATAATTTAGAGCGTTTGAGCAACGCCACCCAGTTTTTAGACGCTATCGGCGAGTATGATATCAAGGTTGTTGCCACGGCCAACAGTTTCAACAGCAGCTACCTGGAGAAATTTTTGGTCAAAATCGAACTTTCTACCCTTGAAAACAGACCCGAAGACGCAGACAAACTCAAAGAAATCTTTTTAAAAGATGCCAGGGATACGTTTTTTTTCACCGATGATATTGACCGCGACGATATCCAGTGCGACCTGAGCCAAAACGCGATCAGTCTCAAAGAATCGATTTATAAAAGCCTGCTTTTTAACAATCTGGACAAAGACAAACTCATGGATGTAATGGAGCACTTTTTTGAAAAAAACTTGCAAGAAGAAAACGATTACCGCCAGCTGCTGGCTATCTTTGATATCGCGCTTTTAAAAGCGGCCAAAACACGCTTTAAAAGCCAGCTGCAAATGGCCAAACGCTTAAATATCAACCGCGTAACGCTGCGAAAAAAGATCGCCGAACACGGATTGGAGCTGTAGATGCTGAAATTTTACGAAGAACTCATTGAAAACGACCTGGACCCCTTTATTCTTTTTAACAGCAGCGGGGGTGTGCAAAAATACAATAAAAAAGCTGATTTTCTGCTCTCGTTTGTTTCGTATAAAAAGATTTACGACCTCGCACTGCAAAACGCGCCCCAAAGCTTTGGTTTTAAACGCACTTTTATCGATCTGGATTTTAAAGAAAGTTACTACGCTATCTTGGTGGGCTATGTGGATGAAAAGTATCTTGGTATCAAGCTGTATAAAAAAACCGTGGACACCAACCATATCACCATCGATGAAAAGTACAGGCCGGTGAACCTGTATACGATGATAGAGTTATCCAAAAACACCGTATTGCACGGAAGCGACATAAAACTTGTAGAAGAGTACGACTTAACCATTCCCGAAACAAAGCTCAATATCGATCATTTTTTAAAGCTTTTTAACGCCCTGCTTGAAAGTTACAAACATGTCCCATGCATCAAAGTGCGCTCATTTTTAAAACTGGGCGAGTTTATCAAGATCGGGGAGAAAAAATACCAAGTCTGCTGTATCAGTCTGGAGGCCAAGGGGTGCAGGCTGGATGAGGAAACCAAACTGCTGGCAAAAAACACCAACTTCATTCTGACCTCCAAAGAAGGCACCAGCTGGGTCGAATTTCCCCTTATTCCCCAGAGCTAAAGCTCGCTTAATTCAAGAATGGCTTTGGCGTACACCTTGGGCTTGGCGCAAAACAGCGGCTTGGCTATCTTTTTGGCCCGGGCGCGCAGATAGGTTTGTTCTTTGTAAATGATCGCCTGCAGTTCCTGCTGGTGCGAAATATTTTGTCCGTGTAAAAAGGTTTCAAAAACGCTGAGATCGTGTTCATCACCCAGTATGTCGCCTAATTCTTTCAACTCCCTGTGGCGCAGATCCAGCATACATCCGCTGCTTTTTTGCAGCATCTGCAGGTGAAACATATGGTACTTAACCCATTTTCTCCATTCATGAAAATTATCCTGAGTTGGTCGCAAAAAAGCTTCTCCGTAGCGTTTTTTAGCCTTTTTGTAACTCTTTTTCACCCCTGTACGTACCGTATCGGCCCCGCCTTTTTGCAGCTGCAGCCGTGACAGGACGTCAAAGTTTTGCTCTATTTTCTGCCGCACTTCCTGCAGCAGCTGTTCATACTGCGTGGCACTGATATCTTGTTTGAGATCTTGTATGATCTGTTCCAACAAACCAAAATCGGCCACGTCCAGGCGGTATTTGCGCACCAGTTTGCCGTAGGTATCAGCCAGCACCTTTTGATCCCTGGTCTGGCCCAGCAGTTTTGCCGTCTGCTTGAAAAACTCGTTTTGTTCTTTGTACAACTCGGGGTGTTTGAGATCATAACGTATCAGCCGCAGTACGCCCCGCATCTTTTTACAGCGCTTGCGGATCTGGTGCACCGCCTTGGCGTAGCTGATATCTTTGGCATAACTTTCTTCTACCATCTTTTGCATCTGGGATTTATAAATCTTTTTAATCCGATGCTGTGCGTGTTTTTTGGGATCGAGCGAAAAAGCCATGGTGACTCCTAAATGTTTTTTCAAATCTTTTTGGTATCATTTTTGGTTAAAGATACGATACAGCTTATTAACAAAGGGCACGGGATGCACAATTTAGAAATCGAACGCAAATTTCTGCTAAAAGATTGCGACATTGTAACCATTTTACAATTTAGCAACTTAAAGTATAACAAAATCGATATTATCCAGGCATATATCGAAGTCCGGGAGGATTACACCAAGCGTGTTCGCAAAGAAAACGACCGCTACGTCATGACGATCAAGACAGGCAGCGACCCCCTGCAGCGCGAAGAAGAGGAAAAGTATATCGACAAAGATGAGTTTGAAAGACTGCTGCCGGATTCTTTAGGCGTGATTGAAAAAACACGTTATAAATTTGAAACCAACGAGTTTAAAGAGATCGTCGTCGATGTCTTTGTCTCGCCGGTTAATTTCAAAGTCGCCGAAATCGAGTATAAAAAAAGCGAAGATATCAAAAAACTCCAAATCCCGCAATGGCTTGAAAAGCTCACTGAAAAAGAGGTCACCAAAGACAAGCGTTATTTAAACGCCAATATCGCGCTGAAAGGCCACCAAAAATAAGGGGATTACCGTGAAACACGTCGTTATTCTTGGAGGCGGATACGCAGGTATCTACGCCCTGAGAGAATTAGCCGGGCACAAAGATATAAAGATCACGCTTATAGACAAGCACTCTTACCACAACATGCAGCCAGAAGTCTATGACTTTATCGCCAATAAAACAGACCTCAGCGATGTCACCATCGACCTATCCACCCTGTGCGCGGGGTTTGACCACGACCATTTGGCCTTTCTTAACGCCAGGGTTACAGATATAGATTTTGCGGCAAAAACACTGGAAACGACTGACGAAGGCAGCATCCAGTATGACTACCTGCTGCTGGGGATAGGTGCGCGAACGGCATTTCCCAAAACAATAGAAGGCCTTAACAACAGTGATGATTTAAAAAAACTGCACAAAGCTCTGGAGTTTAAGCAGGATTTTGAACAAAGTATTTTCAAACGGATCGAGCAGGAGTGCAAAAAGTGCGAACCAAGCCACATCGTCGTTGCCGGAGGCGGGCTTTCGGGCGTGGAAGTTGCCGCGGAGATGGCGCATTTTGCCAAAAAGTTTTTGCGGGGCGGACTGTTTGCCTGTGAAAGCATGAAGATTACGCTTATCAGCGGATCCGGTCCTATTTTAAAACACCAAGATCAAAGATTGGTTGCCCGCAGTCAAAAGCGGCTGAATGCCCTTGGCGTCAACACGATTAGCGGCGCAAGAATGAGCGGCAGCGACAAAGAGTACGTGCATCTGGACAACGGCGCGAAACTCCCCTATTCTTTCCTCATTTTCGCAGGCGGGATCGAAGCGGCCAACCTCACTTCGAAACTGAAGGTAGAAAAAAACAGTCTCGGGCAGCTTTACGTAGACCGGTACCAGAAAGTTCCGGGCGTTGGAGAAGTTTTTGCCGCCGGGGACGCGTGCGTTATCAAGGATGAAAACGATCAGCAGATGCCGCCAAACGTCACCGTAGCACGAGAAAGCGGTATCATCGCTGCCAAAAATATCTTAGCCTCAATCAATGAAGAACAACTCTGTGAGTGCAAACCCTTTATCGAAGGCACCCTTGTTGCCCTTGGCGGCCGCTACGCGGCGTGTGATCTGTACGGCAAAGTGTTTCTGGGAGGCTTTTTAGGGCATTTGATCAAGCATTACGTCTTTTGGCGCTACAAGTTTCCCCTGCAGCGCATCAGCCGACGCGGCTACAGAAAACTTAAGGCTGCGGGTTTTTCAAGATAGCGGTAACGGGGTATTTGAAATATTTCTTCGCCGCTTCCTGCAGCGTCTTTTTGTCAATGCTTTGCACCGCCTCTTCATACTCCAGCAGCGGATCGATATCGCCTCTGACGTAGTAGCTGCCAAACACATCAGCGACACTGCTGGAATCTTCGAGGTTAAAAACAAAATCCGCTTTTGTCGCGACTTTGACCTTTTCGATCTCTTCATCGCTGATTTTTGCGTTTTTGATACGTTCTAACTCTTTTTGAATCTGTTCTTTGACTTCTGTTGCCTCTACGCCGGGGTTGCACATGGCCATAAACAAAAATACGCCGGGGTCTTTTAACTCCATGTTAAACGCTGCCACCTGATTGGCCAGGCGCTTTTCGTTGACGATGCGTTCATGCAGCCGGCTGCTTTTTCCCCCGCTTAAAAGTTCACTTAAGATCGAAAGCGCCACCTGGTCTTCATGAGCAAAGTTTGGGATATTATACGCCATAGCAAGCACCTGCGCGTCGGTTTCTTTATACACCGTAAGCGTTTGCTCTTCTTCGTAATCGGGTTCCACGTACTCCCTGCGCTGAATGGTCCCGCTGTTTTTGATAGCGCCGAAATGCTTCTCAGCCTTGTCAAAAACGATCTCTTTGTCGATATCGCCGGCTACGACGATAACGGCGTTTTGTGGCTGATAATATTTTTCGTGAAAGCCTCTGATATCATCGATAGTCCATTTTTGGATATCATCCATAAAGCCAATGGGCGTCCAGTGGTAGGGATGCAGGCTGTAGACATGGTTAAACAGCCGAAAATACAGGTACCCGATGGGGTTATTGTCCGTTCGCCAGCGCCGCTCTTCGGCCACGACGTCTCTTTCTGGCTGAAACTCTTCATCTTTGAGATTAAGATTTTGCATCAGTTCGGCAAACAGGTCAAGGGATTTGTCGATATTTTTATTGGAACTTTTGATAAAGTAGTGCGTATAATCAAAGCTTGTCGCGGCGTTGTTGACCCCGCCAAAGCCTTTAACGATCTCGTCAAACTCGCCGGCCTCAAGGTTATCCGTGGATTTAAAATTAAGATGTTCAAGCATATGGGCGATGCCTGTTTTGCCCATCACCTCATCGCGGCTGCCGACTTTATAAAAAACATCGGTCGTGATCACGTCGCTGCCGTTTTTCATCGGAATCGCGACAACTTCCAATCCGTTGTCCAGTTTCTGGACGTAGTGTTGTGGTAGCGTACTTGCCATTGCTGCTCCTGCCAAAAATAAAAATAATAAAAAGTTTCGTATCATAACAAACTCCTAAAGATCAGCTCCTATTGCCTGGCTGATGCTTTCATAACCGTCTTGTTTAAGAAGTTGGATTAACTCCCGGTTGATCCGTCTTACAAGGCCCGGGCCTTCATACACCAAAGCCGAATACACCTGCACCAGGCTGGCGCCCGCTTTGATGCGCCTGTAGGCTTCTTCGCCGCTGTCGATACCCCCTGCGCTTATCAGCGTCGTCTTGCCGTGCAGCGCCTTGCCAAGGGCGTAAAAAAGTTCATAACTTTTGTCTTTCAGCAGTGCGCCGCTGATGCCGCCTGTGTCTTTGGCGTTTTTGGTGAGGCTGTAATCGATTGTCGTATTGGTCGCGATGATGCCCGCCGCGCCTGCCTCAACAGCCGTATTTGCAAGTTCTACGGCATCTGAAGGCTCCATATCCGGCGCGAGTTTGAGCAGTACGGGCCGGTCGGTGCACTCTTTGGCCACTTTGAAAAGGGCTTTGATAAACTGTTCGTTTTGCAGATCGCGCAGGCCCGGGGTGTTGGGGCTTGAAATATTGACCACGTGGTAATCGCCTACCGTGCTGAAAGCTTTGAAAAGCGTTTCATAATCACCCAGCGAATCAGATTCTTCAGTGGTTTTATTCTTACCGATATTGATCCCCACGGGGGTGGAAAAAGGATAGTGTTTTTGCAGGTTTTTACTCATATGGTAACTGCCCCTGTTGTTAAACCCCATCGCGTTTTGCAGCGATTTTTCTTCTATCAGGCGAAAAAGTCTGGGCTTTGGATTGCCCCGCTGAGGCTTTGGCGTGACGGTACCGATCTCGGTATAGCCAAAGCCAAGGGCTAAAAGCGCTTTAAAAAAATCCCCGTCTTTGTCAAATCCCGCGGCAAGGCCCACGGGGTTATGAAAATCACGCTCAAAAAGCCGCTGATGCAGCACTTTGTCATCAACAAAGTTTTTTTGTACCAGG
>JBNJFE010000047.1:0-4530 GCA_051746505.1 Campylobacterota bacterium
CTCAAAATTCTCAAACTGGTCAAAACTCGCCGCGGCCGGAGAGAGCAGGGCGACGCTGTCTTTGTCGTGTCCGGTATCGACTGCTTTGATCGCGGCTTTAAGCGTCTGTGACTTTTCACACGGGATACGTGCCTTTGCAGCCAGCGCCTTTATCTTGCCGCTGTTTTTGCCGATAGCAAAAAGACGCGCCGTTTTTGGCAGCATCTGCACCAAAGGCTCCATATCCGCGCCTTTATCCTCTCCGCCAAGGATCAGCAAAAGCTTTTTGTTCCCAAAGGTTTCCACGGCGCTGATGGCGGCTTCAACGTTGGTGGCTTTGCTGTCATTGACCCAAAGCCTGCCCTTGGCATCCCATAGCTTTTCCTGGCGGTGAGCGTCCAGTACAAAGGTGTTGATACGATCATAATCCAGCCGGTCAAAAAGGACCTTCTGGGTGATAAGCGCAAACAGCGCATCCAGTAAAAACCCGCCTTTAAAATCTATTCTTTTTAAATCAATGCCAAAATAGCGGGCCAAATCCTGTGGCCCCTCATAAGTTACGACAAACGCTTCAGTCTCAACGCTTGCGTATTTTCTGGGAAGCAGAGCCAGTTCGCCTTCTTGCATCCGCTTTAGCGGGCTGAGCTTGGCTGCTTCATACGCTTGCATACTGCCGTGCCAGCTGAGGTGATCGGGCGTGATGGGAAGCAGCAGATAAAGATCGGGTTTGGCGTATTTGGTGTAGTGCAGGGTAAATGAGCTGCTTTCAAGTACCCACAGATCACTTTTTTCATCCATATCCGCAAGTGGCAGGCCCACGTTGCCCCCGGCCTGGGCGTTTTGCAAAAGATGGGCGGTCATGTTTGTGGCGGTGGTTTTGCCGTTGCTGCCGCTGATCCAGATGCTTCTTGGCATGGAGTCAGTAAAGAGGTCGTATTCGCTTTGCAGGTTGCGCGCGCTTTGTATCAAAGGATGGCTCGGGGCAATGCCCGGGCTGGTGATTTCAAGCCTGCTTTTGGCCGGATCAAAAGCGCTGCCTGGATACAACCTGTTGCCGTATTCATCGGTTGTGATCTCGGTGATACCGTCATCAAAGATCGCGCAACCGCCAAAACGCCGCGCGATGGCTTTGGTGGTCTTTCCGTGTCCAAACAGTGTCATCAGCGAATCTTAAGCGTAATCAGCGCCAGAGCGTTGGTAATAAGCGCAACGATCCAAAAGCGCACGATAATCTTGTTTTCCGCCCATTTTTTTTCCTCAAAATGGTGGTGGATCGGGGCTTTTAAAAAGACCCGCTTTTTGCGAAAACGGTAGCTGCCCACCTGCAAGATCACGCTGATGGTTTCAATCACAAAGATAAAACCGATAAGAATGAGCAAAATTTCACTCTTGCCAATCACGGCCATATAGCCTAAAAACGCGCCGATTGAGAGGCTTCCGGTGTCGCCCATGAACAGTTCGGCCGGATGGCAGTTATACCACAAAAACGCCAGCAGACTGCCCGCCATCGCAGCCGCAAAGATGGAAACTTCGCCTACGCCGGTGATATTTGGCATCAGCAGGTAGTTGCTCAAAATCGCGTGCCCGGTGATGTAGACGATAATACCAAGCGTGGCGATGGACAGGATGGAAGGCACCGTCGCCAGCCCGTCCAGACCGTCTGTGAGGTTGACCGCGTTGGACGCGGCCACGATCACCAGCATCCAAAACACCAGCGCGAGTACACCCATATCCACCACGGCGTATTTATAAAAGGGAACGTACAAATCAGTCGAAAAGCCCGCGTAAAAAAGCAGATACGCGCTGGATACAAAAGCCACGATCAGCTGTAAAACAAGCTTGGATTTGGCGCTGAGACCGGAGAGGTTGTTTTTGGAAACGACCTTGGCAAAATCGTCTTTAAAGCCCACAAGCGCCGTACCGCCTACGGTAATGAGCGCGCCGATGATAAAGTAGTTGTTAAGCTTTGCAGTCAGCACCACCGCGACCAAAGCCGCCCCGATAAAAACCGCTCCGCCCATGGTCGGGGTGTCGCATTTGCTTTGGTGGGCGGGGACGTATTTGTTGATGGGCTGGTTGGCTTTTTTGCGTTTGGCCCATTTTTTATACAGCGGGATGAGATACAGCGCCAGTACAAACGCGATAAAAAACGCGATTCCGGCTCTGATCGTAATATATTGAAAAATGTTGATATCTAAATGTCTGTAAAACCAATAAAGCATATATGACTTTGTCCTAATGAAGTTAAAAGCTACATTTTACTACACTAATGATTAAAAAAAAGAATAGGTTTATCTATATGCCACAAAAAACGATTTTAATAATAACTGACGGGATCGGCTGCAAACCGGGCAGCCCGTGCAACGCGTTTGAAAAGGCAAAAACGCCTGCGTATGACACTCTTTTTCAAACGACCCCTTACGGCATGATCAAAACCCACGGCAAGCATGTGGGGCTGCCCGAGGGGCAGATGGGTAACAGTGAAGTAGGCCACATGAGCATCGGCAGCGGCCGTGTGCTGTATCAGGATCTGGTCAAGATTTCCATGGCCCTTGAGGACGGTTCACTGGCTAAAAACGAAGCACTGGCTGCTGTGACAGGTAGCCGCGTGCATATTGTGGGTCTGCTCAGCGACGGCGGAGTGCACTCACACATCAACCACCTCATAGGTCTTGGCAAGCTGTTTGAAAACAAAGAAGTGTTTATGCACCTGATCACCGATGGGCGCGACGTTGATCCCAAATCAGCGCCAAAGTACATAAAAGCCGTGCAGGAAGCGGGGCTGGATATCGCCACCATCGGCGGGCGTTTTTACGCGATGGACCGTGACAACCGCTGGGAGCGCATACAAAAGGGATATGACCAGATAGCTGAAGCCAAAACGGTGACAACACTCAGCCCGTTGGAATATATACAAAGCCAGTATGAAGCGGGCAATACGGATGAGTTTATCGAACCGGTCAGCTTTGAAGGCTATGGCGGGATGCAGGAGGGTGACGGCGTTGTTATGGCCAATTTCAGAAGCGACCGGATGCGCCAAATCACCCAGGCTCTTGGCCAAAAAGGTTTTGACAAGTTTGAACGAAGTTTCAAAAACCCGCAGCTGGTGACGATGACGCGTTATGACGCGGGTTTTGACTATCCGGTGATGTTTGACAAAGAGGTACCACAAAACACGCTGGCCCAAATCATCAGCCAAGCGGGCCTGACGCAGCTGCACACGGCAGAGACGGAAAAATACGCGCATGTAACGTTTTTTCTCAACGGCGGCATCGAAGAACCCTTTGAAAATGAAAGCCGTGTACTGATTCCAAGCCCTGATGTTAAAACTTATGATATGAAGCCAGAAATGAGCGCGCCCGAGGTCGGTCAGGCGGTGCAAAAAGGTATGGAAGGGGCGTATGATTTTATCGTAGTCAATTTCGCAAACGGCGATATGGTCGGCCACACCGGAGACGTGGAAGCAGCCACCAAAGCCGTGGAAGCGGTGGATAAAGAAGTCGGCACGATTTTGCAAAAAGCCAAAGAACTTGGCTATAACGCAGTCCTTACCAGTGACCACGGCAACTGCGAACAGATGGAAGATGATCAGGGCAATATGCTCACCAACCACACCGTAGGCGATGTGTGGTGCTTTGTACAGGCTCCCGGCGTCACCGAGGTCAAAGACGGCGCTTTGTGCAACATCGCCCCTACGGTGCTGCAACTGATGGGATTACAGATTCCAAAAGAGATGGAAAAACCACTGATATGACACAAAAAGATATTTTGCGCTTTCTGCGCAGCCAAAAACAGACGCTGCACGAAGAAGGGATAAAACGTATCGGTCTTTTTGGCAGTTTTGCAAAAGATAAAGCCGATAGTAACAGTGATATCGACGTAGCGGTTGAATTAGAAGATGATTACTTGCAAAAACACGATGTCTGGGATTATTTTGATACGTTAGAACGCATTAAATTGATGCTGGCCAAAAAATTTCACAGGAAAAGCGATATTTACGATTTGCAAAGTACATCCCGCTTGAATACAAAAATCAGTGATGAGGTAATCTATGTCTAAAGCTTTGCGAAGAATAGAAACCATCGCTCAAAAGCTGCGATATATCGATGAGGTCGTTGCCAAAAACGGCGGTGTTATGAATGCATTGGAAGATGAAGCCATGGCGCGGCCTTCAATTTTAATGCATTTAACGTCTATTGCAGAACAGTTTGATAAACTTTCCAAAGAGGGAGAGTTTGAAATACTGTCTCAGTTTGATAAGCGTGATCTTAAGGGCAGCTACGATTTAAGGAATTATATCGTGCATGATTATGAAGGATTAAATCTGCCTATTATTGAAACGGTTATCCGGCAGAAATTGCCCAAAATGAAAACAGTCACAGAAAAACTCTTGAAAGGATAAATATGCAATTTAGCGGAAAAAACGTACTGATAACGGGATCAAGCAGAGGGATCGGCGCTACGGTGGCCAAAGAGTTGGCTTCTATGGGATTGAAAGTGTGGGTCAATTACCGAAGCGGGGCTGAGGCGGCAGACGCGGTCAAAGCCGAT
>JBNJFE010000047.1:4630-12206 GCA_051746505.1 Campylobacterota bacterium
ATCGGCGCTACGGTGGCCAAAGAGTTGGCTTCTATGGGATTGAAAGTGTGGGTCAATTACCGAAGCGGGGCTGAGGCGGCAGACGCGGTCAAAGCCGATATCGAAGAAGCAGGCGGCAAAGCCGCCGTGATCGGTTTTGACGCCAGTGATGAGCAGGCTTTTGCTGACGCGATTAAGACGATCCTTGACAGTGACGGGGAGCTTAGCTACCTGGTTAATAACGCGGGCATTACCAAAGACAAGCTTGCTCTTCGGATGAAGCTGGAGGATTTTGACGCGGTGCTTAAAGCCAACCTCAGCTCAGCGTTTCTTGGCAGCAAGGAAGCGCTCAAAGCGATGGGCAAAAAGCGCTTTGGCGCGGTGGTCAATGTCGCAAGTATTGTCGGTGAAACAGGCAATGCCGGGCAGGCAAACTACAGTGCCAGCAAGGGCGGTATGATTTCGATGACAAAGAGTTTTGCCAAAGAAGCCTCGGCCAGGGGAATCCGCTACAACAGCGTGACGCCTGGCTTTATCGCTACGGATATGACCGATGAACTCAGCGACAAGGTCAAAGAGCAGTTTATTTCCAATATCCCCCTCAAACGCTTTGGCGAGCCAAAAGAGGTCGCAGGCGCGATCGCGTTTTTGCTCAGCGACCACGCAAGCTATATCACCGGCGAAACGCTGAAGGTCAACGGCGGGATGCTGATGTAGCCATGAGCTTGCATATTACCGAGATTATCGGTTTGCTTGCCTTTAGCCTCAGCGGTTTTCTGGTCGCGCTGGATGCGAAGCTGGACCTGCTTGGAGTGCTGATCTGCGCGTTTTGTACCGCGCTGATCGGCGGGCTTATCAGAGATACCCTGGCAGGTGTTGACCCTTATGTGTTTATCCACGCGTGGCCCGCGCTTTTGGTGGTTGTCGCCGTTGGTTTGATGATTGTTTTTAAAGAACCTATCAAAAGCTTTCAGCACAGCCGGCTTTTCATCGTGGCCGATTCGATCGGGCTGGTTTCTTTTGCCCACACCGGCGCGCTGGTGGCTATTGGCAGCGGGTTTAACCTCTTTGGCGTGATCGTGTGCGCGTTTATGACCGCTGTGGGAGGCGGATTGGTACGTGATGTGATCTTAAACAAGGTGCCCTTTTTTATGAAAAGCGATTTTTACGCGGTGATTCCCATCTTTATCGCCGTTACCCTTTTTGCCGCCAACAGCGGCGGGATCACGGGCGCGCCGTTTTTACTGCTCTCACTTGGCGCGTTTTTAGCTCTGCGGCTGTGCGCGGTGCATTTTCGCTGGCGCCTGCCGGTACTGTAAAGGAAAATTTGATGAAACTGATGTCATGGAATGTCAACGGAATACGGGCTATCGAGAAAAAAGGTTTTAACGAAATTCTGCGTGATCTGGACGCCGATGTGGTGGCGTTGCAAGAGACCAAAGCCCACCCCGACCAGCTCAGCGACAATCTGACGCAGATGGATGGCTATCACTGCTACTTTGACAGCGCCGAGAAAAAGGGTTACAGCGGCGTCGCGCTGTATTGCAGGCAGAAGCCCGAAGCGGTGCACAATCTTGGCATAGAAGAGTTTGACAGAGAAGGGCGGGTGCTGATCGCGCATTTTAGAAATTTTACGCTGATAAACTGCTACTTTCCAAACAGCCAGAAAGAGGGTATCAGGCTGGATTATAAGCTGCGCTTTTGCGACGCGGTTTTAAATCGTTGCAACAAGTACGTGGGCGCGGGTAAAAACGTGGTACTGTGCGGGGATTACAATATCGCCCATACTGCAATTGATCTTAAAAACCCAAAATCCAACGAAAAAAACGCGGGCTTTTTGCCCCAGGAACGTGACTGGATGAGTGAATTTTTGTCTGCGGGGTACCGTGATCTGTTTCGTGACGCCCATCCGGAGGAGCCGGGGCATTATACCTGGTGGTCGTACCGCTTCAACGCCCGGGCTAAAAACGCGGGCTGGAGGATCGATTATTTCTGCGTGGATGAAGGGTTTGCGCCACAGACGAAAAACGCCAAAATCCTGAGTGACGTGATGGGTTCAGATCACTGCCCGGTGTGGCTGGAAGTGCAGCCGTGATCGATTATACAAAGCGCATCACCACCCACAGGCAGTATTATCCCATTGACGATTTGGATATCTCTATTGAAAGCGACCGGGGGCGTATCATCTCCTCACCCGCCTTTCGCCGCCTGCAAAAGCGTACTCAGGTCTTTCCGCTGGAACTGGACGCGGCGGTGCGAAGCCGGTTGACCCACTCGCTGGAAGTAGCCCAGACCAGCCGCTTTATCGCCAAAAAGATTTTGCAGCGTATAGAAGATGCAGGCAAATATAAACTGCAAGGGTTGCAAGACGCGTTTGTCTCGATTGCTGAGATGACAAGCATGGTTCATGATATCGGCAATCCCCCCTTTGGGCACTTTGCCGAAGCCGTGATCAGCGACTGGAGCAAAAACGAAGCGCTGCCGCTGTATGAGCGCTACTTAAAACAAAGAGGGATCAAAAACAATAAACTCAAAACCAAGCTGCGCGCGGATTTGAGTGATTTTGACGGCAACGCCCAAAGCGTGCGCGTAATTACCAGGCTGCAGCGGCTCAATCTTTCCTTTTCCCAGATCGCTTCGGTGCTTAAATACACCAGAGGCGCGTATGAGGACAAACCATTGCAGAATGAAAAGCTGGCGTATCTGCGCAAAAAGCCCGGGTTTTACTACAGCGAGGAAGATATCGTCCACCAGGTGCAAAACGCTCTGGGACTGCGAAAATGGCACCGCTTTGCCATCACCTATATCATGGAAGCAGCCGATGATATCTCCTATCTCACCGCCGATCTGGAAGATGCCGTGGACAAGGGGCTGTTGAACTTAGATCAGGTGGTTGGCCTCATTACCGGGCGCTGTGAAGAGATCAGCAGGGAATACGGTCTTCAGCATAATGAATTGCAGAAACTGGTGGAAAACTTTTACCAAAAGGTGCAAAAAGATGACGAGCCTTACCGGTTTAACCTCTTTTTGACCCTGCTTCGGGCCAGGCTGATCAACTGGCTGGTTGAATACGTGGCCACAAGCTATCTTCACAATCATGAAGCGGTCTTTGCGGGCAGTTACGACGGGCCGCTGCTTGGGGCAAAACCGGGTTCCCAGGAAGCGCTGGCGGTGAAAGTACTGCAGGACATATCCATCGATAATATTTACAACCATAAAAAGATTCAGAATATGGAGCTGCAAAGCTTTACCATCGTCAAAGGCTTGCTGGAATGTTTCAAGCCGCTTTTAGAGGTCGATTATGAAGATATGCAGAAGTTGATCGGCGGAAAGAAAGTTGCACCGCTGATTGTGCCGCGGCTTTTTCACCGGCTGCCAAAAAAACAGCGTATCGTGTACCAAAGCAGCGTGGCCGGGGCGCAAAAAGAAAACCGGGACAAAGATGATATAATCATGCTTGAATGGTATTTCCGGATGCGGCTGATACTGGATTTTATCAGCGGTATGACCGATGATTACGCTCTTAGCGAATATAAAACACTCACGGTAAGTGACTAAAAGAAGGAGAAAAAATGATTTCAGAAAAAATGACGGCAGCGTTAAACGGACAGTTGAATAAAGAATACACTTCAGCCTATATCTATCTGGGGCTTTCAGCCTTTGCCAGCCAAAAGGGATACAACGGCTGCGCCAGCTGGTTTATGGTCCAATACCAGGAAGAGGTAGCCCACGGCATGAAGCTTTTTAACTACCTGGATGATCAGGGTGCTGATATCGTGCTTGAAGATATCAAAGCGTTTAACTATAGCGGTAACAGTATCAAAGAAGCGTTCAAAGTCGCGCTGGAGCATGAACAAAAGATGACAAAATGGCTCAATGAGCTCAGCGATCTGGCCATGAGCGAAAAAGACCATGCCACCTACAACGTGCTGCAGTGGTACGTAACCGAACAGGTCGAAGAAGAAGCGCTTTTTGGCGAAATCATCGATAAGATCAATCTTATCGGCGAACACGGCAACGGTATGTATAACCTGGACAAGGAACTGGGGCAGCGAACCTTTGTCGACCCTACGGCCCAGCAGTAGGTAAAATCGGGGTTAATACCCCATTTTGCGCAGTTTTTTGACAAACTCGCAGCCCACAGAATCGCCAAGATCGCACGCTTTTTGATAGTAGTGCCTGGCTTTTGTGCGGTCTTGGTCAAAATACTCCCCGTTATCATGCATCAGCGCTAAGATATTGCAGCTTTTGGCTTCTCCCGAGTTACACGACTCTTTCCATACACGCACGGCGTGTGCGAAATCTTTATTGTTATAAGCGTTAAAACCCTGTTGAAACCCTTTGGCACCAAAACACAGGCTTACAGATATACTCAGCAAAGCAAAAAGAGTTATAAAATTTTTCACGCGCGCTTCCTTGTTAAAATATGATTTTATATATTGTAGTTAAAAATACATTAAAAATCGATGATACATTTCAAACCGGTAGCAAAAATAAACCTTTGCGTAACTATTTTGTAATTGTTGCTTACAATGTCTGTTATTTTTTTTATTTTATGCTACAATAATTACGTTGTTGTGAAAACAGCAGCACAATACAAAGGGCAACGCCCAAACACGAAAAGGAAAGTTCAGATGCAAGATTTACTCTCTGGAACAGTAAAATGGTTCAATAACGAAAAAGGTTATGGATTCATTCAAAAAGAAGACGGCGGTGATGATCTATTCGTTCATTTCAGTGCGATCAATGCAGAAGGTCACAAATCATTGGACGAAGGTCAAAACGTGACTTTTGAAGTCGGTGAAGGCAGAAAAGGTCCTCAGGCATTAAACGTTACTGTAGTATCGTAACCAAACTCTTGAGTAAAAAATCAATATTTATACTTCTGTTTCCAGAGTAAAATAGCAAGATTTTTATACGAAAGAAAGACGCAAGATACCTACACACTTTTCAGGCCTCTTGGCCTGAAACAGTGCCGATGTGATACAATGGCAGTTAAAAAGCGGTTGTATCCATGGCAGATATCATACTTACTACTCTAAACGCACGATTTTCCCACACCTCTTTGGCACTTCGGTCTTTGCTGGCCAATATGGGCCCTTTGCAACAACGCACGCAGATCAAAGAATACGTTATCAATAAAAACAATGAGCAGATTGCCGAGTCGCTGCTGGAAGATTCTCCCAAAATCATAGGTTTTGGCGTCTATATCTGGAATGTCTGCGATATTGCTGCTATCATTGCTATGATCAAAGCCGTGCGTCCTGATATCTATATCGTTTTAGGCGGCCCCGAAGCTAGTCATAAACCCCTGCGTGTTGCGATGAAAGAAGCTGACTGTATCATCAGCGGCGAAGGGGAAGCGGCATTTGCCGACCTTTGTAAAAAGGTGCTTGCAGGCAGCCCGCCAAACAGTCACTATTTGCAGGCAGATCCCGTCGATGTGACTAAACTGCATCTGCCCTATGAACACTACAGCGATTTTGATCTGCAAAACCGTTACGTGTATGTGGAAAGTTCCAGGGGATGCCCGTACAAATGCGAATTTTGTCTATCTTCTATTGATAAAAAGGTGCGCTATTTTGATTTTGAGCAGCTGCTGCAGCAGTTGCAGCTATTGTGGGACAGAGGCGCCAGGGATTTTAAATTCATCGACCGCACGTTTAATCTGGCTGCTAAAAAGGCCGCGCCTATACTGGAATTTTTCCTTTCAAAGCAGCAGGATTATTTCGTGCATTTTGAGTTTATTCCCGATTATTTTCCGCAGACGCTTCAAGAAATGCTCGCGCGCTTTCCCAAAGGATCGCTGCAGCTTGAGATCGGCATTCAAACGCTAAATGAAAAGGTGGCGCAAAATATCAGCCGTCCCATGAATAAAGAAAAGATTGAACAAAACCTGCGCTTTTTGCAAGAAAATACCCATGCCCATCTGCATCTTGATCTCATCATCGGGCTGCCGGGGCAAAGTGAAGCGGACTTTGCCGCCGATCTGGACGCGCTGATGGCAATGGGCGGCGGAGAGATACAGCTTGGGGTACTCAAAAAACTTTCGGGCACTTCGCTGCACCGCCATGACGGCCCCCACAAGATGGTGTACAATCCCCATCCGCCCTATGACGTGCTCCAAACTGCGGATATTGACTTTTTTGCCATGCGAAGGCTCAAACGCATGGCGCGCTTTTTTGATATCTTTTATAACAGCGGCAATTTCAAACAAACCTGCCAGCTGCTTTTTGAAGATGGAAACGTATACGCAGTCTTCAGCGATTTTTGCGAGCGCTTTTACGCTTCCATGCGTTCAACATATCAGATCGGCCTAAATCAAAGCGCGCGGTTTTTATATGGTTACATGACCGATACAAAAGGCTACGATAAAGACAAGGTCGCCAAATTGATGGCAAGTGATCTGCAAAAAGTCAGCGGCCGCAAACTGCCCGGATTTTTACGCCCGTATGCCTGCGGGGAAGGGCACAGCGTAGATAAAGCCAGACAGCGACAGGCCAAGCACGGTTAAATATCCTGCCTGGGTCTGGTCTGGTTGCCAAGCATGATCGCCAGCCACACAGTCGACGCGTTTTGTTCCAGCGCGATCTTGACGATCATGGTCAGCGGAATCGATAAAAACATCCCCACCGGGCCAAACAGCCAGCCCCACATAATCAGCGATAAAAATACCACAAGCGGAGACAGCCCGAGCCCGCTGCCCATGAAGCGCGGCTCGATGAGGTTGCCCATGGTGACGTTAATGACGGCGTATCCTAAAGCGACCAGTCCGGCATCTGCCAGAGAAAGCTGCACCGAAGCCAGCAAAACCGGCGGGATGGCCGCGATGAGTGAGCCGATATTTGGGATAAAATTCATCAGCATCGCGATCACACCCCAAAGAATGGGAAAGTCCACGTCCAGCAAAAGCAGCAGCGACGTTGCCAGCACGCCGGTGATGAAACTGATGGTGGTTTTAATCAGCAGGTATTTGTTGACGCGTTTGACAAACCCTGTCAGCGCGTCCAACGTGCCGTTGGCATCAGGGAGCGCGGCTTCCAGCTTTTTGGGAAAGGTGCGCTCTTCCAGCAGTAAAAAGATGACGATAAACAGGACTAAAAACACATTGGTCAGTACCGTCTTCAGCGCCGAAAGCGTCTGGCCCATAAACGACATAAACGAAGAGGGGTTGAGTGAATTGATGATCATATTTTCATCGACTGAGAAGCTGAATTTCTCAAGCAGCGGGGCGATACCGGCGATTAAGCCTTCCAGGCGCTGCTGGTATTCGGGCAGTTTGATCAAAAAGTTATTGACCGATGCGGTGACGATCAGCCCAAGCGTGGTGCCCACGATCAAGATCATGATCAGCACAACGATAATGGCGATAAAAGAGGGAATGCCGCGGTTGGTCATCAGGCGGATAAAGGGGGTGGAGATGATGGCGATGAAAAACGCCAGCATGATCGGGATAACGATATTTTCGGCGGCTTTGAGGCCTGCTAAGATGATAATAATACTGGCAAAGCCGATCAGCTGGGGCAATCCTTTTGTTTCCACGGGGATCCTCTTTTTTATTTTTATGGTATCACGAAATAATAAAAGGTTGGCTTAA
>JBNJFE010000048.1:0-11850 GCA_051746505.1 Campylobacterota bacterium
GGGCGTCCAGTAGCGTTTGTTTTGGGTGGTCACAATCACGGGCGTGGCGCTGTAGAGTTCACTGACAAAAAACTGCTTCACGCTCCTGCTTTGGGTTTGCAGCACTTGAAAGAGCGGATTGTCGATATTTTCCCGCAGGCTTTGTTCCAGCGACTGGATCAGCTTTGCATCCAGCGAGCGGATCGTAAATTCATACGTGTTGCCCGCTTTGTAGGTCTTGTCATCTTCAAGCGGCAAAAACCCGCCAAAGACGTAGTATTTAAAGCCTCTGGCTTCATGCAGCTGTTTGTAGCCGCTTCGCGCAAGCGTAAAGTTGATATATTTTGCGATCGCTTCAAAGCTTTGTTTGAAACCGATGTTTTGTTTTAAGTATGCCGTGCATTTGAGTTCAAGGTAGTCCATTGCATTCCTTCAAAAAGTCATGCGAATATGCTACCATCTTTAGATTAAAAAGACAAATATTTCTTTTCAGTTACTTTTCATAATCAACCACTTTCGTATACTCGCTTACGGCTTTGACAAATTCGATCACTTCCAGATGGTCGGGGTGGGCGGCGTACGTTTTCAGATCCTGTGTGTTTGCAAACTCCGTTATCAGCGCCACGTCGCACGCACGATCGCTGCCGTTAAAATCGATCCCTGCTTCAAGCTTTTGGATCTGGGGTATCTTTGCAGGCATCGCATCTAGCATCCGCTTAAGCGCGGGCGCGTCTTTATCTTTGTCTTTGAGTTTGAAAAATACGATATGGACGATCATTGGTTTTCTCCTTGCAGTGTGATGACAAAATGTTTGGGCTCAGCCACAAAATCGATCCCGCCGCCGTGGGCTGCCGCGATCTGCTGTGAGAGCACCAGCCCCAGGCCGTTGCCTTTGGTTTTGGTGGTATTAAACGCGACAAAAAGTTTCTCGGGGTTTTCTATTGCCACGCCGCTGTCATAAACTCTGAAGCAGTTGTCATCCAGGCAGATTTTGATTTGCCCCTCTTCCCTGTCGTCATCTTCTTCGATAGCGTCGATAGCGTTAAAGATAAAGTTTTGCAGCATTAGCGAAATGAGGTTAAAGTCCGCGTGCAGATTGTCCTGGTCAAATTCGTAGGCAAATTCGATCTGCTTTTCATAACTGTAGTAATACACCGCCGTTTGCAGTTCGTTTTGCAGCTTGTCGGTGGCAAAGGTGCTTTTTTTGGCGTGGACGCCCTTGGAGTACAGCAGCGTGGATTTGACGATGCGTTCAACCCGCATGAGCGATTTCTTCATCTCTTCTAAAAGCGGCTTGGACGTTTGTGGCACCTGCTTAAAAAGCGTGGGCAGCAAGAGCGAGATCGAACCGATGGGGTTTCTGATCTCATGGGCCAGGTGGGCCGCCATCTGCCCCATAAACGCCAGCCGGTCTTTTCTTTTGTGGCTGGTGATATCGGTGGCGCTGATGATCATTTTTTCGCTGTGGCTTTTCTTGTTGATGAGGTAGTAGCGCTCATTGACATAGAGTTCATCCCCGTCGCTGCTGTTGATAAACGCGTCCAGATGGGCTTTGAGCTCTGTTGCCTCACTGTTTTGCAAAAACACTTCCCCCTGCGGGGTCAGTACCCACAGCGCGTTTGGCAGTACCTCAATGATCTGTTTGATCAACCCTTCCAGCGATTCGTAGGAACTTTTGAGGCTTTTGTATTCGTTTTCGACGCTGTAGGTCTGTTCGATCAGACTCTCAAGCGACTGCATTACGACGGCTCTGTCTTTGTCGTTGAGATTGTCCATCAATTCTTTGTCAATCACGTCACTGCCTTTTGGCTAAGGTTTTAAAACTGTTCATATCATATAAGATGACTTTGTCTTTCATGCTTTCGAGTTCTTTGCTAAAGCCGCTTTTAGACGCCAGCAGGTAGATATCAGGCTGCAGTCCCGATTGTTCGCATTTTTTCTGCAGCTTGGTCAGCTCGTTTTTGCACACGCGCCGGTCTTTGTATTTGCACTCGCCCACGATAAGCGTATCATCTTCGGTCACGGCGTAGAGATCGTATTCATTGTCTCTGTCCCAGTAGGTGCCGCTTTCTATCAAGTCATATTCGCCTGCCAGTTTTTCGGTGGTCAGCTGCTCAAAGGGGTAGCCGAAGAATTTGTCGATATTTTTGGAAAATTCGCTAAAAAGCTCCTTGGTCGAACCCAGGCAGATGTTTTCACGCTGATGCAGCACAAAGCGGAAAAAGAAGCGGTAAAAGGGTTTGACAAAGCGCACCTTTGGCTGGATGACGTAGCCGCGAAACTCTTTTTTCAGCTTCTGTCCCGGTTTCTTTTGGGGGACGGGTTCGCGCGAGGGTTCCAGTGTCAGCACCTCCATGTCGATGAGTTCTTCCAGCAGCTCCTGGGCCCTGTTTTGCCCCAGTCCTGATTTTTTGAACACATTAAGCTTTTTGGCGTCACTCTTTGTCGCCGCCCAGAGCAGATCGCTGTAGGGGCGTTCAAGCAAAAATGAAGGCTGAATGCGAGCGGCAAAATCGTCAAAGCGCCTGATCAGATTGTCTTCGATCGTATCGTAAAGGTTGTCGAAAAATTTTATTTCCACATCATCTTCCACCCCGCCAAAGATCGCCCAGTACTCAAACGCGTCCACGACTCCAAGGTGGGGAAAATGCTGCCAAAACCGTGTCATATCCATGGTTTCAATTATATCTAAAACTTTCTTATTTCCAAGCTTGACAAATCACCACTCAATGTTGTATAATTTCATTAGCACACGTGGAAAGTGAGTGCTAAAAGGTCATTTATGAATGATAAATATCTTTTAATTTTAGATACGTTAATCAAAGAGTTTATTAAGATCAAGGATCCGATCGGTTCGCAGCATCTCAAAGAGGTAATAGAAACCGACATGAGTTCTGCGACGATCCGGTATTATTTTAAGAAGATGGCAAGCCAGGGACAGATCGTGCAGCTGCACCGAAGCGGCGGCAGGATTCCGGCAGATGCCACGCTTTTTGAGTATTGGAAGGGGTTTTTTGACTCGATCGATGATTCGATCGTGGTCAATATCGCTTCTATTGAGCATCATGCCAAGAAATACGGCATCTTTGCGTGTGTGCGACCCAGCGGGTCAAACCTGCTGCAAGAAGTCAAAAACATTGAAAACCGGTACCTTCTGGTGGTCTTTGAATTAAACGAGATCGCGGTGAAGTATAACCGGCTGTTAGAAAAGTTCCTTAACGACTTTTTGGGCAACGAGATCGAAAAAGTCGCGGCGGTGATCACGCAGATCGGTATCGAACCCTTTGCGACCAAGATCATCGAAGCCCTGGCGTCAAACATCAAAACCTTCAACAAGCCAAAGCTTTTTGAAGCTGATCTTGATGAAGAGTTTGGCGCGTATTATGACGGCACGGTGATCAACATCGCAAAACCGATCGAAATGTATGATCAGATGCTAAAGGTCAAACTCAGGGTACAAAACGTTGACGGGCAGATGTATGATCTGTTTGTCTTTTCAGAGTTGACCGGCGATTTTAAAAATTTTATAAGGAGCATACGTGAGTAAAGAAGAAAAAGAAGAAAAAACGCACGAAGAGGAACTTGAAAATCAGACGGAGCAAGAGCAGGAGACTGCTCAGGAAACAGAGTCTGAAGAACAAACCTCAGCCACCGATGAAAAAGATGAGGAGATTGAGGAATTGAAAAAAAAGCTTGATGCCCAACAGGAAAAATACGTCAAAGTCTACGCTGATTTTGAAAACAGCAAAAAGCGCCTGCAAAAGGATAAAGACAATGCGGTAGCATACGCAAACGAAAGCTTTGCGAAAGATCTGCTGCCTGTTATCGATTCGCTTGATATGGCGCTTAAGGCTGCGCAAAACAGCGGCGATGACAAGATGGTAGAAGGCATCGAGCTGACTATCGAACAATTTAAAAAAGCGATCTCCAAGCACGGCGTGGAGATTGTAGACGTGGACAACGGTTTTGACCCGCAGCTGCACAACGCGGTCATGCAGGTTGAAAGTGAAGAGCACGAAGAAGGCGCGATCGTGGAAGTGATGCAGCACGGCTATCAAATGAAAGATCGGCTGCTGCGTCCTTCAATGGTCAGCATCGCAAAATAAAACAAACTTAACAAGGAGCAATAATGGGTAAAGTATTAGGTATAGATTTAGGGACAACCAACTCGGCAATGGCCGTGTATGAAAACGGTGAAGGCAAGATTATTACAAACAAAGAGGGTAAAAACACTACGCCCTCAGTCGTCGCGTTTACGGACAAAGGCGAGATTTTAGTCGGTGACAGCGCCAAAAGACAGGCTGTGACCAACCCGGAAAAGACTATTTATTCGATTAAGCGGATCATGGGTCTTATGATGAAAGAGGATATGGCCAAAGAAGCGCAGCAAAAACTGCCTTACAAGGTCGTTGATCGAAGCGGCGCGTGTGCCATCGAAGTAGACGGCAAAACATACACGCCCCAAGAGATCAGTGCAAAAGTATTGATCAAGATGAAAGAAGATGCCGAGGATTACCTGGGCGAGGATGTAACGGACGCGGTTATTACCGTACCTGCGTACTTTAACGATTCGCAGAGAAAAGCGACCAAAGAAGCCGGTCAGATTGCGGGACTAAACGTTCTTAGAATTATCAATGAGCCTACCAGTGCGGCACTGGCGTACGGTCTTGATAAAAAAGAAGCCGAAGAGATCTTGGTTTACGACCTTGGCGGCGGTACGTTTGATGTTACCGTTCTTGAAACAGGCGACAATGTCGTCGAAGTTCTGGCTACTGACGGGGACGCGTTCCTTGGCGGTGACGATTTTGACAACAGAATCATCGACTGGCTGGTCAAAGAGTTCAAAGATGAACAGGGTGTTGATCTTAAAAAAGATGTCATGGCACTGCAGCGTCTCAAAGAAGCGGCCGAAAACGCCAAAAAAGAGCTCAGTTCCTCTGAACAGACCGATATCAACCTGCCTTATATCACGGCAGATCAAAGCGGTCCAAAGCACTTGACAAGAAGCATTACAAGAGCCAAGTTTGAGGGTATGATCGAAGATCTTGTAGCAGGAACCGTTACAACAACCAAGCGTGTGATCAAAGATGCTGACCTTTCACCAAATGAGATTAAGCAGATCGTTATGGTCGGCGGTTCTACCAGAATCCCCGCGGTTCAAAAAGCCGTCAGAGACGTCTTTAACAAAGAACTTAACAAATCAGTCAACCCCGATGAGGTTGTGGCAGTGGGTGCTGCTATTCAAGGCGGCGTGCTCAAAGGCGACGTAAAAGACGTATTGCTGCTTGATGTAACGCCACTTAGCCTTGGTATTGAAACGCTTGGCGGTGTAACGACCAAGTTGATCGAAAAAGGCACCACCATTCCGGCGCAAAAATCAGAAGTGTTCTCAACAGCCGAGGATAATCAGCCCGCTGTTACGATCAACGTCGTCCAGGGTGAGCGTGAATTTGCCAAAGACAATAAATCACTCGGTCAATTTGAACTCAGAGACATCCCCGCAGCCCCTAAAGGCGTACCCCAGATTGAGGTAAGCTTTGATATCAACAGCGACGGTATCTTAACAGTTACTGCCAAAGACAAAGGTACGGGTAAAGAACAAAACATCACCATCAGCGGAAGCTCAGGTCTAAGCGAAGAAGAGATCGATAAGATGGTCAAAGACGCTGAAGCACACAAAGAGGAAGATGAAAAGAAAAAAGAACTCGTAGAAACCAAAAACCAGGCCGACAGCCTCGTACACCAGACGGAAAAATCACTCAGCGAAATCGGTGAGAACTTTGACGCGGGTGAAAAAGAAAAGATTGAAAAAGCGCTAAACGAACTCAAAGAGGTGCTCAAAGACGACAACGCGACAAAAGAGCAGATCGATGAGAAGGTCAAAGCATTGACAGAAGTCAGTCACAAGCTTGCTGAGGCGATGTATGCCAAAGAGCAGGAAAAACAGGGCGGCGCGCAGGCTGATCAGGGCGGCGCGAAAAAAGATGACGATGACGTTGTCGACGCCGAAGTTGAAGAAGACGACAAAAAATAATGTACACACTCATAGCATTGGTGCTGCTGCTAATCTTCGCAGCAGCCTCGGTGCTGCTTTACTACCAGATCAAACATAAACGACTTCATACGTATAAAAAAGGCGAGTGCCCCAACTGCGGCGCAAAACCCAAACGTTTTTTTGACCGGGTTAATGATACCTATATCGAACAAAAACCGATCAAGCCCAGACTGCTAAAAGGCGGCGGCTGCAGCGGCGCGAGCGCGATAGAATATTATTGTAAAGAGTGTGAAATAAAAGAAGTTTTTCATGAAAATAGCGGAGGGTGCGGAATATAACCCCCAAAAGGGGTTACAAAAAGGTTTTTATTGTGACTGCATATCAGCCGCGGTTTCTTGAACCTGCTGTTGAAACTGCTGGTTTTGTCGCATAAGCTGTGTCATCTCCATATAATCTTCCATGCTCAAACCTTCACCTTCGATAGCTTTTGTCGCATCTTTTTGAAAGTCTTCATTGGCTTTTTGCATCTGCTCTTGCGAAGGCTGCTCATCTTCTCCGGCTTCCTTGCTAAGCTGCTGCTGCATATCTTTTCGGATTTGATCAACCTCAATAAGAGCGGAAACAAACTGCTCTAATTTTTCATCACTGATATCAACATCCTGTTGCTGCTGTTGCTGTTGCTGCTGCATGTGCTGCTGCATTTCTTCCTGTGACATCTGCTGCTGTTGTTGTTCTGCCTGTGCGTTTGCTGCGAAAACGCTTACACTGATGATTGTTCCTGCTAGTAATGATCTAAGCATTGTAATCCTTTTATTTTTATTTGGTGTAAGTGACATGATAATTAAACAACATTAACGTGTCAAGTTGTGTTACCAAGTTGCTTTTTGATATAATTCGCGCAAAAATGCAATTGAGAGGTTTTAGTTTGAGAACACACTACTGCAGTGACGTCAATGAATCACATATCGATCAGGAGGTGACCGTCTGCGGCTGGGCCAACAGCTACAGAGACCACGGCGGCATTATCTTTATCGATCTTAGAGATAAGGATGAGGTGGTTCAGCTTGTCTGTGATCCCACCTACGAGGAACCGTATAAGCAAGCCGAGAAAGTGCGCGATCAGTACGTATTGATCGCTAAAGGATATGTCAGGGCCAGAGGCGAGGGGCTTGAAAATCCCAAGCTCAAAACCGGCAAGATTGAGATCGTGGTTACGGATTTGAATATTGAAAACAGATCAAAGCCGCTGCCCTACGTAATCGGCGACAGCGCCGTCAATGAAGAGATCAGGCTGAAGTACCGTTACCTCGATCTGCGCCAAAAGAGGATGTATGATACGTTCAAACTGCGCTCCAAAGCCGCAATGGCGGCCAGGCAGGTTCTGGATGAACACGGTTTTTTGGAAGTGGAAACACCGATTTTGACCAAATCCACCCCCGAAGGCGCCAGAGATTATCTGGTACCAAGCAGGGTTCACGGCGGCGAGTTTTACGCGCTGCCCCAGTCACCGCAGCTGTTTAAACAGCTGCTGATGGTAGGCGGGTTTGACCGTTATTTTCAAATCGCCAAATGCTTCCGCGATGAAGATTTGCGTGCCGACCGGCAGCCTGAATTCACCCAGATGGATGTGGAGCTGAGTTTTTGCGACCAGGAAGAGGTGATCAACATCGCCGAAAAGATGCTGGAGGGTATCTTTAACCGTTGCGGACATGCGGTCAAAGCGCCGTTTAAACGTATGACGCATTTTGAAGCGATGGAACACTACGGCAGTGACAAACCCGATCTGCGTTTTGGTATGCCCATGGTGGATGTGATCGATCTGTTTGAAGACAGCAGCAACGATATCTTTAAAAATATCGCCAAAGACAGCGCGCACAACCGTATCAAGGCACTCAAGGTTGAAGGCGGCGATAAGCAGTTCAGCCGCAAAGACCTCAAAGAGATGGAAAAATACGTCACCAAATTCGGCGCCAAGGGTTTGGCGTATATCCAGATGAAAGAAGACGGCCCCAAGGGTCCGTTGGTCAAATTTTTAAGCGAAAAAAGCTTAGATTCATTGCTTGAAAGAGTAGCGTTGCAAACCGGCGACGTGGTCTTTTTCGGCGCGGGGCATAAAAAGACCGTACTTGATTATATGGGCAGACTGCGCCTTGAAATCGGCCGTCAGCTTGATCTGATCGACAAAGACGCACTTGAATTTGTCTGGGTCGTGGACTTTCCGATGTTTGAAATTGAAGAGGGCAAGGTTAAAGCGCTGCACCACCCCTTTACGCTCCCAAAAGATACCAACAAAGAACATATCGAAGATATCGAATCGGTGGCCTTTGATATTGTCTTAAACGGCGTGGAACTGGGCGGGGGCAGTATGAGAATCCACAAACCCGAAGTCCAGAGCGAAGTCTTTGATCTGCTTGGTATTAGCGAAGAGGAAGCACAGCAGAAGTTTGGCTTCCTGCTGGAAGCTTTGGAATACGGCGCGCCTCCGCACGGCGGTTTTGCGCTTGGCTTTGACAGGCTGGTTATGCTGCTGACCGGGCGTGACAATATCCGTGACGTGATCGCGTTTCCAAAAACGCAGCGGGCCACGTGTATGCTCACTGACGCTCCGGGCGAAGTGGCAAACGAGCAGCTCAAAGAGCTTTCCATCAGAGTACGAAAAACAGAACAAAACAAACAATAAGGATAGATTGATGAAAAAATTATTTTTAGTTATCGGAGCACCCGGAAGCGGCAAAACAACGGATGCGAGTATGATCGCGGAAAACAACGAGGGCATTACGCATTACTCAACGGGTGATATGCTCAGAGCCGAAGTAGCCAGCGGATCGCAGCTTGGCAGCATCATTGACGGTTACGTATCCAAAGGCAACCTTGTTCCGCTTGATATCGTTATCGATACGGTCGTAACGGCGGTGAAAAACTGCACCGACGGCGTGGTACTCATTGACGGTTTCCCAAGAAGTGTCGAGCAGATGGAAGCGCTTGACAAGGAGTTGAAAAACCAGTCAAATATCGACCTTGCCAGCGTGATTGAAGTTTATGTCAGCGAAGAAACGGCAAAAGACCGCGTTCTTGACCGTGCAAGAGGCGCTGATGACAATGAGGAAGTGTTTTACAACAGAATGAAGGTATACACAGAGCCGTTGGCCGATATTCAGAAGTTTTACAAGCAAAAAGACTTGCTCAAAGTCATTGACGGCGAGCGAAGTATCGAAGCGATCGTAAGCGATATGGAAAGCTTTATCAAGTCAAAAATGTAAAACCGATGAAATTCTTTGCTCTCATTATCGGCAGCGAGATTCTCAACCGCCGCCGAAGCGACGCGCATTTTGACTTTGTTTCAAAACAGCTTGCGCGCCGAGGCTGGGAGTTTTGGGGCAGCAATATCATCAAAGACGATCCGCAGTTAATTACCGATTCTATTGCGTCGGTTGCCGGTATCCAAGACAGTGTCCTGTTTTGTTTCGGCGGGATTGGATCGACTCCCGATGATTACACCAGGCAGTGCGCGGCCGACGCGCTCAGCGGCGGCGAGCTTGCCACCCATCCCCAGGCCAGAGACAGAATCCTCAAGCGCTTTGGCGATGAAGCTTTTCCCCACCGTATCAATATGGCCAGCCTGCCAAAGGGTGCCAGCCTGCTTGACAATCCGGTCAATAATATTCCGGGTTTTCAGCTGCAGGAGCGTTTTTTCTTCACCCCGGGGTTTCCAAAGATGGCCCACCCCATGATCGAAGCCGCGCTTGATCGCTATTATCCCCAAAACACTCCTCTTTACAGACGCACGCTCAAAGCCATGACAAGCGAAAACACGCTGATTGAGCTGATGCAGCAGGCACCGCGGGATGTCGAAGTTTCTTCGCTGCCGAAATTTGAGGGGGAAAAACGCACGACGGTGATCTCGGTGGCCGGATATAATGAAAAAAGCGTCGCCTCGTATTTTGCCAGGTACGAACGGTTCTTGCATAGTCAGGGTATTGAGTACCTGCTTGGAAATTTTTAAAAGATATAAGTGGATTTTCAAGCCTTTTTAGGTAATATTTCAGAAATGAAGATTGAAAAGGGAAATTGATGGAAGGGATTTTTACATTCTTAGGCGCGATCAACTCATCACACGCCTTTGTGTTTTTAGGCCATGTCGTGTTGACGCTGATTGTTATCGCTTTGCTTGTTAAAGCGGCGACAAAGAATATGAAAGTAGTACCTACCGGTGCGCAGAATATACTGGAGGCGTATCTTCAGGGCGTTTTGGCAATGGGCAAGGATGTTGTCGGACGGACATACGCGAAAAAATATCTGCCCATGATCGCTACACTTGGGCTGATGATCTTTTTTAGCAATATTATCGGTATTATTCCCGGTTTTGAAGCACCCACGGCAAACATTAACTTTACGCTGCCGCTGGCTCTGATCGTGTTTTTTTACTATAACTTTGAAGGTATCAGAAAAAACGGCGTCGTTGATTACGTGGCCCATTTTTCAGGACCGGTAAAGTGGCTGGCGCCGCTGATGTTTCCGATTGAGATCATTTCGCACCTGTCCAGAATCATTTCGCTTTCTTTCCGTTTGTTCGGTAACGTACGGGGTGATGATCTGTTCTTATGGGTTTTGATCATGCTGGCACCGTACCTTGTTCCGCTTCCGGCTTACGTACTGCTGACGTTTATGGCATTTTTGCAAGCGTTTATCTTTATGATGCTTTCATACGTCTACCTTGCCGGTGCCGTATTGCTGCATGAGGAATCGCACTAATTGCGAACCAGTGAAAAGGTCCTGTCCTTTCTCATAAACTTCCTGTTGGGAGTTGCGTGGGCGTTTGCTATCGCCGGCGCGGTCCTGGGGTTTATGAAAGGGATGCACTACAGTCTTCTTTACGCATTTGTATACATGTTTTTAGCTTCTGTTCCGGGTCTGTTTTTTGTCGTAATGCTGGAGTTTTTTTACCTGCGTATCGATAAATTCCTGGAAATGAAAAAACAAACCAAAATCCTCAGTGATATCCTTAAGGGGATGGAAAAATAGTTCGTTACGCTATAACCGACCCCGCTTACTACGGCAATCAAAAAGAGTTCATCTCCTACATCCAAAATATAGACAGTGATTTTTTAGTCTTTCGCGATAAAAAAAGCGGTGAATACAAAACATACGCTAAAGTCCTTATGCGCCACTGCGGTTGCGAAACAAAAGTGCTGCTGCACGGCGACGTGGCTCTTGCAAAAGCGCTGGGCGCATACGGGGTGCATCTGCGAAGCGAGCAGTTTGATCAGATACGGGTTGCGAAAAAGAATGCTTTGTTTACCGTTATCAGTACCCACTCCATCGCCCAGGCCAAGCGGGCCAAAAAGCTCGGCGCCGATGCGGTCACATACAGTCCGGTTTTTGCGACGCCGGGCAAGGGCAGGCCCAAGGGTATCGCGGATTTAAAATATTTTATAAAAGCGGTGAAAATGGATGTGATCGCCCTTGGAGGCATTACCGGCCAAAAGCAGCTGGCACAGCTGCAGCCTCTTGATCTATTTGGCTTTGCTTCGATTCGCTACTTTGCGCCGTAGGTAGATAAAGTATCCGGTACCTGCTGCGATCATGGCGATACTTAGCAGCTGCCCCATCGTCGCGCCGCAGCACAGATAGCCAATCTGCACATCCGGAGCCCTGAAAAACTCCGCTATGATCCTTGCAATACCGTACAGCGCCCCATACAGCGCAATAAGTTCTCCGTCTACGCGTTTGTATTTTCGGTAAACAAAAAGAATGAGTGCAATGACAACGCCTTCCAGGATCGCTTCATACAGCTGTGAAGGATGCCGAAGCCTCTCATTGACGTATATGCCTATAGACAGGCTCGTTTCTCTGCCGATGAGTTCCTGGTTCAAAAA
>JBNJFE010000049.1:0-11553 GCA_051746505.1 Campylobacterota bacterium
GCCTGCAGCGTGGGCGGGTTGAACTTTTCCAGCTTTTCAATGATCTCGTTTGAAAGCCCCGCGACTTTGGCAAAGTCAAAATCTTCGGGGATGGTTATATCCATCATCGATTTGAGTTTTTCCACCTGCTGTTTTTGCTTTTGGATATAGCGGAAATACTTGGCTTCAACCAGAATCTGTTCGATGATGAAATCATCGTATTTTTCAAGGCTTGGTACCAGCTGCAACAGCTTGTGCTTGTCGTAATCCCCCCGGCCGATCACGTCAATAGTACAAACCTTGTCGCTGATCCTGTCTTCGCCCAGCTTCTCAAGCAGGGCCAGCGTCTCCTTGTTTGGCGTCTGGTAGGTGGATTTTAAGTACTCCACTCCCTCTTGTATCTGGTTTTGCATCGCCTTAATATCTTCAATCTGTTCCTTAGTGATCAAACCTATTTCAAACCCGTACCGTGAAAGCCGAAAGATCGCGTTGTCTTCTCGCAGCAGCAGCCGAAATTCGGCCCGGCTGGTAAACATGCGGTAGGGTTCATTGGTGCCTTTGGTGACCAGATCATCGATGAGTACGCCGATATAGCCCTCATCCCTTCGCAAAATAAGCGGTTCTTTGCCCTGCAGGGCCAGCGACGCGTTGATACCTGCCATCAGCCCCTGCGCCGCGGCTTCCTCATACCCGGTGGTGCCATTGATCTGGCCGGCCAGGTACAGGCCGCTGATGCGCTTGGTCTCCAGAGTATGTTTCAATTCGGTGGGCTGGACGTAGTCGTATTCTATGGCGTAGCCGTAGCGTACGATCCTGGCCTTTTCTAAACCCTTGATCGAATTTATCATTTCTCTTTGTACGCCTGGGGGCAGGGAAGTTGAGAGGCCGTTGATATAGTATTCGTTTTTCTCAAGCGTCTGGGGTTCGACAAAAAGCTGGTGTCTGGGTCTTTCCCTGAAGCGGTGTACTTTGTCTTCGATACTGGGGCAGTACCGCGGTCCCTGGCTATCAATCTGGCCGGTAAAAAGCGGCGCCTGATGGAAATTGCTCTCTATCATCGCGTGCGTTTTTTCATTGGTATAAGTCACAAAGCAGGGCAGGTTGATAGGGTCAAAATCCTCGGTGGTAAAGCTAAAAGCTCTGGGCGCTTCATCGCCGTAGTGTTCTTCCATGAGCTCAGGACTGAGCGTCTCACCCGCCACTCTGGCACACGTTCCCGTTTTGAGCCGTCCAATTTCAAAGCCGTAGGTTTTAAGGTCCTCAGCCAGGTCGGTACTGGCAAACTCGCCCGCGCGTCCGGCTTTTTGGCGGCTTTTGCCGATGTGGATTTCGCCGTTTAAGAACGTACCTGCTGTGATGATGACCTTTTTTGCTCCATAGATGTTTTCCAAATCGGTTTGAACACCGGTGACCGTGCCATCTTCTACGATCAGTTTGGATACCCGCTCCTGAATCAGGTCCAGCCCCGGCGTGTGCAGCAGCTCATCGCGCATATAGATGCGGTAGCGGTCCATATCGATCTGGGCGCGGCTGCCTCGTACTGCCGGCCCTTTAGAGGCGTTTAGCAGGCGAAACTGCAGGCCGGAGCGGTCTGTGATGCGCCCCATCATTCCCCCAAGCGCGTCGAGTTCTTTGACCAGGTGCCCCTTGGCCAGTCCGCCGATGGCGGGGTTGCAGCTGGCTGCGGCGCTTTGTTCGGCCAGTATGGTCAAAAGCGCTGTTTTCTGGCCCGTTTTGGCGGCACTCAGGGCTGCTTCGCATCCGGCGTGTCCGCCCCCGATGACTACGACATCATATTCCACAAAAGTTCCTTTATACACTATTATTGATGCAATTATATCAAACCTTTTGCAGCTTTGTATCATGAACAAAATATAACCTTTAGGCTATTTTTAAGAGAAGATTATGTATTATAAAGGCAAATTCGGCCCGTTAGAGGCCAAAACATTATGAAAGGTAACTTTTGAGTAAACAGATTGTATGTAAGTTTGGAGGCAGTTCGGTAGAAAACGCAACACAGATTAAAAAAGTTGTCAATATCGTAAAAGAAAACTCCCAGCGGCGTTTTGTCGTCGTCTCAGCTCCGGGAAAAGATGAAAAATACGGGGTCAAGATTACAGACCACCTGCTTAATATCTCCAATTCAGACCATCTAGGTGATGAAGACATCTCTGCAGATCAAAGCAAAAAATGCGTTATCGAAAAGTTTGAAACACTTTTGAAAGATCTTAAAGTCGAGGATAAGGAACTTATCAGCGATCTCAAAAAGGACTTGGAAACTAAGCTGACAGGCGAGAAAAGAGAAGCTTTTTTAGCAAGCCGCGGTGAAAAGTACAACGCGCGGGTGATTGCTGATTATATGAACAAAACCGGTATCAAAACAAAGCTCGTGCTGCCTGAAGAGATTGGGTTTATGCTTAGCAAAGAGTACCTCAACGCCAAGATTTTAAAAGAAACGTATAAAAATTTTGAAAAACTCAAAAACGAAACGGATATCTGCCTGATGCCAGGCTTCTACGGTATCACCAACGACGGCGACGTAGCCGTGCTTTCCCGCGGCGGGTCTGATCTGACCGGCGGCGAGCTTGCCTATTCGGTCAATGCTTCCATGTATGAAAACTGGAGCGATATCGACGGCGTTTACGACAGTGATCCCCGTATCGTAGAAAAAGCCGATGTAGTCCAGCGCCTGACCTTTAAAGAGATCAGGATGCTTTCATCCAAAGGCTTTAACGTTTTTCACTTTGACGCGATGGTTAACTGTAAAAAGCGAAATATCCCCATCAACATCAGAAACACCAACAAACCCTCAGCCAGCGGGACGATGATTCTAACTGACCGTGTCCCGATGGAACATATCGTAGGCATCGCCCAACTGAATGACATGGCGTACGTGTACGTGGAAAAAGACGGCATCAGCGATGAAACAGGCTTTACCGAAAAGCTTTTAAGCATCTTTAACCGCTACAAGATCAAAACCCACTACTACCCCACGGACAAAGACGATATCGCCGTACTGATTTCACAGGATGATCTTGAAGGCCACATCAACAACCTCAAGCAGGATATCGAAACAGAACTTGACCCCGATGTGATCGACGTGGTGTACAACCTTTCTATCCTCAGTGCCGTGGGCATCGGGATCAAAGATGACACCACCATTATCGCCGATGCGATTTTGGCGCTGAAAGATAACAATATCGAGATCGAAATGATGGACCAGAGTCCTGCCAAGATTTCATTTCAGATAGCGGTCAATTCCCAGCACGCCGATATCGCGCTTAAAGTCCTGCATGACAAGCTGATCTAAATGTTTACGGGACTGATACGGGAACTTGCCCAGGTACTTTCGTATCAAAACAATATCCTCACGCTAAAAGCAAACTACAACCCCGCCATCGGCGATTCCGTCGCCGTCAACGGGGTGTGTCTGACCGTTATTTCTGTGCATGAGGGCGGCTTTGCGCTCGAACTTGCCGATGAGACAAGAAAGATTATCGACCTTGAAAGGCTTGCGGGCAAAGTCCATATCGAACCGGCCATGAGTATGAGTGAGCGCTTTGACGGCCATTTTGTGCAGGGGCACGTCGATACCGTGGGCGAAGTTGCCAAGATTACACGCGGTGAAAACGGCGTGGATTTTTATATCAAAGTAGACACAGATTTTCTTTCTCAGATCGTGCCCAAAGGCTCCATCGCTATTGACGGGGTCAGTCTGACCGTCAACGAAGTCTACAGTGACAGCTTTCGCCTCACCATCATCCCCCACACCATCAAAAACACCCTGATGCAGGCATACAAACCCGGCAGCCGGGTCAATATCGAAACGGATATGTTTGCCAAGTATATCGACCATATGCTTGCCCACAGGCAAAAACCCAAACAGCCCACCTGGGCCGATATCGATAAAAAGGCGTTTTTGTACTAACCTTTTTGTTTTGCTATAATGGACGTTAAAACGATTAAAGGCGATGCATGGTAGATAAAACAATAGGCTTTTCACTCTGGCTGGATTTTGTCGAAAGAGAGTATCTACAGACTAAGTTCAGCGACCTGATAGACAAAAACATCATCAACGGCGCCACCAGCAACCCCGCGATTTTTGCCAAAGCGATCAGTTCCTCCCCGGCGTACCAAGAGCAGTTGGCAAGTCTTCAAAACATGGAACCAAAGCACAAGTACGAAGCGTTGGCCATAGAAGATATCAAGCTTGCGGCAAAAGCGCTGGAGCCTTTATATGAAGAGAATAACGACGGTTTTATCTCTATCGAGGTCGATCCGTTTTTAAGCGGCGACAAAGAGGCCACGCTTGAGGAAGCCAGGCGCCTGCACAAAGCGATCGGCTATGAAAACGTCATGATCAAAATCCCGGCCACGGACGCGGGATACGACGTAATGCAAACGCTGCTAAGTGAGGGTATTAGCGTCAACGCGACGCTTATTTTTACCAACGATCAAGCCCGAAAATGCGCGCAGGCGATGGATGCGGGTATCAAAGCTTCAAGTGAAGATGTCAGCGGCGTCATCAGCGTGTTTGTCAGCCGCTTTGACCGGGCCGTGGACGCAAAGCTTGAAAAAGCGGGCATTCAGCCCTCACTGACGGGTATCTACAACGCCGCCCGCATTTACAACACCGTAGAAGGGTTTAAAAATCCAAGCCTGCGAACGCTTTTTGCCAGTACCGGCGTCAAAGGTGACAATCTCAGCCCCGATTACTACATCAAAAACCTTTTAGCTCCCCACAGCGTCAATACCGCTCCGCTTGATACGATTGACAGCTATATTCAAAACGTTTCCAGCGAAGTCAAACTGCCTGTCAAGGAGGAAGTCATCAGCGCGCATTTTGACAAGCTTGCGGATATCGGCATCGATGTTGATACGCTTGGAGAACAGCTTTTGGCAGACGGCCTCAAAGCGTTTGAGGATTCCTTTGCCGATATGCTTGCAAGGTTGGATTAAATGGAAATGGCTCAAAAAAAACTCAACGCGCTTTTAAAAAAGATGATAGAACTCGGCGGCAGTGACCTGCATATAAAAGCAGGCGCCATCGCGCGTACAAGGATCAACGGCGAACTGACCAAGATGGGCAAGGTTGCTTACAGCAAAGATGAGATGGAAGAGTTGGCCAAAGCGATACTGGAACACAAATACGATGAGTTCAAAGAAACGCTGGAAGCCGATTTTTCCTACGTACTGGATGAAAAAAGCCGCTTTCGTGTGAATATGTTTCACCAGATGGATGGCATTTCTGCCGTCCTTCGTATCATTCCCATCGATATTTTGACCCTGGAAGACCTTAACTTTCCCGATGCCGTGGAAGACTTGACCAAAAAGCCCCGTGGCCTCGTGCTGGTAACGGGTGTGACAGGTTCTGGTAAATCAACCACGCTCGCGGCCATGATCGATGCGATCAACCGGCATAAGAAAAAACATATCATCACCCTGGAAGACCCCATAGAATTTGTCCATCAGGATAAATCCTGTCTGATCAATCAAAGAGGCATCGGCCAGGACAGCCGCAGCTTTGCCAACGCGCTCAAAGCAGCCCTTCGTGAAGACCCCGATATCATTCTGGTCGGGGAGATGCGGGATCTGGAAACGATCGATATCGCCCTGCACGCAGCAGAAACCGGCCACCTGGTTTTTTCCACGCTGCATACTCTTGATGCCAAAGAGACGGTCAACCGTGTGATCGGGATGTTTCCCGAAGAGGAACAAAACCGAATACGTGAAGGCTTGGCTTCTGTGCTTGAAGGCGTGCTTTCCCAGCGGCTTGTCAAAACCATCGACGGCAAGCGGACCGCGGCGATGGAGATACTGCTGAAAACCGCCAGGGTCCAGCAGCTTATCAGTGAAAACCGTGACAGCGAAATTCCCGACGCGCTGCAAGAGGGCAAGGATATCTACGGAACCCAAACCTTTGACCAGGCCCTGCTTGATCTGTACTTTGACAAGCGTATCGATAAAGAACAAGCCCTTGAAAACGCGACCAACCCCTCAGATATGAAACTGAAAATGCAGGGACTTGGATCGGCGTCTTCTACCGGCGGCGGGGATCAAGAATATGACAAAGATGAGGATGAAGGAGTCTTTGATCTCAAAGAAGATGAGTAAAAGATGAAACTGCTGAAAAAAGTATGGGATTTTATCGACGCGCACGTATCGGTGCGCGCCCTGCAGCTGCTTTATATCGTGATCTTTTCATTCGCGGCAATCGCGTTTACCTACCGCTGATCACTGCCAAAGCTTGGCAAAATCAAATGCTATGTCACACCGGTTGATAGTAAACGTAAACGTTTCTTCCGTCGCGTCAAGGCGTTTGACAAATCTGCCCTGAACGTTTTCATACACTTTGGCAAGCTTCTCTTCAGGGTCGGCGATGATATACCATTTGACGCCTTCTTGTTCATAAAGTTCAAATTTCACTCCGCCATCTTTGGAAGCGGTGCTTTTGGAAAGCACTTCAAAGATCAAAGGCGGTGTTTTGGTGATATACGCTCCGCTGCTATCTTCGCAGATGACAAGGTTGTCCGGCTGTACGACAGTATCTTCAGAAATCTTCCAGTCAACAGGCAGCGACGCGTAGCACGCATCGCAGTCTTGCAGCGCGTTATCAAGAACCGTTTGTATTTTTCCACTGATTCTTTGATGCTGTTTCATCGGAGCAGGCGACATGGCATAGGGAACCCCATACAGCAGTTCCCAGCTGCCTTCCCACTGCACATAATCTTCATACACGTAATGGGGTAAATATTGCTTTTTCAATACACCCATACTGCCTCCTTTGCTATCGTGCACCCATTATACCATTTTTTCTTCATGCAGTTTTTGCAGGCTCTGCTTGTACTTTTGCAGATCAAAATGCTTGATTCTGGCTGCCCCGCTGTCAACCGCCGCCTGTGCTACGGCCCCGCTTATTTCGGTGATCAGTCGCGGATCAAAGGGGGTTGGGATGAGGTACTGCCTGCCAAAGGCCAATTTTTCATTATAAATATCGCATACGCTTTGGGGTACGCTTTCTTTAGCCAGAGCCGCCAGGGCCAGCGCGGCGGCTTTTTTCATCTGCATATTGATCGTTTTGGCTTTCACATCCAGTGCGCCGCGAAAAATAAAAGGAAATCCAAGGACGTTATTGACCTGGTTGGCAAAATCGCTTCTGCCCGTAGCCGTGATCGCTTTGTCGCGCACGGCTTTGACATCATCGGGAAAAAGTTCGGGCGTGGGATTGGCCAGGGTAAAGACGATGGGTTCATAATGCATTAGCGCGATGTGAGACGCGTCAAAGGTTCCCGGACGGGAAAGACCAAGCACCATATCGGCGTTTCGAAACGCATCGTTTTTGCTCATCGCTTTGTCTAGGGCAAATTTCTGCTTGTACTGGTTCAAATCCTCTCTTTGTTTGCAGATAACGCCTTTGGAATCGATCATGATAATGTTTTGCACGCCCAGGGCTTTATACATCTGAGCGCTGCTGATTGCCGAAGCCCCCGCGCCGACGATGACGACCTTGAGGTCTTTGACCTTTCTGCCTGTGAGTTCGCACGCATTGAGCATCGCGGCTGAAGTGATGATCGCGGTACCGTGCTGGTCATCATGCATCACCGGAATATCAAGCCTGCTGATGAGTTCGTTTTCTATGGCAAAGCATTCAGGCGCTTTGATATCTTCCAGGTTGATGCCGCCAAAGCCCGAGCTGATGGAGGCAACGATGTCACAAAAAGCTTTCGGGTCTTTTTGTTCCACTTCGATATCAAAAGAGTTCAAGCGGCTGAAACGGTTAAAAAGGACCGATTTGCCCTCCATCACAGGCTTGCTTGCCAGCGCGCCGATATCGCCGAGGCCAAGGACCGCCGTACCGTTGGTAATCACGGCGACGGTGTTTGCTTTGTTGGTATACTCATACGCACTCAGCGGGTTTTTCTCAATCTCTTTGCACGGATGGGCGACTCCGGGGGTATACGCCATGCTCAAATCTTTCTGCCCCGCAAAAGGCTTGGTGCTGTACGCCCCGATTTTCCCGGGGGTGGGGAATTTGTGATAATCTAAACTTTCTTGCCTGGTGACTGTTACGGCCATACGTTTTCCTTGTTTCAAGATGGATTTGAAACATTGTACACAACCGGGCTTAAAAAACAAATTTGTTCTTTCTGCAAGGGGTCAGGCGTATTGTGAAAAAATACAACCAACCTGGATTTCAAATTTTTTTGGTATACTTACGCTTTAATTTTAAAAAAGGATAGATATGTTAGAAGGAATTGTTAGAGAGAGTACCAAAAAAGCTGCGACAAAACAGCTTCGGCGGGATGGTTATCTAATAGCTAACATCTATGCAAAAGATGCAGGAAACGTAAATGCAGCCTTTGTTATGGGTGAGTTTGTTAGAACCATGAAACAAAAAGAGAAGCTTGACTTCCCCGTAAAAGTGGGCGGCAAAGAGTACAATGTTGTAGTACAGGATTACCAGTTTGATCCCGTGACCGATATGATCAACCATATCGATCTTCGTATCGCCAATGAAGGCGTACAAAGCGACTACCTTGTTCCGGTGACAACAAGCGGTACACCCGTAGGCCTTAAAAATAAAGGTGTTTTGCTTCAGGCGAAAAAACGGCTCAAAGTCAGAGGCGCCATCGAAAATATGCCAAAAATTATCGACGTTGACGTCAGCAAACTTGACGTAAACGATTCGGTTCTTGTCAGAGACCTTGACCTTGGTGAAAACGTTCGTATTATGGATAAGCCAAACGTTGCGGTATGCGGTGTCATTAAAGGCAAATAATGACACTTATCGCGGGTTTGGGCAACCCCGGAGAGAAATACGAAAACCACAGACACAATATCGGCTTTATGGTTATCGATCACTTGGTGATGACCATGAACGCCGCACCTCATTTTAAAACCTCCTTTTTCGGACAACTTTTTAAACATAATGATATCCTGCTTTTAAAACCGGTAACGTATATGAACGATTCGGGCAAAAGTCTTGCCGCGGTCAGCCGCTTTTATAAGCCGGGTAAAATTATCGTGATCCATGATGATCTGGATCTTAAATTCGGAGCGGTGAAGTTTAAACAAGGCGGCAGCCACGGCGGGCACAACGGGCTTAAAAGTATCGACGCCCATATCGGCAGCCAGTATCTGCGCGTACGCATGGGTATCGGCAAGCCCGAGCGAAAATCGCAGGTCATTTCACACGTGCTGCATGATTTTCATGAAACAGAACAAAAATATTTAGACGACTGGATCAAATACACGGCCACTGCCACCAAGGAACTTTGCCGCCACGAACTCTCCGCGGTCGCTTCCAAATACAGCGCCAAAAGTATTGATAATGTTGTTTGCCTACCTGTTTAAACTCTACGCCAAACATCTTTTTATCATCCTTTCTGCTCTGGTGCTGTTTTTTGTCGCCTTTGATTATATCCTGACGGTTAAAAAGCTGCCGGGTGCTTCCAACCTGCAGCTTTTGTATGTCAGTTTTAAATTCATGGAAGCCCTGGAAACGCTGTGGCAGCTGAGCATGGTTTTTGCGTTTTTGACCACGTGGATGCGGCTGGTAAAAACCAATACCGTCGTTTCTTTGTACGCGCTGGGCTATGGCAAAAAGGATTTGCTGCTTCCTTTTGTCACTGTGTTTGTGATTATGTACGTATTGATGACGGCTGTACAGATGACGGAATTCAGCTACGCAAAGGATAAAGCCGGCCAGATTCGAAGCCACGGGACGCTGACTACCATTACCAACGATATGTTTTTTAAATATGATGACAGTTACGTATATTTTAAAAAGATGCAGCCGCTGCAAAAAACGGCTACTTCGGTCCGTATCTTTGAAACCAGCGGGCAGCACCTGCAAATCATACAGGCACAGGAGGCGTATTTTGAGGATAACAGCTGGGTCTTGCCACAAGCGACGTTGCAGACGATTGAAGAGGGCAGGGTCGTTCATAAGCAGTTAAACAATTACCGCACGCTGCATGAGTTTAAACCCAAGATTTTAGAATCGGTATATGAAGCCGGAACGGGCTTTTCGCTTCGTGACGCGCTCAGCGCGCTGACGATGCTGCAAACCCAGGGGGTCAATACCAAAAAGATCAGGGCGATTTTGTACAATAAACTCCTGCAGCCGTTTTTTGTACTGCTTTTGATTTTGATCTTTTTTCAAAAGCTGCCGCTGCATCCGCGCTTTGTCAATCTCTCTTTCGCCCTGACAGTCAGCATCGTCACCGCTTTATTTGTGTGGGGCGTTTTGTTCGGGGTTTTTCGGGTTACGCTCTCTTCGGGGACTACGCCTGAAATGCTGATGCTTACCCCCCTTGTCGTCCTGCTTGGGGCGACACTTTATCTTTTTAAACCGATTAAAATCACAAACTAACCTGTTTTTTGATAAAATAAAGCCACAATATCGTAAAAACAGAGTGTGGAGATAGTGTTGGTAGATTTACACAAAATAGCAGACAAATACAAAACCCCCATGTACCTGTATGATTTTAATCATATGCAGATGCAGTACGAACAGCTCAAGCAAGCCTTTGCAAGCAAAAAGTCGCTGATCGCGTACGCGGTCAAAGCCAATTCCAACCTCAGCGTGATCAACCATTTTGCCAAGCTTGGCAGCGGCGCGGACTGCGTCAGTATCGGTGAAGTGCACAGAGCTTTGAGAGCGGGCGTGAAAAAGTACAAGATCATTTTCAGCGGCGTTGGCAAGAGTGATGAGGAGCTTAAAGAAGCGATCGATCTTGATATCTTGATGATTAATCTTGAAAGCGAAGCGGAAATGAAGCGTTTGGAAGCCATCGCCAAAGAGTCTGGCAAACAGGTGCGCATCAGTATCAGGGTCAACCCAAACATCGATCCAAAAACCCACCCCTACATTTCAACGGGGCTGCATGAAAACAAATTCGGTGTCGAAATCGATATGGCTAAAAAGATGTATATCCATGCGCACAACAGCCAGTGGCTGGACCCGGTCGGTATCCATTTTCATATCGGATCGCAGCTGACGGAGTTGGCACCCATCAAGGAAGCTTCCCAGATCGTTGCTGATCTGGTGCTCAGCCTCAAAGCGGCCGTGGGCGTGGAGATCAAATTCTTTGATATCGGCGGCGGCCTCGGCGTCATTTATGAAAATGAAACGCCAATTGATCCCAAAGCCTACGCCCAGGCTGTTATCCAGAGCATGGGCAAGCAGGATTTGACGATCGTGTGTGAACCCGGCCGCTTTTTAACGGCAAACGCGGGGTATTTTTTAACCAAGGTGCTGTATGAAAAACAAAGCGGCGACAAGCGATTTGTCGTCGTGGACGGAGCAATGAATGATCTGCTTCGGCCAAGCTTGTATGACGCGTACCACGCGGTGGAAGCGGTAGGCAAAAAAGGCGAAGAGGCAATGCCGGCGACACTGGTGGGTCCGGTATGCGAAAGCGGTGACTTTTTTGCCAAAGAGCGCCCTATGCCCAAAATGGAGCACGGCGATCTTGTCAGTATACGAAGTGCCGGGGCATACGGTTTTACCATGGCCAGCAATTACAACACCCGTCCCAAACCCGCAGAAGTAGCGCTGGTTGAGGGCAA
>JBNJFE010000050.1:0-11111 GCA_051746505.1 Campylobacterota bacterium
GGCGAAAGCAGGATCAGCCGGTCGATACGCTCTGTGGCGCTTAGCGTATACTCCAGCGCGTCAATGGCTCCCATCGAAAAGCCCGCGACGGTGAAATCATTGTCTTGCAGGCAGGCAGAAAAAAGTTTTTTTTCATTTTGCAGGCAAAAGCCGCTAAAAAACTTCACTTTCTATCTCCTTGATACGCATGTTGGTGATAAACTCGTGTGCCAAAAGGTGGTCAATAATCTTTTCGTGAACGGGTTTGAGTTTTATAAGCAGTGTTTTGATCTCTTCTTCGCATTCGGTGATGATTTGCAGCTGCTCTCTTGCCTTGTTATAACCGTAACTGCTGCTCATCCCGTACACTTCCAGCATAGCGTCTGTTTTTTGCTTGATAGCTGCCAAATCCTCCTTGGCGTTGGAAAAGCTTTCGCCGTAGCTGTCTTTGGTCGCTACGATACCGGCTAAATGCACCTTGACCTGGCCAAGCATCTCGTTTTTGCTGATGATCTCTTTTTCGATACCGCTGATATGTTCGCTGATCAGCCCGATCTTGTCAAAATGCACCTCAAACCATGAGGCAACCAGCGCTTTTGCCCCCTGGTAGGTCGCCTGAATTTTTTTCTCTTCACTGCTGAGGGTAAGAACCTTTTTCTTGCCCGCGATCACTTTGTCTTTGACGCTGATGATATCTTCGTTGCTGATAGCTTTTTTGCCCTCTTTAAGGGCGTGCAGCGCGGCTTCGTTGATCAGTGAGGAAAGCGCGGCGGGAGAAAAGCCGATCGTCAGATCGGCCACCAGGTCCAGATCGACCGAGTTTGGCTTATTGTCCAGATACAGCTTGGCGATCTTTTTCCGCTCGCCCGCATTTGGCAGGCTCACATGCACCCGCCGGTCAAAGCGTCCCGGCCGCAGCAGGGCTTCATCCAGCATACCCAGCTGATTGGTCGCGGCGATGACAACGACTTCGCTGCTGTCTTCAAAACCGTCCATCTCGGTTAGCAGCTGGTTAAGCGTGGATTCGCGCTCATCGTTTCTGGCTCCGCCTCTGGCTTTGCCCACCGCATCGATTTCGTCGATAAAGATAATAGAAGGACTCATCGATTTGGCTTTTTCAAACAACTCCTTGACCCGTTTTGCGCCCATGCCCACATAAATCTGTACAAACGCCGCGCCGCTTTGGTAGAAAAAAGGCACATCCGCCTCGCCGGCGACGGCTTTGGCGATCATGGTTTTGCCCACACCCGGGCTGCCCACAAGCAGTACACCGCGGGGCATCCGTACGCCAAAGTCCAGGTAGCGTCTGGGATGTTTTAAAAAATCAATAATCTCCAGCAGCTCCTCTTTGACTTCATCAATACCCGCTACATCATCAAAACGCACGTCGCTTTTTTGCGGCATCAGGGTTTGGCTGCTTGGACCCTCCTGGGCAAACTGAAAACGTTTTTGAAATTCGCCCAGCTGTTTCTGGCGGTCCTTTTTCATGCTGCGAATCAGCCAGATTAAAGCCGCGACGATGACAAGAATCATCAAGCCGTCGATGAGATAATCTTTATCCCCGCTGACGCTGACTGGGATCTGCTTATTCAGTGTCGCCGTATTGACGCCGGTTTTGGCGGTTTTGTATTTTTGGCCCTTGCTGTAGAGGTAGATATAGTGCGTATCGATGACGGCTTTGCTGACGATGCTTTTTTCTATAAGCGCGTTTGCTTTTGCCGCGCTGATATGTTCAGCCTTGTTGCGCGCAAAAGCAAAAAGCAGCAAGATTATTATCAGGGCCGATAAAACCCCTATGGCGATTTTATAGCGTTTTGAAATTTCCGTTTTTTTCTGTTTTGACATGATCAACCTCTATAAAATGATTGGACAGATCGCTTTGACTGTCTACGGTGATGGGGTTAAAGTACTGATCATACCCTTTATACCCCGCTTTGCCGCCTTTTTCAAGCAGTACCTGCAGATTGTTTTGGCGGGTTTGGCGAAACGCGTAATTTTTCTGCGCGATCAGGCGGCTTATCTTTGCGTTTCTTTCTTTTGCTACGTTGCCTGTGACCGTGTCTTTCATCTTTGCAGATGCCGTACCCTCTTTTGGCGAGTAGGAAAAACAGTGGATATGGGTCAGCGGCAGTGAATGCAAACGGTTATACGCGTTTTCAAAACGCTCTCTGCTTTCGCCCGGATGGCCGACGATAAAATCGGTGCCAAGGGCTATATCCCTATCCGCCAAACGTTCAAACAGTGCTACATCCCAAGCAAACCGGTTGCGCCGGCGCATGATTTCAAGCATCGCGTCATCGGTATGCTGCAAGGCTATATGCAAATGTCTTGCCATCCAGGGTTCTTGTAGCAGTTCTATCAGTTCATCATCGATCTGGCCCGGTTCCAAGCTCCCAAGACGCAGCCGTTTGACGCCTCTGATACCGCTCAGACGCTGCAGCAGCTTTGGCAGGGAGTTGCCCGTATCCTTGCCGAAACTGCCCACGTTGGTGCCTGTGAGAATGAACTCTTTGTATCCTTTGTCCGCCAGCAGCTGCACCTGCTTTGCGATGAGACCCGGATCATGGCTTCTGGCCCCGCCCCGCACGCTTGGGATGATGCAGTAGCTGCACTCAAAATCACACCCCTCCTGGATTTTGATAAACGCCCGCGTTTTACCCGAAAAATCGGTAACCAGTGTATCATCCACGCTTTGCAGATCACCCAGGTCAAAGCCTTTTTCCGCGTTTATAAAGCTTTTGAGGTTGTGTTTCGTGCTGTGGCCAAATACCGCGTCAACCCTGGCATCGGCGTAGAGTTTTTCACCCTGGCTAAACGCCCCGCAGCCTCCAAAGATGATGCGGGCGCTGCTTTGTCTGCGGACCTTGTTGATAAAGTTGCGCACGCTGGCGTCTGCGGCGTTGGTGACGGTACAGGAGTTGATCACGACCACATCGGCTTCGGCTAAATCCTGCGTGCTTTCATATTCCTGCAGCCCCGCGCGCATGATCTGGGTGTCAAACTGATTGGTGCGGCAGCCAAATGTTTTGTATAAAACCTTCTTAGAGGATGACATTGCTTCTCTCTTGACCTGTTTCGATGGTGTCTTTTGGCTTGCGTACATCCTTGTCCAGATAAATAGACTGCGTGGGGAATGCCAAATTAACATCGTCTTCTTTCTGGATCGTTTCGACGATTTCGGCGCTGATATTGCTGCGCAGCGTCAACGTGGCAAAGGCGTTGGTCATATACCAGACACTGATGCGTACCCCGTTTTCTTCGATAAAAGAAAATACACGGGGTTCGACGTTTGTGTTTTTGAGGTGGTATTTTGACCGCAGTTTGTTCAGCTGGGTACGGCTGATATTGGTATAGCCTTTGGCGTAGCGCTTGGCGATCTCTTTTGCAAGGATGGTTGATTTGTTGATATTGGAATCAAACGTCACCGTAAAATCGATCCCGTCCCATACGGTCTTCATCCCAGAGTGCGCGTAGTTGGCGATCAAAGAAGTGAAGATATAGTGGTTTGGTACGAAAATAATCCGGCCTGAACGCCTGTTTTCCAGGTAGGTTGTGAGTGTGATATCCTCATGCAGCGTCATGCGAAAGACAGACAGGTCGATCACGTCGCCGACATACACAAGCCCGTCCTTTCTGACCTTGATACGGTCGCCTACGTGGATCGAACCGCCAAAGACGATAACCAGCCAGCCGAAAATACTCATAAACCAGTCTTTCATCGCAATAGCGATCCCGGCCGAGGCAAAACCTAAAAAGGTGACGATATGGGAAACGTTTTCGATATAGCGAAAGGCGATGACGATGACAATGATGGTAAAAAGGGTGAAATTGATCGATTTATTGGCCAGATAAAAGCGCTCGTTGTCACTGATATAGCGTTTCATCGCCTGCTTGATAAGGGCAACAAAGATATAGATGCCAAGCAGAATCAAAAGCAGTACCACCAGGCGTTCAAACTCTTTTTGGACCTCTTTTTCGATCTCGATGGTACGCTCGGAGAGCTCTTTTAAATAGACGTCTTTGGTGATCGTATAAGTTTTTAGCAGCTGGTTGTACGTATCGATCTCATCTTTGAGTTCTTTTGCTTCACTGAGATAGCGGGTGTCTCTGATGGCAAGCCGGTGTAAAATCTCTACCTTTTCCTCCAGCGCTTTGATGAGTGATTTGAGGTTTTTATAGCGGTTGATATAGCTTTCCTCTTCACTTTCTAACTGTTTGAGATAAGAAAGCGCGGTGATAATGGAAAAGGGATTGTTGATTTCAAGTTTTTTCTCGATCTCATTTGGCTGAATGAGCTTGTGAAAAGGGTTTTTTGCGTATTCCTGAAGAAGCCTTGTCTGTCCTTCAAGCAGTTCTTTTTGTTCTAACAGCTGCGCGTGTTTGGCCGTATCTTTTTGAACCTGCTGCAAATCCTGCCTGATCTTTTCCAGCCGCGACTGCAGTCTGTTGTAGGTTTCGTAATTGCTGTAAATCTTGCGAAAGATATTATCTTCGCCCAGTCTGCTTTCAAGCGCCTGTTTTTGTTTGATAAGGGTGTTATACTCCGACTGGCTCAGAGAATCCTGCAGCTGCAAAGAACTGTTGTGTTCTGCTGCCTGCAGTATACAGGCAAGAAATAAAACGACAAGGGCTTTTAGCAATGTACATCCTCCTTCGAAAAATCCTCAAGCATACGCATTACGGTCTTTTTTGGGGGGTTTTGGACGATGGCGTGATCGCCTATGGCTTTTGGCAGGATGAATTTCAAGCTTGTATCCTGGCTTTTTTTATCGTAAAAAAAGCGCTGGTAAAAACGGTTTGTATCTTTGATGCTATACGTCGTCGGAATCCCGTATTGTTGCAGCAGGTCCGTAATCCGCCGGCTTTGGTCTGTACTGAACATATCCAGCCTGCACGCCAGCGCGTTTGCCATGACCATGCCGATCCCCACAGCTTCGCCGTGCAGGTAGGTGCTGTAACCGGTTTCGTTTTCAATGACGTGGCCGAAGGTATGGCCGTAATTCAGTACCGCGCGAACTCCTTTTTCCTTCTCATCATTTGCAACGACCTGGGCTTTGAGTTCCACCGCGCGTCTGATGGCGTGGCGCAGGCTGTTTTCATCGTTGAGATCGGCTGTTTCAAGCCACGCAAAAAAATCGTTATCGAACATGACCGCCATTTTGATGATTTCGGCGACGCCGGCACTGAACTCTCTTTTGGGCAGGGTGGTTAAAAACTGCGTATCGATATGCACGGCTTTTGGCTGGTGGAAGCTGCCTACCAGGTTTTTGCCGTGGGCATTGTTGATCCCGGTTTTGCCGCCTACGCTGGCATCGACCTGGCTTAAAAGCGTCGTGGGGATTTGAACAAAATCGATCCCCCGCTGAAAGATAGAAGCGCAAAAGCCCGTCATATCCCCGATAACTCCCCCGCCAAAGGCGATCAGCAGCGAATTTCTGTCAAGGTTGGCATCAAACATATTATCCAGGATATATTGTGCTGTTGCCATGTTTTTATACTGTTCGCCGTCTCGTACGGTAATGATATGACACTGCTTTGCCTGCAGGTTTTGCAGCAGGTTTTGCAGCCAAAGCCCGGAGACGGTAGGATTGGTCACGACAGCGACCTTTTTGTCAAAACAGAGTTTTTGCAGCGGTTGCAGATAAATAGTGTAGGGATTTTGATCTAAATCGATATCAACAGTCATCATATTCTCTTCTTATTGTAGAAATTTTATTACAGTTAATATATCCAAAATCCTCTTAAACACAGCCTTGGCGCGGTAAGTTGTTTTTTTGCTGCTTGGTGGTAAAATTTTACTTTAATATTTATTTAATCAGGGGACGGAAGATGTTGAGAAATAAGAAAACCATCAAATGTGATCAAGCGTTATACGAAAAACTTTTGGAAGTCGTTCAGGCCGCGGGAAAAGGCAGGCTGGAACCCCGGATTACGGGGGTGAAAAAAAACGATCCGCTGGGAGAGGTCTGCATCGCGGTTAACGAAATGCTTGATCAAACCGAAGCGTTTATGCGCGAAAGCAAAACCTCTATCCAAAAAGCCGGGCAGGGCCACACGTACAGGAATATGCGCAGCGAGGGGTTAAAGGGCGGATTTCAGGATAACGCAGCTTATATCAAACAGGGGGTTCAGGCAGTCATTGAGGCAAACAAAAGCAGCCAAAAAGGCTATCTCAGCGAAGAGTTTAATAAACTCGGCGGCGGTATTCAGGGGAATTTACAGCGCATCCAAACTGCTATCAACGACAGTTTGTCCCACGTTCAAACCATCGCTAAAAGTTCCGATAACGCGGCAAAACACTCCCAACACAGCCTGGATCAAACCAAGAATCTGCACGAAGCGATTGAAAAACTCACCGATCAGATTACGCAAACCGATGATTCTATCCAGACACTCAGCCAGCGCACGCAGGAGGTCACTGACGTGGTGGCAATGATCAAAGATATCGCCGAACAAACCGATATGCTCGCGCTCAATGCCGCTATAGAAGCCGCCAGAGCCGGAGAGAGCGGCCGCGGGTTTGCCGTGGTCGCCGATGAGGTCAAAAAGCTGGCAAGCAGCACGGCCAAAGCTACCGGGGAGATCAATATCACTATTCAAACCCTTACCCAGGATGCCGGCAATATCCAGGACAGTTCGCGCAGCATCAGCGAGCTTGCCTCGGAGGTACAAGAGGGGATCGATGCGTTTGAAGATTCATTTGAAACCTTTAACCAAGACGCCGTGGCCAACGCCGATGAATCCAAAAATATCGAAAATATCAACCTTTCGACATTAATGAAGATCGATCATATCGCGTATAAAACCAACGCGTATTCGCACGTACTGCACGAAAATGAAAAAGCCAATCTTCCCGATCACGGTTCCTGTGAGCTGGGCCGGTGGTATTACGGCAGCGGCAAAGAGGCTTTTGGGCATCTGCCGGAGTTTAAAAAGATTGACAGGATTCACAAACTGGTCCACAGCTATACCCAGGCCAATCTGGATTTGATCGCAAAAGAGGGTATTGCCAAACATCCGCAAACCCTGCTTGAAAATTTCGCGCAGATGGAAAAATACAGTGACGAACTGTTTGGGCTGCTTGATGCGGTTGTTTCTTCTTAAAAAAACAGCAGCACCGCAAGGGTGACAAAGACGGCCGCTGTAGAAAGGTTCAGTACCTTAAAAAAGCGTTTGCTGCGCAAAAAGGCGGCCATGAAATCCGCAAAATACGCCAGTGAAGCAAACACGACCGCCGTGGCGGCGATAAAGAGCAGGCCGTAAGTGACGCCCTGGGTGATAACGCTTTGGTCGGGATCGATAAACTGGGGCAAAAACGCCAGAAAAAACAGTAGCACTTTGGGGTTGCTCAGATTCATTATCACGCCTTGGAGGTAAAGCTTTCCAAGCGGGCGCAAAGAGGTTTTTTGCGACATATTCCGGGGTTTGGCCCCTACAAGCAGATAAGCCAGGTACAGCAGGTAAGAGGCGCCAAATATTTTCAAACCAAGCAGCGCCCCCGGATAGGCGAAAAAAAGCGCGCTGATACCCAAAGCGGCCCCCAGCGTGTGGATGACAAGGCCGCTGCAAAGACCCGCAGTCAGGGCAAATCCGGCGGCTTTTCCCCGCTGTATGGACTGGGTGATGATGTACATATTGTCCGGGCCCGGGCTTAAAGCCAGTAAAAGGGCTATGAAAAAGAAACTTATCATAGTATAATTGTACATTATTTAAGATTAATCAGGAGTGAGGATGCGGAGTCTGTTCTTTGTTTGTATGGTGTATTCTTTTGTATGGGCACAAAACATCTCTTTTTTTGAACCCGTAGAAGCGGTCAAAGAGTACGACAGGGATAAAGTGGCCCTTGGCAGAAAGCTGTTTTTTGATCCCATCCTTTCAAAAGACAATACGATCTCCTGTGCCAGCTGCCACTTTCGCTACGGAGCCGATACCAAGAGGGTTTCTACCGGCGTGGATGAAAAAAAAGGACGCTTTAACACCCCCAGTGTTTTTAACAGCAGGTTTAATTACCGCAGTCACTGGGACGGTTCGGTCAAGAGTTTGTACCAACAGATTGACCGGCCTGTTACTACCGATTTTGAAATGGCCGCCTCAGAAGCTATGATTACGCAGAAGCTGCAGGAAAACAGCCAGTACAGCAGGCTGTTTGAAAAGGTTTACGGCACAAAACCCACCTACGATCTGGTCAAAGATGCGCTGGTGGCGTTTGAAAAAACCCTGGTCACGCCTTCCAAGTTTGACCGCTATCTGCAGGGCGAAGTATCGCTTGGCCCCAAAGAACAGGCGGGATTGGAAGTGTTTAAAAGCTACGGCTGTGTCAGCTGCCACAACGGGAAGAACCTGGGAGGCAACTCGATGCAGCGTTTTGGTACCGTCATTCCCACCCGCGATTCCAATACGTCACAGCTTGACCGGGTCCGCGTTCCCTCGCTTCGAAACGTGGCTAAAACCGGACCCTATTTTCATGACGGCAGCGTGGATGATCTTTCCAAAGCTATCAAACTGATGGGATACCACAACCTCGGATCGGATTTGAGTGATGCGGAGATAGAACAGCTTGAAGCGTTTTTACAAACGCTGACGGGAAACATCCCGCAGACATGGAGCGAGGATGAGTAAAACGGTAAAAATCGCTCTGGTGGCCGGGCTGTTTATCGCCACGATCGTGTGGAATTATATGTATAAAAATTCGTATGACCGTTATTTTAGCAACTATAACGAAAGAATCACCCAGTTAAAATCGCTCAAAGACAGGCTGTTGCATTTAAACTACAGCATATCCCAAAGCGTACTGTTTCAATACTATAATAATGACACGATCAATGAAGATTTTGCCCGTTTAGACGCGCTGGAAGAGAAACTTTTACAAAGGCTTCAAAACAAAAGCGGCTATGAACAGACTGTTGCGATGTTGCAACAGTTGCAAACCTCTATCGACCAAAAAGAAAAAGATGTGGCTTTGTTGATGCAAAAAAACGCCAAAGTTAAAAACTCGCTTTCTTATCTTTCAACCAGGATTTATGAACTCTCAGAGTATAAACGCGAATTTTCCGATGAGGTAATGCAACTGGTGGGCTATTTTTACAATGTTTCCAACACGCTTGATTATGATCCCGTCGTAGCCAAAAGCCGGCTGGAAAGTTTGCAGGCTTTTACCTTCCAAGACAGTGACAAAAAACGTTTTGTCCGCTTGTTGCGCGTTCATGCCAAGCTTTTGATCCAAGAGTTTCCCCGCTATATCCAGATCACGCAGAAGGTTACTTCAGGAACCCAGCTTGATCTGGTCGATGAAGTTATTGAAGTTTTTAACGCCCAAAGCCTGCGGCACAAGCGTTTTTACGATTATCAGGTGCTTTTTATCGTACTGGCTTCGCTGATAGCCCTTGGGGTTATCGTGTATTTTATCTTTGTAACAGAAAAAGAAAAAGCAACCATACTGCGGCTGCAGAAGGATTACGAAAAATCTTTGACGACCGACCCGCTGACGGGACTGCCCAACCGTTCCAGCTTTGTCAACGACATCGCCAAGAAAAATACAAAGATGCAGCTGGTACTGCTGGATCTGATCGGCTTTAGTACGATCAATAATATCTTTGGCACCAAGGTCGGCGACCATGTTTTACAAGAGGTCGCCGCTTCGCTGCAGCACTTTAGCTCCCTGTTTTATGATGCCAAACTCTTTCGGGTCGGGGCCGATCAGTTTGGCATCGTCTTTTTTAACAAAGATGAAACCTACCTGCACGAAATCGCGGACAAAGCGATCCACAGGCTTGAAGACGTACCGGTGTATTTTGAAGATGTCAAGGTGCCCATCACCGTCAATGTCGGCATCGCGACCAAAGAACCCCATCTGATTAACGCCCAGCAGTGTATTAAAAACCTGCATACAACCTTTGGCCAAAAGGTCAAGATATATGACAGCAGTATGGACAGAAGCAAAGAAAACAGGGATAATATCGACATAGCCCTTAAAATCAAGGACGCCGCGGAAAATGACGGGATCAAGGCGTATTTTCAACCCATCGTCGATACACAGAGCAAGCAGATACGCAAGTATGAAGCCCTGGTGCGCTTAGAAGACGGCGACAGCGTGATTTCGCCTTTTTTCTTTTTAGATATCGCCAAAAAGCTGAAGCTGTATAACAGTATTTCACACACCGTTATTGCAAAAAGTATCGCTATGATCAGGCAAAGCGGCAGCGAAGTGGCGATCAATCTGTCTATAGAAGATATATTGGAAAGCAAATATTCCCGTTTTTTATACAATATTTTGCAAGAAAACAGAGATATCGCCCACAAGATCACCTTTGAAATCGTAGAAAGCGAACAGATCGAGAATTATTCGCAGCTGCTGGAGTTTATCGACGCGATCAAGCCCTATGGCTGCAAGATCGCTATCGATGATTTTGGCAGCGGGTATTCCAATTTTGAACACCTGTTTCATCTGGACGTGGATTTTTTAAAGATTGACGGATCGCTGATCAAAAACCTTGACACCAGCCGCAATTCGCAGATGATAGTCAAAACAATCCTGACCTTTGCCAAAGACGCGGGGATCCAGACGGTGGCCGAATTTGTCCACAGTCAAAAAATCGATACCATCGTAAGCGATCTGGGTGTGGATTTTGGCCAGGGCTTTTACTACGGTAAGCCCGAAAAATTTATCTAAACGTTCGTTTTTGGGTGAGGATACGCTTTTGTTTTTCTTTTTTGCCGGGGTCTTTTTCCACGTGCAGCGGCTTTTTTGTTTTTGGATCCAGGCCGGTGTAATACATCAGCGTCGAGTAGGTTCCGGGCGTGGGGGTAAAGATCTGGGCCTGTTCGGGGTTGATGCGCAGTTTTTTTGAAGTAAACTCTTTTAAGGTGTGCATCTGTTTTTCATCGCATCCGGGGTGAGCGGCGATGAGGTAATAGGTCATAAACTGCTTCTTGCCAAGGGCTTTATTGAGCGAGTCAAACTCTTTTTTAAACGCAAGCAGCGAAGAGGCGGAGGGTTTGTTCATCGCTTGCAGCACCTTTTCGTCGGTATGTTCGGGCGCGATCTTCATCTGACCGCCGGTGTGGTGGCGCACGATCTGTTTAAGATACTGCCTGCCACGGCTTTTGTCTGCAAGGATCAGGTCATAGCGGAT
>JBNJFE010000051.1:0-10902 GCA_051746505.1 Campylobacterota bacterium
CCGTTACGTTTCGTAACCGTTTCCCTCATTTGGTAGGCGAAATTATAGACAAAATCACCACCATTGTCAATAGTATTTCTGAAAAGTTTGGAAATTCGTGGGGATACGTGGTCTGAAGTGACAGGGGGAAGTGGGGCAAACACCCATAAACAGGGTGCCCGGGCTTGTTTTTACGTTGTATAAGGTTTTTGGGCGATAAGCAGCGTCGAGATGCCAAAAGAGAAGGATTTGGTGTATTGCAGTGTAAAACCCACTGCGCTCAGTTCATCCTGAAGCATCTTTGTCGTTAAAAAATCTTCAATAGAATCGGGCAGATAGCGGTATGCTTTGTAGTTTTTTGAAATCATACCACCGACTGTTGGCAGGATTTTATTCGTATAGGTATCAGTTAGCAAAGAGGAAATGCCTTTTTTCTCCTGTTTGGTAAATTCTAAAATGACAACCATCCCGCCTGGTTTCAACACGCGGTAAAACTCCGCAAGCGCTTCTTTTCTGTCAACGACGTTTCTGATACCGTAACTGATACTGATAATGTCGCTGCTTTCATCGTCTAAAGGCAGATGTTGGGCTTTGCCCTCTTTAAATGTAGCAAAACCCACCTTCTCTTTTGCACACTCCAGCATATTCACCGCCGGATCGACGCCGATATAGTTTTCAACATCGATACCGTGTTTTTTCGCGCTTGTATTCCAAAACAGCAGCAGATCACCGGTTCCACAGGCTACGTCTGTGATGGTAGCCACATCTTTTTTCATACTGAATGTTTTGTCACATCCTATCTTTCGCCATCTTTTATCGATTCCAAAGCTAAGCACCCTGTTTGCTACATCATAGGTAGAAGCGATATCATCAAACATGGAAACGATCTCTTGCTGTTTATTCTCTTTTTTCATTTTCAACCTTTGACCAGATCATGAGATCCCTGTGGCTTGTTGCATAATGCAGCACTTTTGAGGCAAAGTTTGCATCATACCCCTTGCCCCTGGAAAAATCAGGCGTTTGGTACGTCAAGACCCAGTCGATTTTATTTTGCACAGATTTTAGCATATTTTCACCGCCTTCTACCATCACAAGTCCGGGATTGTTTAAAAATGAAAGATCTTTTGAGACAGTGACTTTTCTGTCAGAAACGCCAAAAAGTGCAATATCTTTGTCAAAGTTGCGGGTTGAGTAGATATGCACGTCGGGTGCGGAAGCCTGTATCAGGCGGCAATCCAGGGTGGGTCTGTCCACTTTGACCGTATTGCCGCCAATTAACAGTGTACTCAGTTTGCTTCGAAGCCGGTGGACATGTGTCAAAGATTCTTTGCAGCTTAGATACCCCCCGGTGATCTTGCCGTTATGGGTCTGGGCCAGTTTAAAAAAAACAAATGCCCGTTTTTGCCATATTTTAAAGGGTTGCAGCAGCGCTTCACACTCTTTTAGCAACACCCCTGTTGTTACATTGCGCAAGCGCTGCTTTCCGCCTGCGGCAGCCGCGTTGTCATCAAGGCACCCTATGATAACGCGTTTAAACCCGAGTTTTTGTATCAAGTTGGCACAAGAGGGTGTTTTGCCTACATGGTTGCACGGTTCCAATGTTGTATAAATAGTGCATTGATGAAAGATGTTATTGTGATTGGCAAGTAAAAAATCATGGATTGAGAAAGAATCGGTTGCGGCGACGGTGGTGCCCGTTATGCGCTCAAAGGCTTCTTTGATCGCATAAACTTCCGCGTGAGGACCGCCGGCTTCCCGGTGCGCGCTTACGGCAAGCAGCGCGCCGTTTTTTTCCACCGCCGCGCCGACAGCGGGATTTGGGTAGGTTAAGAGTTGGTATTTCCACGCTTCCTGCAGCGCGTGATGCATAAAAAATTCGTCACCATTCAAAATACGTCCTCGCTGATTTTATTTCATCCAGCGCGTACTCCTCAATTCCAAATTCGGTTTCAATTGCTACCGTCTTGTCTTTGACACTCTTGAGGACGCCTTTGAGTTTTTCGTTGCTTTGCAGCTTTAGCTGAACCTTTTCACCGATACTGAGTTCAAACTGGCGCATCGTTTTGAGCTTTCGCTCAATCCCGGGAGAACTGACTTCCAAAAAGTAGTTGCCGCTGACGGGAGGGTTGACATCCAAAAACGGGGAAAGTTCCGCGCTGATATCGGCACATACTTCCACGTCCACGCCACCGTCTCTGACAATGAGTACGCGATAGATGAGATGATCTCCCTCTTTGGCCGTCTCCGTGCCGTAGAGTTTGGCGCCGTGGTCTTGGACAATGGCTGCGATCTCATTTTCCATCTAATTCCTTTTCAATTTTTTTGAAAAGCTGTTCCATATGCAACGCCTGATCGACTTCATCGTCAAAAATGAATTCAAAATCGGGACAGCGATACCAGTTGGTAGCGTTGAGACAGTATGTTTTAATAAGCCCGCTTGCCTTTTTTAAACGCTTTTGCAACTCTTTTTGCTCTTCTTTGTCAAAAAAGGATTCATCCACGTACACTTTGGCATCATACTTCCCCTTTGAACAGCGCACATCAAGCACGGTCAAAGAAGCAAGCTGTTCATCATCAAGTGATGCCAAGGCTTGCGGCAGCAACTCCTTTAAAAGTGATTCAACCTTTGCTAACTTGACGGTCTTACTCAAGCGTCGCTTCCTCTTCGACCTCTTTGAAGGTTTCGATGGTGTCGCCTTCTTTTATGTCATTGAAGTTGTGCAGCATAATACCGCATTCAAAACCTTTTTTGACCTCTTTGACATCATCGTTGAAACGCTTAAGAGAAGAGATTTTGGTTTCATACACCACAACCCCGTCTCTGATCAGTCTGGCACCGCCGCCTCTGGTGACGTAGCCGTCAGTCACCATACAACCCGCGATCGTGCCGAGTTTGCTGACGCTGAATGTTTCACGAACTTCGGCCTGGCCTGTCACCTCTTCGCTGACGATGTTTGACATCATACCGCTTAGCAGCGCTTTGACATCATCGATGAGATCGTAAATAACGGAATAGGACTTGATCTGGGTGCCGACCTCTTTGGCTTTTTTCTTGATGCTGCCTGTTGGTCTGACGTTAAAGCCAAGGATCACGGCGTTTTCGGATGCGTCTGCCAACGTAAGGTCGCCTTCGGTGATACCGCCCACGCCTTCGTGGATGATATTAACCTTGACCTCTTCGTTTTTAAGTTTTTCAAGACTGCCTTTGATCGCTTCCAGAGAACCCTGGACGTCTGCTTTGATGATAACGGGCAGCGCTTTGAGTTCTCCCTCTTTGATCAGGTTTGACAAATCATCAAGCGTGGCTTTTGTTGATTTTGACAAATCTTTGGCTCTGCCGTAATCATAGCGTTCCTGCGCGATCTCTCTTGCTTCTTTATCATCATCCATCTCTATCACGACCTGACCGGCTCCGGGAACGTCGTTAAGCCCCACGATTACGCCGGTATCGCTTGGACCAAGCTTTTTGATCTGTTTGCCCGTATCGGAAATGATCGCTTTGATCCGTCCGTAGGTTGTATCGGCAACGACCATATCGCCCACATTCAGCGTCCCGTTTTGCACGATCACCGTGGCAACCGGACCGCGTCCTTTTTCCAGCGAACTTTCAACAACGGTTGCTTTTGCTTTCACATCTTCTTCGGCTTTAAGCTCCATCAAATCAGCCTGAAGGTTGATATTTTCCAGCAAATCTTCAATTCCCTCGCCAGTCTGGGCAGAAACTTCGACAAATTCGTAATCCCCGCCCCAGTCAGCCGGAACGATCTCCATCTCAGCCAACTGTGATTTGGCCATTTCGGGATTGGCTCCGGGCTTGTCTATCTTGTTGATCGCGATAATAAGCGGAACGCCAGCGGCTTTTGCGTGGCTGATGGCTTCTTTGGTCTGGGGTTTCACACCGTCATCTGCTGCTACGACGATAACGACGATATCGGTTGCCTGGGCACCCCTGCTTCGCATCTCGGTAAAAGCTTCGTGGCCGGGGGTATCGATAAACGTAATTCTCTTGCCGTCTTGTTCGACCTGGTAAGCACCCACGTGCTGGGTGATCCCGCCGGCTTCTTTATCGGCGACTTTTGCTTTTCGGATCCTGTCAAGCAAAGAAGTCTTGCCGTGATCGACGTGGCCCATGATCGTAATAACAGGCGGTCTTGTCACCCCGTTACTCTCCAGATCGACGTTTTCGTCATAACTGCTGACGTAATCAAGCTTGTCGGTTGGATCAACGGTATGGACTTCCACGTCAAACTCTTCAGCCAGAACTTCGATAGAATCTTTATCCAAAAAGTCGTTTTTTGTCACCATCATACCAAGGCCAAACAGTACCTTGATCACTTCGCCGACACTTCTGCCCACGCTTTCGGCAAATTCGTATACCCTGACATCTTCGGGAATACTGATGCTGCTGATATTTTGGTTTTTATTGTCTTGCCTGTTGGGACGTTTTTTGGACTTTCTACGCCGGCTGATACTTTTTCTGGGTGCGTTTGGTTTTGCCTGGCGCACGTTTTTCATCTCTTTTTTGGGCTTGGAGGGTTTTCTTTTGGTATGGTGTTCATCCACGATGTTTTTATCGCTAAAATCAAGCAGCACGACCTCTTCTTCCTCAAATACGGTCGAGTGATCGGACAAATCCCTTTCTTCCATCATATTAAGTTTTTGGCCCGCTTCTTTTGCCTTGGCCGGAGCTTTTTTCTTTTTGGGTTTGATTTTTTTAGGCTGAGTACTTTGGTCTGAGGCAGAACTCTTGCTGGCTTCACTCTGCGCAGCAGGCTGAGGCTTTTTCTTTTTCTTGACGATGGTGATGCCGCGCTTGAACTTCTTTTTCTTTTGCACGCTCTGGGCTAGAGACTCATCACTTTTTGTTTCGCTTTCATCTTTTGGCGCGGGTGTTTCGTCTTTGCTTTGTGCCTGCTCCTGTTTTTTGGGCTTGGCTTCGATCTTGGAACTTTTTTCAATGATAGATGCTTCTTCACTGCTTTTGTTCTTTGGCTCTTTTGCTTCCTGTTTTTGCTCTTTTTTTTCTGTCTTAACGGCTTTTTGCGCGGATTTTGGAACCTTGCCGTTCATCACGTATTCCATCAAATCGCCCGCTTGCGCCATCGATACGGCATTGGATGCGGTTTTGATCTCTATGCCTATATCGTTTGCCTTGGTCACCAGCTCCTTGCTGTCGATACCAAGTTCTTTTGCTACCTCATATACTCTTACTTTATCCATCCGAGAAAAACTCCTTTTTGATTTTAGCAAACTGTTCACTTGAGCGCAGTTTAAAACGTTTTTTTATAATGTGATCGATATTGTCTTTTTGCAGACAGGAGGCGCAGATGTAAAAACTCCGGCCGTGTCCGCTAAAACGTTCAATATCAAAATTTTTTTGCAATCTTAACATATTTGCTTGAGGCAATCGCTTTTTGCAGATTATACACATTCGCAACGGTTTACTCATTATATCTTAATTTAGCTTAACTGCTAAACACTCCCTCATTGTCAAAATCCCTCACCAGCACGGTAAAATTTGGAAACTTTTGGCTGAGCATGTCGGCTACTTTCTGGGCGTCATCGGCATAGGTCATAGAAAAAAACGTTGACCCGCTGCCAGAAAGCGTACTCATAATCGCTCCGTTTTCCAGCGCTATTTTTTGCACGGTAAAAAGTTCGGGAAACGTCTTCATACGCTTAAACTGATGCAGCCTGTCTTTTGATGCCACCCGCAGTATTTCCCAGCGTTCATTGAAAAACGCCGACACCATCAGCGATGAACGCGAAAGAGAATAGATCGTATCTTCTTTTTTGTAAACCTTTGGCAGGATATTGCGCGATCTGGATGTTGAAATCGGTTTATTGGGGATTACCAGCACGGCTTTGACCGTTTTTGGAATCTTTTTGCTTTGAGAATACACCCGGCCTCTGTCCACGCAGGAAACATTAAAACCGCCCATGACCGTAGACGTGATATTGTCGGGGTGGTTTTCATACCGCAGCGCTTTGTTCAGTATCTCACGCTTGGTACTTTTGGCTCCGGCCATTCTGTAAGCGGAAGCGATCGCACTGACAATCACCGCCGAAGAACTCCCCATTCCTCTTGAGATAGGGATGTTGTTGTGAAACTCAAAACGAAAATGTTCCTTGCTGTCGGTGAGTTTGGTATAAATATCGTTAAAAATATCAAAATAGAGATTGTTTGTTTTGAGTTTTGGATTGCTGGCGCCCTCTCCCTTGATGGCGACGCTAAAAAACTTACTTTTTTTAATAGTGACACTGTTATGGATATTAAGCGCCAACCCAAGCGTATCAAAGCCGGGCCCGAGGTTGGCACTTGTTGCGGGTACTTTTATCGTCAATTGCTGCCTTTACAGCGCAGGTATTTCATATTTTGGAGCGCTCTGCCCGCTTAGATGCAATCTGTCCAATCGCGGCGGCAGTGAAAACTCCTGTTTGACTGCGTCTTGGTATTTTTTTGTCGTAATTGTACCATTTTCTTTGACAAAATAGATTTTGCCGATCGCTTTTATGGGTCTGTTATCGTTGCACGCGAAGCCGTCGACTGCTTTCAGCTTGATTCCCCGAAGCAGTTCAATCGTTTTGAGGGTAACGTAAGCGATTTTCAGCGCCATAAAACTACCGGGAGAATTTACGTAAATAATCTCGCTTACACGATATCGGTGCAGCAGTTTTTGCAAAACAGGCGGTAGCTGCGTGGACGCCCTGTCGTTTAACACTACGGTGTGGATCAATACGTCATCTTCATACACGCCAATCTGCATCGGCGCGGAGATACTTAATACAAACAGTTTATGCAAACGCTTTACTCATTTGGATATGTTTTTCACTTTCTAAACTGATCACTTCGTACGCCTGCTGAGCCACTATCTCTTTGGTTAGCAGGTGGTTCAGCCGGTGGCTGCCCGCAAACGAACTGTACACCCCGTATATATTATGCCCAAGCAGCATCAGATCCCCCATCGCGTCCAGTATCTTGTGGCGGACAAATTCATCCTTGTAGCGAAGTCCTTCAGTGTTGAGCACTTTTTCTTCATCCAACACAACCGCGTTTTGCAGACTGCCCCCCAAAGCGAGATTTTTTGAACGCAGGTATTGCACATCTTTCATAAACCCAAACGTCCTTGCACGCGAAATTTCGGTTTTAAACCCCTGGGTAGAAAAGGTAAAGTCATACGATTGGCGCTCGATAGCAGGGTGGTCAAAAGCGATCGTAAAATCAAAATGCGGCTCAATGCCCGGGGCAACCCTGGCAAACTTTTCCCCCTCAGTAACCGTAACCTCTTTTGTGATCTTTAAAATCTTTTTATCTTTGTTTTGCCGCGCAATCCCGGCTTCATCAAGCATCATACAGAAACTGCTCGCGCTGCCGTCCATCACCGGCATCTCATTGCCGTCGACGATAACGTTGACATTATCGATACCGTACGCATACAGTGCCGAGAGAAAATGTTCGATCGTGGATACGTAGCCTTTGTCACTGCCGATGACGGTGGCCATAGTCGTATCGATAACATTTTGGGGTTGCAGTTTGATTTTGAGGTTGATATCGGATCTAAAAAAGGTGACCCCCTCATTTTCGCCTGCCGGTTCCAACCGCAGTTTTACCGGTTTTGCCTTGTGCAAACCGATCCCTACGATTTCAACGGCTTTTTTTATTGTTCTTTGAAACATCATCTTTCCTGTTTACATTAAACCTGTTTAATTTTCTTCATTATAGCACAAAACTATAAATACGCAACTATTTCTTTTGTATATCGATTATTTCCTTGGATTGTTTAATCACTTCATCGACATTAAGCTTGATCCAGTTAGCATCCATCCACTCTTCGGGCCTGACTTCCACTCCCTGGATTGAAATCCCAAAGTGCAGGTGATCACCAAATGCCAATCCGGTAGCTCCTGTATGCGCGATCACATCTTTCGCACCTACCTGCTGCCCCTGCTCCACATTCATTTCCGAACAATGCCCGTACAGTGAATGCAGGCCGAGTCCGTGGCTGACAAGAGGCATATTGCCGTACAGGCCGTTATCAGAAGCGTATTTCACCGTTCCGGGGTTGGACAGGTGAACGGGGGCGTTTTTCACGCTTGCCAAATCAAGGCCGAGGTGATAGGACGTACTGACTTTATTGCCCGCATCGTCGTAATACGTTCTGTGATCGCCGAAACTCGCAACCGCGGCGGCGTTTTTAAGCGGATAAAAAGGATCGATAGAAAAATCATCGATTCGCGTAAAATCCGTAATCTGTGAAGCTTCTTCTATTAACCGGGTATTTTCTTTTCTGAGGTCTTCATTGAGGCCGCGGAATTTTTCGATATTGTTTTCAATACCGCGAAAGCGGACAAAATCATCGGCAAGCGCGGCAATCTCGTTATCCAAAAAGCGCTTTTTCAGCGTGATGTCGGATTTTTTGTACCGTTTTGCTTTTAAATAATAGGGAATTTTGCGCGTCGTCTCATTGCCGGCGATATCTTTTGCGACGATACTGGCACGAAAGCGATCCTGCGGAACGGGCCAGGCAACCAGAGCGATGTAATAATTTTCCTTGTAAAAAGGAACGACATCAAAGGTTTTGCCGTAATTGGTTTCAATATACAGATCAACCAGATTGGCGTCTTTGGCTTGAAAAACAACCAGCGCACTGCCGCCCTGTGAAATACCGTAGGAGTTTTCTATGATGGAAACAAGCGGCTTGGACCTGTCCACAACAACCTCTATGGTCTGCGTATTTCTGTTGCCCTTGAAAAAGTTCCAAAAACTGGTGTCGGTTGCTTCTATATTGAGTGTAAAGCGGTCTTTATTGTAGCCAAAGCCCATATTGGGATACTCAATTTGAACCATCACCTCTTTTGCTCTGTCATCGACGTTTTTTGAAATCGTCGCCACCGCTTCACTGCCGTCGTGCAGCTGCGCCCTGTAGTGCTTGATGCCTACATTATCCGAAATTGCGACCTGCAGGGGGTCTTTTCTGTTCCAGTAAATAGTCTCATCTGCGTTGATAACAGGTGCGTTTCTCTCAAAATACGGGGATTGCGACAAATATACGAATCCTGCGATAATTGCTATAAATATGGTTGCGACTAACAGTGATTTTCCGCGTTTTTTTCTTCTCATGCCCCGGCCTCTTTTCATTTTTTTGCAATTATACTACACACAAGTTAATAGACTTCTTGTAATCGCCGCTGTACCATGTGATGGATCTCTTTCAAATCGCCGCTGTGGGCAAAAGTAAAGTTTTCATACTCCAGCAGGATGTTATGCAATGCCCCTACCAGACGGTCATACGTGATCTGTTTGTCTAAAAACCGCGTGACGAGAAAATCATTGGCGGCATTAAAGACTACCCCCATATCCTCGTTGTCAAGCAACGCATCTTTCATCTGCCACAGCGGATACCTGCGGGTGCACACCTTTTTTAACTCAAGCGGGCCCACCGCGCACAGATCAACCGGCCGCAGGACGCGCTCATCTACATTTTGTTTAAGCGCGTAAGCGATGGGCAGCGCCATATCCACTCCGGCCATATGCGCCGTGGTCGATCCGTCTTCAAACTCGATCAAGGCGTGGATGACTGATTTTTGCTCAATATAAGCATCAATCCTGCTCGTATCAAACAACCATCTGGCTTCCAAAACTTCAAAGAGTTTGTTCACCATCGTGGCAGAATCAACCGTTATTTTACTGCCCATGGACCAGTTTGGATGTTTGAGCACGTCGCCGACGGTGGCCCGGCGCATTTTTGTTATATCCCAGTTGCGCAAAGCCCCGCCGCTGGCGGTAATATACAGTTTGCTGACGGCTTTGCCGTTTTGCAGATACCACAGGCCAAAATGCTCGCTGTCGATGGGATGGATCCTGGCCGTATCCAAAAACCTGCCCGCAACAACCAGCGATTCTTTATTGGCCAGGGCCAGGTTTTTGCCAAGATGCATACATTCAAGCGAAGGCATGACCCCGCTGAATCCAACCAGGGCGTTGACCACCGTCTCACTCTCGCAGCGCCTGAGCAGCTCCAGGATGCCTTCATCGCCGCACAGTACGCGATCATGGTCGATATAATCTTTTTTAGCTTTATCGCCTATGGCTACAAAAGAAGGTTTGTGCTCATGAATCTGGGCATTGAGCAGCCCGGTGTTGCTGCCTGCGACCAGTCCTTCAATCCTGATACCGAATTTTTTTGCGACACCGAGGGTATTTACTCCGATAGAACCGGTAGAACCTAAAACAACGATACTGTTCAATACGCCCCGCTTCCTCTTAGCAGCACGACCATAACAACCGCACCAAAAAGGTATCCGTCTACTCTGTCAAGGATACCGCCGTGGCCGGGAAGCAGCGTACCGCTGTCCTTGAAGCCCGCTTTTCTTTTGAGGTAGCTTTCATACAGATCACCAAACACGGAAAACAGCGAAACTGCAAATGAGATCAAAAGCGCGGCCAAAAACGAAACTTGCACGCTTCCTGCCAGCATACCGGCCACTGTTGCCAGCACGATCCCCCCGAGAACGCCTTCTATCGTCTTATTGGGCGAGGAAGGAGAGAAAGAGCGTCTGCCCAGACTCTTGCCTGTAAAATACGCACCGATATCCGTCGCCGCCACCACGGCAAGCAACCAAAACATCGCGTATATTCCAAAATCACTGTATAACACCAGCAGAAACAAAAACCCGGCCGCGGGATACAGAAACGGCATCAAAAACTGTTTTTGCTCATTTTTCTTATACGCCCCGATGGCTGCTAAGATCACAAAGGCTAAAAAGAACAGTTCAACCGGATTTGGATAAAAATACGCCGCGATCCAAAGCGCGACCGCGTAAACGTAAAGTGCGGGATTATACAGTTCAAACAGGCCCATCGCCTCATGAAACGAAAACAAAAACAACAGCCCTAAAAAGGCCCACATTACAAAAAAGTTG
>JBNJFE010000052.1:0-10579 GCA_051746505.1 Campylobacterota bacterium
CGCAAGCTATAACGTCAAAGTCTACGATGACAGCGGTACCCTGATCGCGGATTTTAACGGTATGGTATACAGAAAAAAAGATGCAGTCATAAAGGAGAGCAGCAATGATATACAATAAGATCGAATCGGCCCCCAGAGAAGAGATAGAAAAGATCCAGCTGCGGCGGCTTCAAGATACCCTCAAGCGGGTCTACGCCCTGACGCCCTTTTACAAAAACAAGTTTGATGAAGCAGGCATCGCACCCGAAGATATCAAGAGTTTACGGGATTTGGACAAACTGCCCTTTACCAAAAAGCAGAATCTGCGCGACCATTACCCCTTTGGTCTTTTTACCGTGCCCATGAGCGAAGTGGTCCGGGTCCACAGCAGCAGCGGAACCACGGGCAAACCCACCGTGGTTGGCTATACCCAAAGCGATATGGATGTCTGGGATGAGGTGATGGCGCGGGTGTTTACCATGAGCGGAGCCGCAAGTGAGGATATCGTGCACAACGGCTACGGCTACGGGCTTTTTACCGGCGGCCTTGGCTTTCACAACGGCGCCCAGAAGATCGGTGCCACGATCGTGCCCGCAAGCGGCGGGTTTACCGAGCGCCAGCTCATGCTGATGCGTGATTTCAAAGCCACCGTTTTGGCCTGTACTCCCTCCTTTGCGCTGCATATGGCCGAAGTTGCTAGCAAAGCAGGCAGCGATTATCTGGGCGATTACAAGCTTAAAGCGGGCATCTTCGGGGCCGAACCCACCAGCAAAGGGCTCAAAGAAGAGGTCAGCAAAGCGTGGGGGATTGATTACCATGAAGTGTACGGTTTAAGCGAAATCATCGGACCGGGGGTTAGCTGCAGTTGTAAAAAATCTCAGCGTCTGCATATTTTTGAAGATCATTTCTTAGCCGAAATCATCGATCCAAAAACGGGCGAAGTCCTGCCAGAAGGACAGCGCGGCGAACTGGTTATTACCAGCCTGACCAAACAGGCACTGCCTGTTATCCGCTATAGAACGGGCGATATCACTTCCATCATCACCACCCCCTGTGAGTGCGGGCGGACGATGCAGCGGATGGAATCGATCGTGGGCAGAGCCGATGATATGCTCATTGTCAACGGGGTCAACGTCTATCCCTCTCAGATCGAACACGTTATCGCAAACGCCGAGGGCGTGACGCTGAATTACCAGATTGTCGCGGATAAAAAGGGGCATCTGGATAAGCTTGAAATCTTGGTCGAAATCAGCGATGAAATCGTCAGCGACAATGTCGCAGAAATCGAGCGTATCCGGAAAGATATCCAAAGCGCGCTGCTGAACAACCTGTATATCAACGCCGCGGTCAAGCTTGTGGAACCGCGCAGTATCGAGCGCAGCATGGGAAAAGCCGTGCGCATTATTGACAAACGAAACCAGTAGGGAAAGCGGTAAATATGAAAACACATACGCAACTGTCCATATTTATAGAAAATAAGATGGGCGAACTCACCGACGTAACGGGGCTTTTGAGTCAAAACAAAATTTCGATCCAATCGATCAACCTGGCTGACGCCAGCGATTTCGGGCTGCTTCGTTTGATCGTGGATGACCCCAAAAAAGCGGGTAAAATCCTGGATAAAGCGGGCTTTTCATACAAAATGACTCAGGTACTTGCTGTTAGCATCGAAGATTTTGTAGGCAGTTTTAATACCGTGGTGCAACTTTTGAGTCAAAACAAAATAAATATTGAATACACGTATACCCTGAGCAATACCCGCAAAGGCGCGTTTGTTTTTAAAGTCACGCCAAGCAAGACCGGTGACGCGCTGCAGGCGCTTCAGGATGCGGGTGTTGACGTGCTTGGGACGTTGTAAATGCTCAGCAACAAAGCCATAACGCAGCGTTTTGAGGTGCAGCTTGGCACGCTGTATAATTGGAAAAAGAGCAAGCCCAGGCTGTATAAATACCTGCAAAACGCTGATTACAACAGTGACAGAAACACAGAGATCAATATCCTGCTGCAACACTACCTCAAAACCGTTGACAAAGATTTCAGCCAAAAGCAGCTGGAGTTTTTGATCGATTCCTCTTTAGAACTGACCTGCATTGAAGAGGTTGAACAGTTTGAACTGGAGTTTATGAAAACATCGTACAAAAAGATCGCAAAAGACGCCCCTTTTGTAATGGACCTTTATAACAGGCTCTCAGAGCTTAATATCATAGAAAAATATATTCTGTACAAAAAGATATACCGCTACCGCACAATGAAAAAAAAGCCTGAACTAAGCAGCTATTTTGCCAACTATCTGGCAGCAGCAAAAAAGTAGATAAACTCCGCGCCTTCACCCGGGGCCGAATTGACGGTTATACCGACGTTATTTTTATCGCAGATGGTTTTAACGATACTCAGCCCGATACCAAAGCCCCCCTGGATCGTATCTTCTCTGCTGTAGCGTTTAAAAATGCTTTTTGTATCCTTGATCCCCCTGCCGTAATCTTTGACCTTGAAAATAATCTTTTGCGCAGCATCTTGATACAGCTGTACCAAGATGACGGTATTTGGCTTGGAATATTTGATCGCGTTTGAGAGTGTATTGTCCACGATACGCTGCAGCTCCACCTTGTTAAAACGTATTTGTAAGTTTTTGGTGATGTGGGCGTCAAGTTTGATCTTTTTGGCTTTGGCAAAGGAATCAAAAAACTCCAGCCGGTGCAAAATAAAATTGGAAATATCAAGCAGCTGGGGGGAGTAGTCGATATGTTTGTGCTTGATCATATACTCGATATCTTCGTAGATAAACTGCAACCCCTTCACCCCGTTCATCGCTCTTTTGATCTCTTTTTGGCCCGGCTGCTTCTGTTCAAGCAGTTCCAGGTTAAAACCGATCACGCCAAGGGGGGTTTTAAGCTCATGCATGGCGTCGTTGAAAAAGGCGTCTAAATAGCGGTTCATCCGTTCATAGGGCGCAATAGCCGAGCGAAAGACAAAATAACTGCTTAGCAAAATGAATAAAAAGATACTGGTTCCAACCAGCAGCAGCTTAAGCGTGATGGTATCGGTGTTTTTGGGCGTGGCCGTAATAATCGTTTTTACCCCCGCCTTTGGTTTTGGCAGCTTCATGGTATAGTAATAAAACGCTTCATCTTTTGCCAAATGTTTTAGCTTGTCGCTAAAAAGGCCGGCGTTGTCGCTGGCGGTTACGTTTCCCTTTGTATCATACAATCCCGCATGCAGCAGCAGCGAGCGGGGAAAATTATACACCCCCTTGCGGTGAAGGTCGTTTTTCAACGTATCGGCGTGGGTGTGCAGCTTAGCCAGTTTTGCGCGTTTATGCTGGTCATACGCGTTTTGAAAGTACAGATACGAAGGAATAGCCGTAACCGTAAAGATAAGGGCGACATAACCAAAGACCAGCAGGAAAAAGTTGTTTTTAACCGGTGATGATTTTGTATCCATAACCCCGCCTGCTTTGAATGAATGTTTTGGATGTTTTCTTGCGGATATTGGCAATGCACATGCGCACATCCACGTCGTTGATATAGCACTCTTCCCAGACCGTGTCTTTGAGCTGATCCATTGTAACAAAGGTGTTTGCGCGGCTGATAAGGGTAAAAACCACCTCTTTTTGGTGTTTGCTCAGGCCCACCTGTTCCTGGTTTGCATCATACAGCAGGGATTGTTCTTCATCCCAGAAAAAACCCTCCCCGAGTTTGAGCAGTCTGCTGTTTTGGCCGTAGTAGTAGAGTTTGCACAGGTGGGCCAGACGGTACTGCAGCTCTTTGAGCGCAAAAGGTTTTTTTAAATAATCATCGCAGCCCAGTTCGTAGCCAAGGGAGAGATTGTTGATATCAGTCAGGGAGGTTAAAAACATCACCGGGACCGTAATGTTTTCTTTTTTGATACTTTGAACGATGTCGTAACCGCTCATGCCGGGGACCCTGATATCCAGCAGCAGGATATGGTAGGTTTTTTCAAAGATCGCGTCAAAGGCTTCATCGCCGTTGTCAAAAGCGTCAACGCCGTATCCTAAGCTTTCTAAAAACTCCTGGATACTTTCTTTGTAGTCAAAATCATCTTCAAGCAGCAGTATTTTCATATGCGTTTCCTTATGTTCCAAATCCAAACGGATCGATGGTGACGGTGTTGATAATATAGCCAAGTTTTCTGCCTTTTATATCTTTGAGTTGAAAATAGCTATACATCAGGTTGCCCTCCTGAGCGTATCCGTAAGCGTCTTCTTTTGGCAGGCGCAGGTTTTGCAGCCGGGAAAGATGCAGCGTACTGTCAAGCTTGTTGGCAATAAGATAACGGCCTACGGGACGGGGGTTTGGCAGATTGACGGCAATGGGGGCAAACGAATTGTGCAGCAGGACAAAAAAACCGATCTGCCTTTGGTTGAAAATGCGCGTGATATTTTCAAAGCCCGTGATCACCTCTACCGAGCCGATGTACTCTTTTTTCTCAAACATGGGCGATATCGCCTTGATATTGAGCCGTTTGCCAAGTTCGATCGAACTGAGCGGTTTTTTATTCTCATGCACCCTGACCACCCCTTTGCGAAAAGCCGAGAGTTTGACGCCGGTGATATTATAATCCCAGCTTCTTATATAGGTGCGCATATCTTGATCGTGAAGCTGGACTTCGTATTTGATATTTTGGCCCGTACTGATATTGTGCAGTTTGTTTTGTAAAAGATTGAATGTTGCCTGGCGGCTGTCTTGCCGGTAGCTTTCAAGCAAACCCCTGTCATTGGCCAGTAAAATACTCAGTGAAAGCGCGCTTTGCTTTTTTTGTTCTATCAGGTGGTTTGCCAGGGTATGGGCGTGTTCAAGCCGTTGCAGCGATTGTTCTTTGACGCTGCTGATCTGCAGCAGGTAAAAAAGATACAGTAAAAATAAAACAACCGGTACGCTCAGGGGTAAAAGAAACGTTTTAAAATTTAGCATAAAATATTTTATCACAATTTTGACCGTAATCAAGAGAGAAACGTTTTGTAAAATGTACAATTATACAAGCGTATTAGCATTTATAATCCATAGGCGTGCGTCAAAAAAACAAAAAAAATTTTTTAAAATTTTTCGACGTTTACGCAAGTACGGCAGTATCGAATGTGTCTGGATGAACTACCGTTCATTCACCCTCATTGGCACTTTTTTATTCAACGTTATTTTAGCTTTGAAAGAGTAAAGTATAGATGAGGTATGAGAGGGTTTGCGGTAAAAACATGATAAAGGTTTAAATGTGCAAAACATGATTTACAAACGAGACGGTTCCAAGGAAGAGTTTGCGGCTTATAAGATCGAAGACGCGATCAAAAACGCTTTTAAAAGCAGGGCCAAAGCGTATGACAAAAGCGTTTTTTACAGCGTTATGCAAACGATTGAAAAAGATGGTATCAACAGCGTCGAAGAGATCCAGGATATGATCGAAAAGGCACTGTATGAAGCGGGGCAGTTTGACGTGATGAAATCTTTTATCACCTACCGCTTCATGCACAAGATGCAGCGTGAACATATTTTGGGGCTGAACAAAGATACGACCTTCATCGACTGCACAGGCAGCGTGGAAGAATATATCAAAAAGCAGGATTGGCGCATCAACGCCAATGCCAATACCGGATACTCCAACTCCGGCCTGGTCAATAACTTAGCAGGCAAGGTTATAGCCAACTACTGGCTGGACAGGGTTTATTCTAAAGAAGAAGGCTACGCCCACAGAAACGGCGATATCCATATCCACGATCTGGACTGCCTCACCGGCTACTGCGCCGGATGGAGCCTGCGAGCGCTTTTAAACGAGGGTTTTAACGGCGTCAGAGGCAGGGTTGAGAGCAAACCGCCCAAGCACTTAAGAGAAGCGCTGGGGCAGATGGCCAATTTTTTGGGCATCTTGCAAAGCGAGTGGGCCGGCGCGCAGGCTTTTAGCTCCTTTGATACGTATTTAAGCCCCTATCTGTTTGCCGATGATTTGGATTATGATCAGACAAAAAAGGCCGTGCGAAGCTTTGTATACAACCTCAACGTTCCCTCGCGCTGGGGCCAGAGTCCTTTTACCAATATCACTATCGACTGGACGGTGCCTGATGATTTAAAAGATCAGATTCCAACAAGAGAAGATGTGCACCTGTTTCAAAGCTTTAAAGGCAGTGAGAAGCTGCGCCAAAAAGCAAAACAGCGGGGCAAAGAACCCGAAGAGATGACATTTTTGGATTTTCAGCCCGAGATGGATATGATCAACCGCGCCTATTATGAAGTGATGACAGAAGGTGATAGAACGGGACAACCCTTTACCTTTCCCATTCCCACCGTCAACATCACCGAAGAGTTTGACTGGTACGGCAAAAATACCGATGTATTGTTTGAAAACAGTGCCAAGATCGGGTCGAGTTATTTTCAAAACTTTATCGGCAGCCAGTATCTCAAAGATGAGCAGGGCAACCTCGTCGAAGATCCAAACGCGTACAAACCCGGAGCCGTGCGCAGTATGTGCTGCCGGCTGCAGCTTGACCTGCGAGAGCTTTTAAAGCGGGGCAACGGGCTTTTTGGCAGCGCTGAGATGACAGGTAGTATCGGGGTGGTTACGGTGAATATGGCCCGTCTTGGATATCTGTACAAAGGCAGCAAAGAAAGTCTCTACAGCGAGCTGGACCGCCTGCTTGATATGGCAAAATCCACGCTTGAGAAAAAGCGGGTGGTGATCAGGGAATTGTTTGAAAAGGGGTTGTTTCCCTTTACCGCCCGCTATCTGCCCGGCTTTGACAACCACTTTTCCACCATCGGCGTCAACGGTATCAATGAGATGATCCGCAATTTCAGCGGCGACAGCGATGATATCAGCAGCGCTTTTGGAGAGGAATTTGCTATAGAGATTTTAGATTATATCAGAGAGCGCATGAAAGAGTTTCAGGAGGAAACGGGCAATCTGTACAACCTTGAAGCCACGCCGGCAGAAGGTACGACTTACCGCTTTGCCAAAGAGGATAAAAAGCGTTATCCAAATATCTTGCAGGCGGGCTTTGGCGATAATATCTATTACACCAACTCTTCGCAGCTGCCCGTGGATTTTACCAGTGATCCCTTTGAAGCGCTGGCACGTCAGGATGAACTGCAAACACGCTACACCGGCGGGACGGTGCTGCACCTGTATATGAACGAGCGGGTTGAGGGCACCGAGGCGACCCGGCAGTTTTTAAAGTCAGTCATGGAAAACTTCCGGCTGCCCTATGTGACGCTGACGCCGCTGTTTAGCGTCTGCCCCAAACATGGGTATTTAAGCGGTGAACACGAGTATTGTCCCAAGTGCGATGAAGAGATCTTGGCAGAACAGGAAAAAATTAGTTAAAATGCGTGTTAGAAACGCTCAACCATATTTAAAAGGAGCAATAATGAAAACAAAAGAACAGGTACTCAAAGCAAACGAAGACAAAAGAACAAAGTGCACGGTATATACCAGAGTCATGGGATACCACAGACCCGTTGAAAGCTTTAACATCGGCAAAAAAGGCGAACACGCACAGCGGTGTTATTTTGAGAAAACAGGCAGCTGATGGCACGACCCATTGAAGATATCACACCCTTTACCCTGCTTGATTACGCCAAGTACCCCTCAGCCATCGTATGGTTTTGCGGGTGCAATATGCGGTGTGGCTACTGCTATAACCCCGAAATCGTTCACTCAAGAGGCAAGCTGACCACGGCTGACGCTCTTGAGTTTTTGCAGGGGCGGCGCAAGCTTTTACAGGGTGTGGTCCTTTCAGGCGGCGAACCGACACTGCACAACCGCCTGCATCATTTTGCAAAAGAGCTTAAAGCGATGGAGTATAAGATCAAGCTTGATACCAACGGTACCAAACCCGATGTGATAAGCCGTCTTTTGCAAAGTGATCTTTTGGATTTTGTCTCTTTGGATTTCAAAGCCGACAAGCAGCACTTTGCCCAGGTAACCAAGATGCGGGAAGCAGAGTATAATAACGTCATCCAAAGCTTGCAAATTCTGCTTTTAAGCGGTATCGACTTTGAAGTGCGTACCACCGTCCATGAACAGATTGTTGATGCCAAAGCGGTGCAAAATATCATCGCCAAGCTAGCGGCTTTGGGGTATGATAAAACCTATTTTGTTCAAGATTTCCTAGAAGGACCAAATACGCTTGACAAGCTTCAGGCCAGCGCCAAACCCTACGATATCGTCAGTCTCGTACAAACAGCCAACAAAGAGGGTATCGCTATTGATTTTAGAAACTTTTAAAAGGCAGCGGCGATGAAAAAAATCCTGTTTGCCCTCATGCTTTGTATGGGGGTTCTTTATGCCGAGGATTATTCGCAGATGAGTACCCAGGAACTCATCGCTATCATGGGCTACGTGGAAGAAAATGAGCAGGAAAACTTTGCAAAAGAGCTTGCTTCCAGAATAGGGCAGATGAGTCCGGATGAGAAAGAGCGCTACGACCAAAAGCGCCGCGAGCTTCAAGAGGATAAGTAATCGTGCATCGTCTGTTGCTGTTAGAAGATGATATGGGGCTGCATGAAACGCTCAAAGAGTATCTGCAAGAAGCGGGCTACAGTGTTGACAGCGCGTATGACGGCCATGAGGCACAGGACCTTATTTATGAAAACAGGTATGATCTGTATCTGTTTGATGTGAAGGTGCCCAAACTCAGCGGCTTTGATCTGCTTCAGGATTTAAGACATCACGACAGCACGGTCCCGGCGATCTATATGACGTCGTTAAACTCTATTGAGGATTTGCAGCGGGGATATGACAGCGGGTGCGATGATTATGTCAAAAAGCCTTTTTCACTCAAAGAGTTAAAACTTCGTATCCAAGCGCTGCTCAAGCGTACCTTTGCCCACCGCCATGAAGAGATTATCAAGCTTGCAGACGCACTTTATTATGATATAGCCGCGTCAAAGCTCATGTATGAAGGCACTCAGGTACGCCTGAGCGATAAGCAGCACCGGCTGTTGAAACTGTTTTTACGCAATCAAGACAGCGTGCTCAGCCACGAACGTATCATGCAGGAGCTGTGGGATTATGATGAAAAGCCAAGCGATGAAGCGCTTCGAACCTATATCAAAAACCTGCGCAAGCTCCTTGGCAAAGAGAGGATTGTCAGTGTCAAAAAGCACGGCTATCGATTTGTACGCTAGCCAGAAGCGCACGCTGGTCAATTTCCTGGTGCTGTATCTGAGCATGAGTCTGCTTATTATTACGTCGCTTTCGTTTTTGTATTACGGGTATAAAAAAGAGATGATGCTACTGGAACAAAAAGACCGGCTCCAGGAGTATTCCGACCGGCTTTTGGGCGGGCTGAAAGATCTGCATGTTAACCTGGACAAAGACCGGGTGTACCCCCGTTTTATCCCCTTTGAGTCAGCCATTTATGACGCAAGTGCCAAAAAGATATTTTCTACCATCGGGGAAGAGGGGATCAATCTGGAGAAGCTGTTGTATCTGCAAGACGGGCGAATCTTTTTTATCAACCAGCCCGCCTCGTACTATCTGGGGGCCAAGTATGTGGTGGTTTCAGTTAAAGACAGCGGCGCGTGGCTGTGGGAAGTGTATAAAGATATCGCGTTCTTTGGCGGGCTGGGGCTTGGTGTTCTGCTTGGGTTTGGGTACTTTTTGCTGCGGCTGCTTTTAAAACCGATGCGCGATGTGATCACGCTGCTGGATCATTTTATCAAAGATACCACCCACGAACTCAGCACGCCCGTAAGTGCGGTGCTAACTAATGTGGAGATGCTGCAAGAAAACGGCTTTGACACGAAAACGCAAAAAAAACTCACCCGCATCGCTACCGCTGCCAAGACGATAGCCAACCTGTACGAGGATTTGACGTATCTGACGCTGCATCACAAACTCCAAAGCTATGATGAGAAGCTGGATATCAAAGCGCTGATCCGGTCTCGGCTGGAGTATTTTAAAACCCATCTTGACAGCAAGCGGCTTGCTTTGCACACCGATCTTGAAGACGCGGCTGTTGTGATGGATGAGAAAAAGTTTATCAGGATGTTTGATAATCTGCTTTCAAACGCAATCAAATACAATGTCGTAGGCGGCTATGTAAAGATCACGTGCAAACCCGGAGTTATCACCGTGTATGACAGCGGTATCGGTATGGATGAAAGCAAGCAAAAACGCATCTTTGAGCGTTACCTGCGGCTGGAAAACGCGGCCGGGGGTTTTGGGATCGGGCTGCATCTGGTTGCCATGATCGCTAAAGAGTATGGTATCACTATAGAGGTGGACTCCAAGCCCGACAAGTACACGCAAGTGAGGCTGTTATGGCAAAGATAATTACGGCGCTGCTGCTGTGCATGACGCTGATGCAGGGGCAGGATGTTTTTGAGAAAAACTGTATGGAATGCCATAAGCAGATGGAAGTTGGCATCGATAAGCTTTTTTACCGCTATTTGCTGCATTTTAGCAGTAAAGAAGGGGTGCAAACCGCTCTTGCTTACTACCTGCAAAATCCAAGCAGGCAAAGTTCGATGATGCCTGAGGCGTTTTTAAACCGCTACGGGGTGAAAGAGAAAACCGACCTCACCCCAAAGCAGTTGCAAAAAGCGCTTGATAGCTACTGGGAACGCTACAAGGTTTTTGGCAGACTCAAATA